>NZ_CP108444.1:0-300000 GCF_041435355.1 Streptomyces sp. NBC_01276
CAAGCGCTGCGCGCTTGGGAAGAGACCCGCCTCGCTGCGCTGGCGGGGCTCCGCTTCGCGGGCCATGGCCGGGCCTTCGGCCCGGGTCCCAAGCGCTGCGCGCTTGGGAAGAGACCCCGCCTCGCTGCGCTCGGCGGGTGGGCTACGCCCACCACTGCCCTGCCTTCGGCAGGGGTTTCCTCCGCTTCGCTTCGGAAACGCCTCGCTACGTCCAGCAGGGTCCGCTCCGCGGACCCTGCTCTCGCCTTAGGCGAGAGCACAAGCGCTGAGCGCTTGAAAAGTGGGTTAGAGCATGATGGCCTGCCTCCGGCAGGAGTTCCCTCCGCCTCGCTCCGGAAACAGGCCTCGCTGCCCTCGGCGGAGCGGCCTGGGCCCACCATGGCCCTGCCTCAGGACGGCCTCCGCTTCGCTCCAGGGACTTACCTCGCTGCGCTCGATGTTGCCTACTACCCGGACGCTGGCCGGCCTTCTGTGAGGGCCCAAACGCTGCATGCCTGGGTAGACCTTGCCTGGTTGTCTCATGGGCCAAGCCCCACCCAACCAGGGCCTGGGGGTCTCCCCACTTCGTTCCGATGGCGTCAGCTCAGTTGGCCGTCGAGGCGGCCAGCCTTTTGGCGTGCCACCCGATCGAAGACGCCTACACGGCTGGGGTCCGGCGGGTGGTTCGCGAAGACATCACTCACAGCCACGCCCCGCGGCCAGCACCCACACCGCTTTCTTGATCCAACCTATCAATTGCGCGTAAAGATTGCGCCACAAGAAACGGACCACAGCCATTCTCCGCCCACGGACGGGAAATCGGACGAAGAACCCCCTAGCATCCAAACAACCGTTCGGGGTGCGGGTTGGGCTCACCTACAGTTCTTTCGCAACCCCCACAATTCAAGGAGGTTCCGTGAACACACCGTCTCTACGCAGAAGACTGTTTGGGGCTGCCGCCGCCGTCCTCGCGGCACTGACCGTCGGTACCTCACCGGCCCACGCTGAAATCACCGTTGGCTTCAACCGACTCCTTGTAAACAACAGGACATCGACATGTCTGGATATACCAGAGGTCAGCGGAGCCAAATCGGGGGACCGCGTCGGCGTCTACTGGTGCAGTTGGAACGACAACCAACAGTGGGAGATCTGGCCCACGGTCCCGTTCCCTTACAGCCACGCCGACGGATCGACCGAATGGAGGCAGAAGTTCCTGATCCGGAACGCCGCAGGTCTGGCAGGCGACCATTTGTGCCTCGATCTGCCAGGCCAGGGCGGGGACCTTCCCAACGGCACGGAAATCCGCCTGCACACCTGCATCGCCGACGACGACAACCAGGAATGGTACTGGGATGGCACTCCCGGAGAAGAAGTCCTGGTCAACTACCAGACCGGCAAGTGCCTGGACATCGACGGCCAGAACTGGAACAAAACCGACCGCGGCCCCAAAACAACCTGGCTCTACGACTGCTGGGGCCCAGGCGGAGACACCGACGACCACACCTGGCACACCCTCTCCCAGAACTGAGCAGCCCAACAGAAGGATGCGGCGCCCGGCGTCTGACGAGGCAGAGCAGGGCCTGGATTAGCGGGCGCCGGCGGGGCGGGTGCTGGCATCGGGGCGGGCCCGGCTTCCTGACGCACGTTCCCTCCTGAGGTGGCGGTGAGTTTCCGTTCCTTTTCGCAGGTCAGAGGCGCATGGAACGCGGGGAACGGAAGAAATATGATCAGGCTATCGGTGGAACGCAGATCGTCCGACGGCATCGTCGGCCCCCGGACGCGGGCCGCGCTCCAGAACGCGGGCGGCACGGCCAGCAAGCCGCAGCCGGCCCCGGCGCCGTCCACACTGCGGAACAAGATCGTGTCCGTCGCCCGCGGGCAGATCGGTGTCACCGAGGGCAGCTCGGCCTGCAACAAGTACCTGGCCGGCACGGGACAGACCTGCAAGGTCGGCTGGTGCGCGGCGTTCTCGGAGTGGACCTGGCGCCAGGCAGGCGTCAAGAGCGTGCCCGCAGACCTGACCGGGCGCGGTGTCGGCTACTGGGGCAAGGAGCACGGGCTGTTCCACGAGCGGGGCGGCTACACGCCCAAGCCGGGTGACCTGGTGGTCTACGGGCCGCCGGCGAAGGCGACGCCCGGCGGGCACGTCGGTGTGGTCGTCGCCGTCAACAGCGACGGCATCTCCGGCTACGTCACCCCGCCCGGGGCCTGACCCGCACCATCCCGGGGCCGCCCCGCACGGGGCGGCCCCGCCCTCCCCCGCGATGCCGCCCGCTCCCCCGGCGCAGCGGGTGAGATGCGTTCCTTGCCGCAGGTCACAGGCGTGCGGAACAGCAGGAACGCGGCCGGGCTTTCGGTGGAACGGCGGAACGCCGACCGTCGGTTTTGTCAGCCCGGCCGCAGCAGGCCACAGCCCCCTCTTCTCCCGCACGGTGCGGGGACCCGACCAGGACGGACACCATGCGCGTTCGACCCGGGGGCCGAGCCGCCGGAGAAATTCAGCCCCGCTGGATTCCGTACGTGTCGTGGAGGATGCCTCGCCTGCCGTCCTGTATCTGCGCCAGGAGCTTCAGCCCCTGCCACTCGATGGCCAGATACCAGAGGCCAGTCGCCAGCTCGCCGATGGGGGTCGGGCCACCGTCCTCGGGCATCAGAGGTGTCGGGGCCGGGACGGCGAACCAGAAGGGCGCCTTGAAGTCCCATTTCCTCCCGCCCCTGAAGATGGCATCGAGCGGCATCCAACGCTCCTTCCAGGCCGGCAGGGGGTCCTGGGCGTGGGCGTGGAAGATGTGCAGGCTGCCGTTGAGCGGGATGCCGTCGATGACGGCCTGTGCTACGTCCCTGAGGGCCCTCGTCCGGATGGCTTTCGCTTCCGCATGCGCGGCAGCGCGGACCCGGTCGGCCTCTTCATGCGCTTCGGTGCGGACGATCTCCGCCTCTCGGAGGGCCTGTTCCAGGAGTTCCTTCGCGGAGTTCCGTACGCGCTTCCAGGGTGCTTGGGCCTGGCGCTGTAAGAACTTGACCTCGACCCAGCGGTCGCGCCACTGGGTGATGAGCGTGGCGTGGGCTGGGGAATGCGCCGCGGCCTGAGTCCCCGGTTGCTGGGGGATCGGGCTGCAGACGACGCGCACGAACTCCAGCAGCGCCTCGCACGAGGGAAGTCGCTTGCCCGAGAGCGCCTCGTTCACGCCTGCCTTGGTGAGCTTCGGGCGCACGGAGGCTTTGACGAGCTGGGAGTAGGAGGGGGCGCCGAACTGGATGTGGAACCGGGTCAGGTCGATCGCGAAGGTACGCAACGCCTCGTCGTAGGCGCTCATGGCCTCGGCGTCGCCCGGGTGCGTCTCGACACTGCCCTGCGTCACTGCCCCTCCTGGCGTCGCGTACAGCGTGACGGTCCACGGTAGGGCAGTTACGCCTGAACGTACGCGGATTTCACCGAACGTTCCTGAACGGCGTGGCCGTTCGACGAAAAGGCGTGTCTGTTCCACCTGTGACCAGCAGCGTCCGGGTGTTTACGGGGTCATCTGAATCACTGGGGTTTCATGGGACCGAAGCGGTCTGCTGCTTGCATGACTACAGGTGAAGCAGCAGCTCAAACCGCCCTGCAGATCGGCTCCGCGACTGTGCTGACGCCTGGACAGGTGGATGCCGCGATGTCCTTCCTGATCCATGACGTCGCCGGGAACGTGGCCGCCACCGCCCTCGTAGGCCTGGCTCTCGCGGCCTGGCGATGGAACCAGAGGCGGCGAACTCGGAATGCTCCGCAGCCCGAGCCCACTCCTCCCGAGTGACCAGAGCCGGTTAGAGATGTTCTCTGGGGGGGTGCGCCCCACGGCCATTTGCCCGCCGGGGCGTAGGTGGCACAGGAGCGCTGCGTTTCACCCGCGCCCAACGCCGGGGCGCGGGGACGTGACGGCCCGGCCGGGCGCCACAGCGGAGGGGGCGGCGGCTCGGATGTCGGCGACCCCACGCCGGATGCGCGCGGCGGTGCCTTCGGTGCCGAGCTCACTACCGCCCGTTGACCACCCCCGATCAGACCCGGACCTCCTCTGGCTTTGTACGTCAGTGGTAACTCACCAACAAAGCCACCCTTCGCTTCCTGGAGCAGTCGAAGCCACGCCGCGTGGTCCGCTGGTCGCGAGGATGCTGCGACTGTTGCCGCGGCGAACGCGTCACCCACGGTGGCGTAGGGGGAGCAAACCACATAGACCGCCTACGCATACGCGAGGGCAAGAATCACCCCTGCGGAGGAACTGCGAGCCGGAGGTCCCGCCGCAGCGAGGACCCCCGGCTCCCGGGCTGCGCGGGCGGCCCGGGAACCCGCAGGAACGACTAGGCAGTGTCTGATGCCTCTTGCCCGGCATGGTGGATCCACCGCTGTTCCGGGCAGGGGTCCGTCATGGTGCGTCGGCATGAACTGACGAACGCTCAGTGGGAGCGCATAGCTCCGCTGCTGCCGGAGACCGGGAACCCGGGTGGGCGGTGGGCTGATCACCGTACCGTGGTCAACGGTGTGTTCTACCGGACGCGGACAGGGATTCCGTGGCGTGACCTGCCTGAACGCTACGGAACCTGGCAGACGGTCTACGAACGCCACCGCCGGTGGTCGGCCGACGGCACCTGGTCGAAGATCCTGCGCGCTCTGCAGGCCGGCGCCGACTCCACCGCCCAGGACACGGACGGCTCGTGGGCAGTTAACGCCGACTCCACCACCTGCCGGGCCCACCAGCACGCGGCCGGAGCCCGGCACGCTCCCCCAACCGACCACCCCGAAAAGGGGGTGGCTCGCGTGTGGACGAAGAGGGCCGCGAGGCCCTGGGACGCTCCCGGGGCGGACTGACCAGCAAGATCCACCTGCTGGCCGACGACCGCTGCCGCCCCCTGGCATGGCTGACCTCGCCCGGCCAGCGCGGAGACGGCCCGATGTTCATCCCGCTCATGCAGGTACTCAAGGTCGCCCGCACTGGGCCCGGGCGTCCGCGGACCCGGCCGGACCGGGCCTGCGGCGACGCAGCCATCGTGATCTGGCTCCGCGACCTCATCAAAGAGCCATCAGACACTGCCTAGCCGGAGGCCCTTCCGGCTCCGCCTCCAGGACCAGCCCGCTCCGCGGGCAGCCAACAGCAAGGGGGCACCTGGGTGGCATAGCCTCAGCCGGCCGCGGCGGGGGCAGGTGGCGCAGAGGTCGACGCACCCTCTTGCTCAGAGGGATGACGCCGGTTCGAATCCGGCCCACCCCTGCCGCGTACTGTCACAGGGAGCCCTCCCTCATGACCTGGTTCAGGCTGACCGGGTCAGTCCAGGGTTTTGTTCGCCGGGCTGAGGGCGTAGAAGAAGTCCCTTCCCACGGTCAGGTCCGTGTTGCCTGACTGACCGCCCAGGAAACTGGCGCTCGACCCGATGGCTCCAGGACCAGCAGCCAAGGCCTGGGGCGCTGCGGCGAAGACGATTGCGGTGCCTGCGAGGGCAACCGCGGCGAGGACGCACTTAATGGTGTTCACAACCCCCTTCAACCATCTCCAAGGCACGCTGAGCTGCGGGTGGCTTCATGTCATGCGATGGAGGCAGAACCGGTTGAGGCACTATTGGTGAACCCTGACCGCCAGATCACGGGCGGGGCTAGCCTTGGCCTTCAACGGACCGGGGGGAAGCATGGGCTGGGATGCCGTGGCAGCGTTGAGTTCCGTGTCCAGCACAGTCATCGTGGCCCTGGCAGCGATGTACGCCGCCCGCCAGGTCAAGGAGGCCAAACGCACCCGGGCGATCACCTCGCTGGTCGCGCTGCACCAGGAGTATCAGTCTGCTGACCTCAGTCGCATCCGTCGCCGGCTAAAAGCCCATGAGCTCGGGGACTTCACCCACCTTGGCACAGATGACAGGGAGGGCTTGGACAACCTCCTCCAGAAACTTGAGCTCCTCGCAGTGCTGACCAATCGCGGCCTGGTCAACAGCGGAGACGTGGTAGCCCTCTTCCCCGGAATCCCCACAACCTTCGCTTTGGCCCGTCCCTACATCAACCTGCACCGCACCACACGGCCGGAATATGCCAGCCAGACGGAAGAGCTCGTACGTCGATACTTCTGATAGATCATCGCGGCGGACCGGCACCCGACGCAGGTGGGACAGACAACTCCCATACGGCACCCTCGGCCCCCTCTCACACCCGACACCGGTGAAGGCTGTCGAACGAGACCTGTCCGCAAATGCCGGGCACATCCATATACTGGTCCGGTAAATTCAAGATACATTGATGCAGTGTGTAGTATCTCGAAAACTCGGCTCCTCCCTTCCGGCGGGGGTGTTTCAACGGAGTGACGAATGTCGATGACCACCAGAATCACGCTCCGTCCACACCAGGAAGAGGCTGTGGAAGCCATCGTCCACGGGCTGGAAACTCCTCCGGGAAAGCGGATCCCGAAGGCAGGACTGCGGGCAACGGTCGTGTCTGCGTGCGGGACCGGAAAGACGTTCATTGCCGCGGCGGCCGCGCTGAGGCTTGCCCGTGGCGGCCGGGTCCTGGTGCTCCTGCCGACGCTGGATCTCCTCACCCAGACCGCCCGGGAGTGGCGGACTGCCGGCCACACCGGGCCGGCGGTCGCGGTGTGCTCACTTGAGGACAGCGCCCACCTGCACGACCTGAAGGTGCGCGCCACGACGTCGGCGCCGCAGCTCGCCCTGTGGCACGGCCGGGGCCCGGTCACCGTGTACGCCACCTACGCCTCCTTGCCGGTCGTGGCCGAGGCATTCGGTGGGGAGTACGGGCTGGTGATGGAGCCCTTCGACCTGGTGGTGGTCGACGAGGCGCACCGGACATCGGGGTCGGCGGGGAAGGCGTGGGCGGCGGTGCACCGCCAGGAGGTGATCCCGGCCCACCGCCGGCTGTACATGACCGCCACCCCGAGGATCTGGGCCGAGCGGCCGCGGACGCGGGCCGAGATGCGGTCGGCCGCGGCGGCACACCGGCGGAAGGAAAAGGCCCGGCGGCGAAGGGAAGAGGCTGCCGGGCGCACCTACGTGCCATACCACGAAGCGCTGTCAGCGGAGTTGGCGTGCTCGATGGACGACCCGAAGGTGTTCGGTCCTGTCGTCTACGAGCTGTCGCTGGCGGACGCGATCTCGCGGGGGCTGCTGGCGCGGTATCAGGTGGTCGTGGCCGAGCTGGTGGACCCTGTCGTGACCCCGGACCGGCTCTATGGGAAGGAGCGGTGGGAGGAGGAACTGCGGGGCGAGCGGCTCGCAGCGATGCAGACCACCCTCCTGGAAACCATGGCGAGCCACGGTCTGAAGACCACCATCACCTTTCACCACCGCACCATCGAAGCGCAGGCCTTCGCCGAGGGCCTGCCCCGGGTGGCGGCCCGGCTGCATGCCGTCGACCCGGGCCGGCACCCGGCGAAGGTGTGGGCGGGATGGCTGCGCGGACAGCACGAAGCCGAACACCGCGCCGACGTCCTCGCCGACTTCGGACGGCGGGCCGGCCGCGCCGTCCTCGCCAACTGCCGGGTGCTGGGCGAAGGTGTCGACATCCGCGCCGTGGACAGCGTGGCGCTGATCGACCCCAAGGGGTCCGCCGTCGACATCGTCCAGGCCATCGGCCGGGCCCTGCGCCAAAAGCCCGGGGAAGGGAAGATGGCGACGCTGATCGTGCCGGTCTTCCTGGCCGAGGACGAAGACCCTGAGGGGATTCTTTCCTCAAAGTCCTACGGACCTTTGATTCGGGTATTGCAGGGTCTTCGGGCGCATGATGAGCGTGCCGTGGAAATGCTCGCAATTCCTCAGGAAGCGCAGAAGCGCATCGTAGCGCCGTCGCCCCTGATCGGCGAGGCGCCCGACGCGGGCGGCGAGGAGGCTCGGCTGCTGCTGCGGTTCGCCGCCCCGCGGGACCCCGCGCTGATCGCGAAGTGGATCAGCTACCAGGTGTTCAACACCGAACGCCAGGACTGGAGGAGGGGCATCGAAGCCGCGCTCCGGTACCGGGAACGGGAGGGCGACCTGGAGGTGCCCTACGACCACGTGGAGGGTGCGCACCCCCTCGGGCGGTGGCTCTCCGACCAGCGGCGTGCCTTCCGCGCCGGGCAGATGACCGGGGAGCGGGCCGCCGAGCTGGAGGAGCTCGGGATCGTGTGGGACACCGCCGACGCCGCCTTCGCCGAGAACCTCGCCGCCGCACGGGCCTACTACGAGCAGCACGGGACCCTGGCCGCGCCGCGGCACGCGACCGCGCTGGACAAGCCGGTGGGGCAGTGGCTGACCAACGTCCGCCGGCCCGGCGGGCTCGGGAAGGACCCGGAGCGCGCGGAGCGGCGGGCCGCAGCCCTCGCCGCGATCGATGCGGACTGGAACCCGGGCGCACTCGGGTGGACCGTGGACTGGCAGCGCCAGTACGCAGGCCTGAAGGCCCTCCTCGCGGACGGTGCACGCCTTGCGGGCATCGTTCCGGGGGTGACATGGCACGGCGAGGACACCGGCCGGTGGCTCGCCACACAGCGCCACGACTTCCGCCGGCTGAACGAGGAGCAGCAGCGCCGCCTCGCCGGCCTCGGCGTGAAGCCGGCGCGGGCCGTACGGACCCGTACGGCGGCCACGGAGCCGGGCACGACCGCCACGTCCGGGCGGGGCGCGGAAGCCTTCCACAAGGGCATCCAGGCCCTCACCCAGTACATCGAACGGGAAGGCGGCGGCCTGCCCGGGCGAGCCCACATCGAGCACCTCCCCGACGGCACCGAGCACCGCACCGGCGTATGGATCACCAACCAGAAGCAGCGCCGCGACCGGCTCGACCAGACGCAACTCGAAGCCCTCGCCGCACTCGGAGTGCAGTGGGCGCAATAGCCCCGCGAGGCCGACACCAGGGCGCTGCCCTACGCGGGCGCCACGTTCCTTCCGCAGCAATGTATGGGCTCCCTCACCACCGGCGAAAATGGCGGCAGCGCTGCCGCCTGGCTTCGACCGGGCCTCCCCGCCGGAATGACGATGATCAATCCGCTCCACGGCTGAATCCGCAGCGTTCGCGGCCGGAACGGCGGGCGCGGCGTCGGGATTTGTGCGGGTTGTCGGGTGATGATGGCCCAGTGCGACTTGATCACGTGTCCTACGCGGTGGCCCGCGACAGCTTCGTCTCCACCGTCCAGTGGATCGGATCGGCCCTCGGCGGCGGGTTCGTCGACGGGGGCGTGCACCCGCGATTCGGCACCCGCAACTTCATTCTCCCCCTGAGCGGCGGCACCTACGTCGAGGTCGTCACCACGCTCGACCACCCCGCCGCCGACCGCGCACCCTTCGGCCAGGCAGTCGCGCGCCGCGCCGCCGAGGGCGGCGGCTGGCTCGGCTGGGTGGTCTCCGTCGACGACATCGCCCCGGTCGAAGCCCGCCTCGGCCGCACCTCGACCGAGGGCCACCGTGTCCGCCCCGACGGGCTCGACCTGAGGTGGAAGCAAATCGGCCTGCTGGAGCTTCTGGAGGACCCGCAACTGCCTTACTTCCTTCAGTGGTTGGTACCCAACGAGGAGCGCCCGAGCGCCGACCCGCGCACCTCCACCACCATCCACGGGGTCTCCATCGCCGGCAACGCCGCCTCCATCGCCGAATTCCTAGGCGAACCGGCCGACCACCCCCTCGACCAGATCGACGTCACCTGGGTCGAGGATGAGGAACCCGGCCTGGTCTCGGTCGAGTTCGCCACCGCTCACGGCCCCGTCACGATCTGACCCCTGCCGACTGCCCCGCGGGAGCAGCCGGCAGGGGTCTACGGTTGGACGGCGGTCAAGGCGTGCCTCCGCACGCTCTCCCTCCTCGGCGGCTGGGCAATAGCCTCGCTGCTCCGGACGCGGAGGCGAACGGCTTCTCCGTGGCCCTGTGGAAAAGGGGATTCGGGTGGCGTCGAGCAGCCGCCGGAAGCGCGGCCTCAGGCGCCAGGCACGCTCATCGAGGTCGTGGCCATGTCATGGTGCGTCAATGCCGGCCGGACGGCCGGACGCGGAGCAGCTCGGTCCGTAGTACGGGTGTGCCGTCGACCGGTGCCGGGTTCTCCGCGGTCGGCTCGATGCCTCCGGCGGCGGTCTTGTCGAGTGTTGCCAGGCCGTCGGGTCCGACGGTGCCGAACACCGTGTAGTTCGGTCGCAGTGCGGAGTCGCCGTAGACGACGAAGAACTGTGAGCCGTTCGTGTCCGGACCGGCGTTGGCCATCGCCAGCAGGCCGCGTCCGTAGAGGCGGCGCGTGCCGGTGGGATCGGTGGGTGCGGGCGGCAGGTCGACCGGCAGCTCGTCCTTGTACTTGTACCCGGGCCCGCCCTCACCGGTACCGGTCGGGTCGCCGCACTGCAGGACCTTCAGCGTCGGATACGCCGTCAGGCGGTGGCACACCGTACGGTCGTAGAACCCGTGCCGTGCCAGGTGCAGGAAGCTCTGGACCGTGCACGGCGCCTTGGCCCGGTCAAGGTGCAGCGGGAGGGGGCCCTGGCTGGTCGGGACGGCCATGTCGATCACGCCACGGCTGGGGGTGCGCCGCGGGTCGGGCGGCAGCGGAACAGGGCGCGCCGGCGGCTCGTCCGGGGTCTGTGCGTACTGGCAGGGACCGTGCGTGGTGCGCGGTGGAGCGCCGTCGGAAGCGGTGGCGACGCTCCCCCCGGACACGACTAACGTCACGGCCGCGAATGCGCTGATCAGTGCTCGTTTCATGTTGCGCGCCCTCCTGATGATCGCCAGGTTTTGGAGCGGTCGCAGTCTAGGGCGTGGTTTGGCAGGCGGGAATGGTGAGTAACGGCAGGAGGCCGACGCGGGCGACCCCGAGGTCCTCGCCCTCCAGTTGACGTCCCTGCTCGACGGAGCCACGGGCGGTGCAGGCGTCGGCCGCCCCACAGGCACCAGACGGCGGTCCGGCCGCCGGCAACCGACGCGCCCCGCACCAACCGGCTGTCCTCACCCACACCCACCAGCACAGCTCCCGCTCATCCGCGGGGACGTCGTGGTCGTTGTCACTCACCGGTCGTCGCCTCCTCCTTCGGACCAAGTGCGCCGGTCGGTCGGGCGCGGGCACATGTGTGGGCCTGCGTCACCGCGGCGGGGTTCCCGCGCACCTTCTTCTGCCGCGTGACGGGGGTGGCCCTCCCCCCGAAACCACATCGACGCCGAACGCGCGACGACATCGTCGTGGCCGTCGCGCAGGGTGGCGGTGCGGGACCGGTCGGCAGCGCCGGAGGCGGGGTATCGCAACTCTTCTATGTATAAGATATCGTATAGTCTGCGGTCGCCGCTGGTGTGTGTGCGGGGCCGTGGGGCACACCGACGGAAGGGGAAGCTGTGCGCACGACCACTCTCGGACGTACCGGCATCACGGTCAGCCGCATCGCTCTGGGCACGATGATGCTCGGCGCTTGGGGGAACCGGGACCACGGGGACGGTGAGCGTCTGGTTCGTGCCGCTCTGGACGCCGGGGTCAACCTCGTCGACACGGCGGACATGTACTCGGAGGGGGAGTCGGAGCGGATCGTCGGGAAGGCGCTCAAGGGGCGGCGGGACGAGGTCGTGCTCGCGACCAAGGTGCATTTCCCCATGGGTGGGGGCGGCAACCGGCAGGGCAATTCGCGGCGCTGGATACGGCAGGCCGTCGAGGGGAGCCTGCGGCGGCTGGACACGGACCGGATCGACCTGTACCAGGTGCACCGGCCCGATCCGTCGACGGACATCGACGAAACGCTGTCGGTCCTGTCCGACCTGGTGCGGGAGGGGAAGGTGCTCGCCATCGGGAGTTCGGACTTCCCGGCGGAGCAGATGGTGGAAGCCCGCTGGACGGCCGAGCGTCGCGGGCACGTGCCCTTCCACACGGAGCAGCCTCCGTACTCCGTCTTCATGCGGGGCGTGGAGCGTGCGGTGCTGCCGACCGCGCAGAAGTACGGCGTCGGCGTCCTGACGTGGAGTCCGCTGGCCAGTGGCTGGCTCACCGGCAAGTACCGCCGCGGCGGGCCGCTGGAACTCAACGACTTCCGGCGTACCCTCATCCCGCACAAGTTCGACCAGAGCCTGCCGGGCAACGCCCGTAAGTACGAGGTGGTCGAGGATCTGCTGCGGCTCGCCTCCGACGCGGGGCTCTCCCTCACGCACCTCGCGCTGGCCTTCGTACTGAGCCATCCGGCCGTCGACAGCGCCATCATCGGCCCGCGCACCGCCGACCAGTTGAAGGACCTGCTGGCCGCCGATGTGGAACTGGACCACGCCGTGCTGGACCGGATCGACGAACTGGTCCCTCCCGGTACCGACCTCAATCCCGCGGACGCGGACTACTCACCGCCGCAGCTGGCGGACGCGTCGCTGCGCAGGCGCTGACGTGTACGCCGAGAGCGTGCCGACGGGCACGTGCGGGTCACGGGCCGCCGCGCAGGAGCTGCTGCACGGGCCGGGGATCGAGCCGGCGCACCCTGTTCCCCTGTCGCCGCGGCATGCCGTGCACCAGTGGTCGAACGGCTTCGGCCAGGACGCGCGCCGCTCGACGGTGAGCGACGCGCTGCCGGCCGTGGTCCTGGGTCCCCCGCCGCGGAGTGGTGGCGGTGAGGAAGTACGGCTGTTCTTCGCCCGGCGCCGTCCCCGGACCGAAACGCACGGGCCGGAGACCATCTGATGTCAGATCATGCGCAGGGGTCATGTGGTGATAAGAGATATGCGGGTAACCTTAACGTCATGGCGTCATCGGCGATGGAAGAACGTATCGGGGACCACATCAAGCGGGTGGAGCAGGAGCTCACGTCCGCCAAGCATGCTGCCCTGAAGCCGTTCAAGCTCAATGTCCCCCAGTACAACGTGCTCCTGGCGCTCCAGCAGCAGCCGGGGCTGTCCGGGGCGGCGCTCGCGCGCCGCGGCATGGTCACACCGCAGACGATGTCGTCGGTACTGGCCACAGTGGAAGGCCGGGGTCTGGTCGAGCGCCGCCCGCACCCGATCCACCAGCAGATCCTGGAAGCCCGCCTCACCCGCACCGGAGGTGCCCTGATCCGGCGCGCCGACGAGGCCGTCCGGGGCGTGGAAGCCGTCCTGACCGCCTGCTTCGAGGCCGACGCGGCCAGAGAGTTCCTGGCGCGGCTGGAGACGTGTTCCGAGGCGCTGGCGGGCTACAAGCCGGCCGAGGGGAAGTAGGGGCGGCCGGACGACAGGCGCCTCGATGCAAAGCCCCGGCCGGGGCGGGCCCGGAGCCCGCCCCGGCCGGGGCTTTGCATCGAGGTCCTTCGGGACCTACCAGGCGACGGGGCCCTCGTCGTCGAAGAAGCCGCCGGTGGGGCCGTCCTCGTCGAGGGTGGCCAGGTGGACGACGATACGGGCGCCCTCCTCGACGGTGCGGGTGCCCTGATGGCCGTTGAGGTCGGTGGCCACGTACCCGGGTGTGGCGGAATTGATCTTCAGGGGGGTGCCGGCGAACTCGCGTGCGTAGTGCAGGGTGAGTGAGTTGAGCGCCGCCTTGGAGGAGTTGTAGGCGAGCAGTTGCCGGTGCGGTGTTGACAGGTCGGCGGCCTTGGCGAGGGAGCCGAGGCGGCTGGAGACGTTCACCACACGGCCCGCGGGCGATGTGCGCAGCAGGGGCAGCAGGGCGTGCGTCGTGGTGATGACGCCGAAGACGTTCGTCGCGTAGATGTCGCGGGCGAGACCTGCCGTCGTGGCGCTGGGTTCGACGTCGTCCTCGACGATGCCGGCGTTGTTGACCAGGACGTCCAGGCGCCCGAAGTCCTCCTCGACGGCCGCGGCGGCCGCCTGGACGGTGGCTTCGTCGGTGACGTCGAGGTGCACGAAGCGGGCGTCGATGCCGCTGTGGCGCAGTTCGTCCGCCGTCCTCTCGCCGCGGGCCGCGTCACGGGCGCCGATCAGCACGGTCATGCCCATCCGGCCCAACTGGCGTGCGGTTTCCCGGCCCAGGCCCTTGTTGGCGCCGGTGATCAGGGCGTACCGGCGGTCCGGCTTCGTCATGGGGGTCCTTCCTGCTTCCTGTCGCATGGCGGAGGGGCGGGCGCGCCGTGAGGCACGCCCGCCCGCGAGGTGGTCCGGTCAGTAGATGCCGAACACCCGGCAGGGGCCGGCGAAGCCCTTGCGGTGCTTGATCAGCCCGACGAGGGCGGTGGCCCCGAAGTCGGGCACGGTGTCGAGGTTGGCGATGTTCTCGACGCCGTAGCGCATGTCGCCGAGAATGATGCGGTGTGCGCCGGGGTCGTCGATCTGCAGGTTCTTCGAGGCGTCGAGGCTGGGGGTGTCGGTGCCGGCGGCGACGATCGAACGCTCGCGCACGAGGAGCTCGGCCGCGTCGAAGCCCAGGCCGGGGAAATGCGGAACGCCGTCGGCATCCCGGTTGATGTAGGCCCCCGGCGTGTTGATCCGGTCGCACCAGCCCGAGTCCATGACGACCAGGGCGCCGTCGGGGATCCGGCCGTAGCGGCTCTCGTACGCCAGGATGTCGTCGGCGGTCAGGGTGGCGTCGTGGTCCTTGGCGACGCGTTCGCCGATGCGAATGACGCACAGCGGTGCGATCAGGCGGTCGATGGGGATCTCGTCGGTGTAGATGGGCCCGTCCACGAGGTGTGCGGGGCCGTCCACGTGGGTTCCGGTGTGCTCGTCGATCTCCAGCTTGTTGGCGTTGAACCCCTCGTCCGCGATGTGGGCGAAGTGGTCGATGTTGGGCTTGAGGACGATCGGTTCCAGTACGGGGAAGTCGTTGCCGAAGGTGTGCGTGAGGTCGCTGACCCGGCTGCCCCGGATCAGCGGGGCCGGCTCACGCGCGGGGCGCGGGGCGTCCCGGGCCCCGGCGTTCGTGGCGGTTTCGGTGTCCGTGCCGGGATGACCGCCGCAGTGGTGGCCGTCCTGTCCGTGGACGAGCTTCATGACGTCGGGACTGCACATGGAGTCCTCCTCTGTGGTCGGCGGGCCGGTCGGGTTCCGGCCGGGGGGCTCAGGTGCTGGTCGGGTCGATGACGCGGGTGCCGCGGATGAGCCAGGTGGGGCCTTCGGCGATGTGGCCGATCCGCTCGAAGAACCGGGCGAAGTGGGGGCCGGCCATGTGCTTGTCGAACGAGGCCGCGTCGTCGTAGACCTCGTCGAGGTAGAAGCGGTTGGGGTCGTTCTCGTCGACGACGAGCTCGAAGCGCTGGGTGAACGGTTCGTCCACGGCCGACTCGCGGGCGTCCTCGTGGCTGGCCGCGATGAACTCCTCGTGGTGCTCGGGCAGGACGTCGAAGGCAACGGCGACGTGGTACACGGGATCTCCTGGTGGTGGGTACGGGGGCACGCCTTGGCCGCCTCACCGCAGTGGCGGCGGGACGAGGCGTGGCGGGGGATGTGTGGGGGGATGTGTGGGGCGAGTGATCGCCGGGGAGCGGTCAGTCGACGAGTGCGGGGTCCGGCGTGGGGGTGCGGGTGGCGGCCGGCTGCCGCGTCGTGCGGCGGGCGCGCACGAAGCGGTTTCGGCTGGAGCACAGGCCGAACACCAGCTCGGGCAGGGTGAAGACGGCGAGGAGGACCAGCGAAACGGTCCAGCTGTCGGTCGCGCCGTGCAGGAGGCCGAGCAGCAGCGGGCCGGCGATGCCGCCGACCAGGTAGCCGATGGTCTGCACCATGCCGGACAGCTGCGCGGCGGTCTGCGGGTTCTCGGACCGCAGACCGATGAAGGTCAGGGCCATCGCGTGGCCGGCGCCCAGCGTCAGGCCCAGGAGGGCGACCCACAGGACGGCGGCCCCCGGAAGGAAGAGCAGGCCGAGGAGGCTCGCCGCGCCCGCGACGGCGATGACGGTCACGATGGGCGCGGTTCCGCTGCGCCCGACCAGCACCGGGGCGACCAGGGCGCCCGGCACGCTGATGAGCATGGCCAGGGACAGCATGGCGCCGGCCGAGGAGTTGCTGTAGCCGAAGTCGACCAGGACGGTCGGCAGCCAGCCCAGGGCGGTGAAGTAGGCCAGGGCGCGCAGGGCGAGGTAGCCGGTGACCTGCCAGGCCATGGCGTCGCCGAGCAGCGACCCCTTGTCGCCGGTGGGGGCGGCGGCGGCCGCGGGCCGGGAGGACCGCTTGGACAGGGGCAGCCAGACCAGCAGGCCGACGGCGGCGGGAAGGGCCCACAGGGCCAGGGAGTTGCTCCAGCCCCCGACGCTGTCCCGCAGGGGTACCGCGATGCCCGCGGACAGTGCGGCTCCGGCGCTGAGCGCGGCGGTGGCGATGCCGGTGTAGAGCCGGACCCGGTCGGGGAAGGCGCTCTTGATGACCGCGGGCATGAGGACGTTGCCGATGGCGAGGCCCGCTCCCGCGAGGGCGGTGCCCAGGAACATGGCCCAGGCGGCGGTTTCGAGCCGGATCAGGATGCCCGCGATCAGGAGTACGAAGCCCAGCACCAGCGCGACGGGGGTGCCCAGTCGGCGGGAGAGGGCGGGCGAGACGGCGGCGAAGACGCCCAGGCACACCACGGGCAGGGTGGTGAGCAGGCTGACCGCCGAATCGGACAGGTTCAAGGACCCCTGGATGTCGTTGAGTACGGGGGATACGGCGCCGAGCGCGGGCCGTAAGTTCAGTGCCAGTAAGAACAGGCCCACCGTGATCGCCATGGTGCTGGGGCGGCCGCTTGAACTGTGGTCGGACACAGTTCTCCTCCTGCTTGAGAGTTGCGTGATTGCGCATGGTCGGATGACTTCAGCAGAGCATAAGACATCTTATATCTGTCCGCTACCAGCTATCTGCTCGATGGCTGATATTCGGCGCGGAGTGGGACCCCAGCAGCCTTTCGGCGAGGGACCGTTCGACGGCCTGGCGCAGACGCTCCCGCCTGCGCCGGGCGACGTGCCGTTCGATCAGCCTGATGAGGTCGGGGTCGTGTGGGACGGACGCCGTCGCGGCGGGGTACTCGGCCACGGCTCAGACCACCGCCGTGAGTTCCTGGCTGCGGGGCCGCGCGAAGGCGGTGGGCGCCCAGCGGGTCAGCACCGCCCCCACGGTCATCCCCCCGCCGAAGCCGGCCATCAGTACGGTCTCCCCGTCGGCGAACTCCCCGCGCCGGTGTGCCGCGTCGAGCGTGATGGGCACCGACGCGGAGCCGGTGTTGCCGTACTCCTCCACCGCGAGGTGCATCGTCGCCCGGGGCAGGCCGAGCTCGGGCCATACCTCGCCGAGCATGACGCCGTTGGCCTGGTGCGGTACGAAGTGCCGCACCAGCTCACGCTCCACCCCGGCCCGGTCGAGCAGTTCGTGCAGTGCCGACGGCAGGTTGTCCTGCACGAACGAGCGCACCCCGCGGCCGTCCATGCGGAAGAAGTGGGCCCCCTCGCGCAGCGTGCGGTCGTTCGCCGGCATGCGGCTGCCGCCGGCCGGAACGCTGATCAGGCGATACTGGTCGCCGCGGCTGAGCAGACTGGTCTCCGTGATGCCCCGGTCCTCGGGCACCGCGCCGAGCAGCACCGCGCCCGCGCCGTCGCCGAAGAGGATGGCGGTCTTGCGGTCGGAGTAGTCCAGGATGCGCGAGTAGATGTCCGCGCCGATGACCAGGGCGTAGCGGCCCTCCTCCGCGGCACGCAGCAGCCGCTCCGCCACCGTCGTGGCGTAGACGAATCCGCTGCACACGGCGTTGATGTCGAAGGCGGCCGCGTTCACCGCGCCGATGAGGTGCTGCACGATGCTCGCGGTCGCGGGCTGTGGATGGTCGGGCGTGGAGGTCGCGAGCACGATGTACGCGACGTCCTGCGGCTCCACCCCCGCCTGCTCCAGCGCCGCGAGGGCGGCGCGGGCCGCGAGGTCCGAGGTGGCGTCACGGTCGTCGGCCCGGCGCCTTTCGCGGATGCCGGTCTTGCGGACGATCCATTCGTCGCTCACGTCCGCTCCGCGCGCGATCTCCTCGTTGCCGACCACGGTGTCGGGCAGATACGAGCCGGTGGACACGATTCCGATGCGGGTCATTGGGTCCCTCCCCCTGTTCCGGACGGACCGCCGGGTGCGGCCCGCTGGTGGCGCCGGGCCCTGGCGAAGGGCCCGGCCGTTGTCATCGCCGCGCCGGTCCGGGCAGCAGACGTCCCCATCCCGGCGCGGAGGCGTGCACCGCGAGCTCCGGGTCGTAACCGACGACGACGGGATGGCCGACCGCCCTCAGCATCGGCAGGTCGCTGCCGTGGTCGCCGTACGCCCAGCTGCCGGCGAGGTCCAGCCCGCAGAGCGGTGCGGTGAGGCGGACGGCGCGCCCCTTCGTCTCGCCGATCATCGGGGCGAGCACCTCTCCGGTGAGCTCGCCGCGGCGGATCACGGGACGGGTGGCCAGGACGGCCGAGGCGCCCACGTCCGCCGCGATGGGGTCGAGCGGGCCGAAGAAGGATCCGGACACCAGGACCACGTCCCGTCCGGCCTTGCGGTGGGCGGCCAGGGCCTCTTCGACCTCGGGCACGTACAGGCCATCGGCGAGCTCCCGCCACTCCGTGGCGAACCAGCGCCGCCCCTCGTCCGCCAGCCGTCTCGCGCTCTCGCCGCGCAGCAGCCGGTAGTAGCGGCGGTTGACGTCCACGCGTGCGGCGCCGCGCAGCGCGGCCTGCCGCAGTTCACCCGTCAGCCGGGCGTAGGTGGCCGGCGGCTCCCCCCGCCCGCGCAGGTAGAACTCCAGGAAGCGGAACATGCTCTTGACGCGGATCAGCGTCTCGTCCACGTCGGAGAACGCCGCGGTCCGTGTGGTGCTGGTCATCTCGGCCCCTTCGTCGGCGTAGCGCGGGTCATGCCGTCATGCGGGTGAGCGTGAAGGCGAAGGTGCACAGCACCTCTCCCTTCTGCGTCGCCTCGACCCCGACCCGCAGGTCCTCGGGGCGCTGCTCGTCCTCGTCGACGGCGGCCAGGACGCCGCCGAGGGTGTAGTCGACGGGCGGCTCGGCCGGGTGGTGGGTACGGCCGGAGCTGCCCACGACGGCGCTCAGCACGGTGTCGTCCTCCAGCTCCCCGAAGCGGGTGAAGCGCACGTCGAGCGCGGTGAGCAGGGTCTTGGAGGCGGAGAGCCCGCGGACTTCGAGCGCGGCGAACAGGGCGAGCTGCCGCGCCCCCTCGGCGATCACCATGCCGGGCAGGTGGTCCTGCGGGTGGTCGAAGAGGCTGGCGTGCCGGGCCGGGATGCGCAGCAGTGCCTGCGCGCTCTCGCCGACGACGACGCCGTCCAGCAGGACGACGTTGTCGGGGTTGGCGCGGCCCACCAGGTGCGGGGCGATGGGCGCGCCGGGGGTGACGGCCGGGTAGGAGGCGGAGGACGGCAGGGCCATTCCGTCACGGTTGTTCAGCCGCAGGGTGAGGTAGCCGTTGGGGTCCTTGAACCGCAGTCCGACGGACGCGGTACCGAAGACGGCGCCGCCGCCGGACAGGGTGATCTCGTAGTCGAGTCCGGTGACCCGGCCCTCGCGTTCCATGCGCTTGCCGATGCGTACGTGCATGGCGAGGCGGAAGGGCGAGGTGCCCACGAACACCAGCTCGGGGTGCTCGATGCGCAGACCCAGGTGGGTGAGGATGAACTTGTTGTCCGCCGGTACGCCGAAGAAGCGGTGGGCGCCCGCGAGGGTGGCCTGGCGGCACGCTTCGAGTATCAGCAGGGGATCGTGGTGGCCGGGGCGGAGCAGGTGGTCGCCGTAGTAGGCGTGCGAGCGGGGCAGCTGCGCCGCCGCCGCGTATCTGGTGTCACCCAGCGGCTGCAGGTCCGTCAGGAACACCTCTCCCAGGGCGTCCCTGTGGACGAGGAGGCGGTCGACGGTACGGGCGTAGTCGAGTTCCGGGAGCGCCTCGGTGGCGACCTCGGTGGCAATGGTCATGGTGGCCTGGCTTTCTGTTCGCGGTGAGGGTTCCTGCTCACTGTCGGTGCACGGACCGACGCGGGCGCGGGCACAGCGGGTGGAGGGACGACACGACGGGTCGTCCCTCCACGGCTGCGCAGTTGTCGCCCGCGCAGCGCGCCAGGTGGTGGTGATCAGGCCGGGTAGACGTCGCCCGGCTGCTTGCGGTCGGCACCGACGGTGCCGATGTGCCAGTACGGGTAGGGGGCGACGGTCTCGCTGACCTTGTCGAGGCGGGCGAGTTCGTCCTCGCTCAGCGTCCACTCCATCGCCTGGAGGTTGTCGGCGAGCTGGTGCGGCTTGGTCGCGCCGATGACGGCCGAGGTGATGCCGGGCTTGGCGAGCACCCAGTTGATGGCGACCTGCGCGACGGTGGCGCCGCGCTCCTCGGCGACCTGCGCCATGGTGTCGACGATGTCGTAGGCCTGGTCCTCGTCGGTCAGCGGCGCCGATTCGGCGGGGGTGCGCTGAGACAGACGGCTGCCCTCGGGACGGCCCTCGCCCCGGCGGTACTTGCCCGTCAGGAACCCGCCGGCCAGCGGGGACCAGGCGGTGATGCCGACGTTCTGGTCGACGGCGAGCGGCACGATCTCCCGCTCGAGGTCGCGGGCGGCGATGTTGTAGTAGCCCTGGTAGCAGACGAAGCGGCTGAGGTTGCGGCGGTCGGAGACCGACAGGGCCTTCATGAGCTGCCAGCCGGCGAAGTTGGAGACGCCGATGTAGCGGATCTTGCCCGAGCGGATCAGGTCGTCGAGCACGCGCAGCGTCTCGTCGAGCGAGGTGCGCGGGTCGAATCCGTGGATGTGGTAGAGGTCGATGTAGTCGGTGTTCAGGCGCCGGAGGCTGTTCTCGACGGCCGCGTAGAGGTGGTGGCGCGTGGCGCCGATGTCGTTCGGGTCGTCCGTGATGCGCCAGCGGCCCTTGGTCCCGATGATGACGCGGTCGCGGACCTTGCCGAGGGTACGGCCGAAGAACTCCTCTCCCATGCCGTTCTTGTAGACGTCGGCGGTGTCGAAGAAGTTGATGCCGGCGTCGAGGGCCTGGCTCATCATCTGCTCGACGTTCCCGTCCTGGACGGTGCCGAACTCCGACCAGTTGCGGTCGGCGGCGCCCAGGAAGGAGGCCCCGCCGCCGAACGTCATGGCGCCGAAGCACAGCTCCGACACGGACAGTCCGGTGTCGCCCAGGTAGCGGTATCGCATCTTCATCCTGCTTTCGGTCGATGGGTGTTCGGGTGCGGGGGGACCCGGGGGGGGGAGGGAGCGCCTGGGTAACGGGGGTTTCGCCAGGCGCTCCCGGTCGATGGGGACGCCGTGTCGGCGGCGTCGGCGGGGTGCTCGCCCTCGATGGCCCGTTCCTCTCGCCAGGCCTCGAAGTGAGATGTAAGGTTTCGAAGAAACATAAGAGATTTGATGGTTGTCGTCAATGAGAGGCGGAACAGATATGCCGAGCACCTCCGAACCGGCGCGGACGGCCGGGGCGCCCGAGCCCTACGACGTGCTCGTCGTGGGGGCGGGGCCGAGCGGAATGACGGCGGCGTGCGAACTGCTGCGCAGGGGCGTACGCGTACGCATCATCGACCGCGCGACGGAGCCCTCGCCCTTCCCCAAGGCCCTGCTCGTGTGGCCGCGCAGCATCGACCTCTTCGAGGACCTCGGCGTCCTCGGCGAGCTGCGCGAGGCGGGCATCCAGATCAACACCTTCAGCTACTTCTCCGAGCGCCGGCGCCTGGCCGGGTTCGACTTCCCGCAGCACCTCAGCCCCGTGTGCCTGCCGCAGAACGAGACCGAGCGGATCCTGGGCGAGCGGCTGGCGAGCCTGGGCGGCAAGGTGGAGCGGGGGGTGCGGCTGCTCACGCTGGAGGGCGTCGACTTCTCCGGCCGCATCGACGGGACCTCCGACGTCACGGCCGTGCTCGAACACGGCGACGGCCGCATCGAGCGCACCCGTGCCCCGTTCGTCGTGGGCACCGACGGCGCGGGCAGCGCGGTGCGGGGCCAGCTCGGCGGCGGGTTCACCGGCAGCACGTACGAAAGCGCCTTCGCCCTCGTCGACGCCCGCATCGAGGGGTTCCTGCCGCCGGACCAGGCCCTGTACTACCAGTCGTCGGCCGGCGCGCTGGTCATCGTGGCCCTGCCCGGCGGTGTCTTCCGGTTCTTCTCCAGCCTGCCCGCGGGCGAGAAGGTCAGCGTCGGGCGCATGCAGAAGATCGTGGACGAACGCGGGCCGCGCGGCGTGCGGCTCACCGAGCCGGTATGGGTCAGCGAATTCCGCATCCACGCCCGCCATGCCACCGAGTTCCAACTGGGCCGGGTCTTCATCGCGGGGGACGCGGCCCACGTCCACAGCCCCGCCGGCGGGCAGGGACTCAACACGGGGATCCAGGACGCCCACAACCTGGCGTGGAAGATCGCGGCGGTACTCCACGGTCAGGCTCCCTCCGGCCTGCTGCTCACCTACGGGCCCGAACGAGCCGCCGTGGCGCGTCGGGTGGTGCGTGACACCGACATCCAGACCCGCGGGTGGATGGTGCAGAGGCCCGCCGCGGTCGCCGCCCGGGACGTCGCCTTCCGCATGGCCGAGCGGAGCGGGCTGTTCGGGCTCTACGCGCCGGTCATGGCGGGCCGTCGGCTGGCCTACCCCGCCACGCGCGAGACCCAGGTGCCCTCCGGGCGTCCGCCGTGCCGGTTCCGCTCGAAGCTGCCCGGCGGCCTGGTCGTCGGCGCGGTCTTCCCGCGTGAGCTGGCCCTGCCGCACCGGATCGCGGGCCCCGGCGAACAGCCTGCCGGATGGAGCCTGGTGGTGACCTGCGCGGGCGACGCGGCGGCCTGGCGCGCGCAGACCCGCGCGCTCGCCGCGCCATGGCCACAGGTGCGCGCGGTCGACCTGTCGGCGGGATCCGCCCGCTCCTCGACGGGCTGCGGGCAGCAGGGCTACTACCTCGTGCGGCCCGACGGGCACATAGCCGCCCACGGTCACGCCGGCGACTCGGACCGGCTGCACGCCGAACTGACCTGGTGGCTCGGCCCGGTGGCCCGCGCCGCCCGCTGACGCCGGGACGCAAAAGCGTCATGGGGGGTGCGGCCGTCGGGCCGCACCCCCCATGACGTGTGATCAGGCCGTCATATGTGATCAGGCCGTGGCCGTCTGCGCGACGGCGACGGGGCCGAGCGACAGCTCGCCGGTGGTCATCAGGTCCAGCAGCTGGGCGAGGCCGCGGTCCTCCGGGGTGGCCGTGCGGAAGACGAAATGACGCAGGCCGGCCTGCTCGGGGCCGCCGAAGAACCGGAAGAAGCCGATGTCCACGTGGCGCGTGGCGAAGCTCTCGTAGAGGTAGACCGTTCCCCCGTCGGCCGTCAGACCGCGGCCGGCGGCCGTCTGGCCCGCCTCGGCCGCCTCGTAGACGATGTCGAAGGAGCCGGTGACCCCGGCCGGGTCCGCCGTCGCCCGCGCCGCGCCCAGCTCCGCGGCCTCGGCGGCCTGGCCCGCGTCGGCCACCAGCGCCGTGACGTCGGCGCCCAGCGCGGCGAGCAGTTCCACCAGCAGCCGCCCTATGCCGGCCCCCGCGCCGGTCACCAGGACGGGCCTGCCGCTGACGGAACCCGCGCTGCGTACCAGGCGCAGCGCCGTCAGGACCGCCACGCGCAGCGCCGCCGCCTGCTCGAAGCTCACGTGGTCGGGCAGGACGGTGGCGTATTCGGTGGGCAGCGCCATGCAGGACGACCACTGGGTGCTCGTGGCCACGGCCACGACCCTGTCCCCCGGCTTGGGGCTGAAGCCCTCGGGGGCCGCGCGCAGCACGACGCCGGCGACGTCCCAGCCGCGCAGCCAGCCCTCCGGCAGCGGCTCGGCCTTGATCATCTCGTCGATCTCGGGAGCCACCGCGCGCACCGCGACGAGGATTTCGTCGTCCGCCTGGGCCGTAACCGTGTCCTGCATGGAGGTGAGCTGATCGGGCATGACAATTCCTCTCATCGGTGTGACGGTTTCCTTGTTGGCGCTGTCCGGCATGTCAGTGCTCCTCGGTGGTCAGGACGGACGTGCCGGTGAACTCGTGCACGGCGACCACTTCGAACTCCTCCGGCTGGTCGAGGACGCACGCCGCGAGGGCGGGATGGTTCTCCAGCACCCGGAACCTGATCCAGGCGTGGCTGTGGTGGTCGTCGGGGACGCCGGGGGCGAGACGGATGCGCAGTTGGATCCGCTCTTCGGAGGTGACGGCGACCTGGGCGGCCGTGACCTCGTCGTGCGCGGTGGCCAGGTCGACGAGTTCGCGGGCGGACACGGTGCGTCCGTGGAAGCGGAAGAACGGCGGGCGGGTACCGAGGACCCGCAGGGCCGGTCCCGGCCGGCCGCACGCGCAGTGCGCGAACTCGCCGCGCTCCTGGGTGTCGTAGCGGATGAGCGCCGGGGTGCGTGAGGGCGTGAGGGTCGTGACCAGCAACCGCCCGTCCACCGCTTCGACGTGCTGGTGGGGCAGTGGGTGGTAGATGCCGGCCAGGCAGTGCGGGCCGCGCTGCCCGATCATCCAGGCCGCGGGGGTGCCGTACAGGCGCCACACGGCGGTGTAGGGGAAGTGGGCGGCCAGCAGGCCGTCGTCGGTGGTGTCGTGGGTGGCGCCGCCCAGCATCAGGGTGCGCAGCCACGGGAGCGGTCGCCCGGCGACGCTGGCCCGCAGCAGCCGGGAGACGGCCTGCGGGGGCGCCGCGATGGCGGTGACGTGGTTGCGGGCGAGGAAGCGGAGCCAGTCGTCGTCGGCGCCCTGGGGTAAGGGACCCAGCGGCAGGACGGTGGCGCCGGACGCGGTGGCGAAGCGGTTGAAGAAGTAGTGGTCGGGCTGCATCCGCCCCGCGGGGTGCAGGTTCGCGACCACGTCGGTGGTGTGGAGCGGGTTCCAGGCGCTACGGATCTCGGGGGCGAACATCTGCTCCGGCAGCAGGGTCAGGTGCGGGGTGTCGAGCGTGCCGCCGTGTGCCCACAGCAGCCCCTCACCCGTGTTGAGGGCGAGGGCCTCGGCGGTCGCCGTGGCCAGTTCGCCCGGGGTGAGTACGGGGAGGTCGGCGAGGGCGAAGGTGCGCCGCGTGAGCTCCCGTTCGTACTTGGCGGCGAGCGACGGGAGGCGGGCCGCCTGGTGCAGCAGCCCCTCCAGTACGGGGACCGGCGCGCCGGTCCCCGTACCGCGTGGAGCGGCGGCGACCTCGCCGAGGCGCTCCGGCGCACTCGGTAAAGGCGCTGGTCGGTGTACGTACGAAACCATCCGAGGTCCCCCTCCTCGTTCCTGTGGTCGACCGGTGCAGGGGTGGTGTCGCAGCACCCGCCATCGGGTTGCCCTGCAATCCATGTTACGACCGGCGTTCTTTCTTGGTCTGGAGTACGAGTTTTTACCATAGACCAGTTTCCACGCGTTGCCCATGGCCGCTCTTCTCCCCTTCGGCGACGGGGTGGTGATGACAAATCACCTCAGATCCACATCACCCCTGGTGGGCGACGCGTCGGCTGCCCGGGTGGAATCGACAGCACCCTTCAAGCCAAAGGTTAACTTTCAGCCCATCATTGTCCTGGGGTCCAGATTTGAACTACGATCTCGCCGCGGCGCTGCCGGGGGGCAGCGCCCTGACGCGGTCTCACCGCGTCACCGCAGACAGGGGGGGTTCTCATGCGTGCACGCACCGGGGAGACAGCGATCGCGGTGGTCGGGATGGGGTGCAGATTTCCGCAGGCCCGCGGCATAGAGGAGTTCTGGGACAACCTGATCGCGAACAGGGACTGCATCACCCCCGTCCCGCCCGAGCGCTTCGACATCACGCCCTACGTCGCCGAGCGGTCCGGTACCCCGGGCCGCACCGTCAGCCGTTACGGCGGCTTCCTGGACGACCCCTTCCTCTTCGACGCCGGTTTCTTCGGGATCTCGCCGGCGGAGGCCGCCAGTGTCGACCCGCAGCACCGGCTGCTGCTTCCGGTGGTCCGCGAAGCGCTCGAAGACGCCGGCATACGCCCGTCCACGCTGGCCGGATCCGCCACCGGCGTGTACATCGGACAGGCCACAGCGGACTACGGCCGCCACAGCACCGCCGACGGCAACAGCCTGCGCGAGGCAGCCGGCAGCTACTTCCGGGCCATGGCCTCGGGACGCCTGTCCTACGACCTGGACCTGCGCGGGCCCAGCATGATGGTCGACACGGCCTGCTCGTCGTCCCTGGTCGCCGTGCACATGGCCCGCCAGAGCCTGCTGAGCGGCGAGACGGACCTGGCCATCGCGGGCGGAGTCAACATCATCCTCTCGCCCCTGGACGCCATCGCCTTCTCCCAGGCGGCCATGCTGTCACCCGACGGCCGGTGCAAGTTCGGGGACACCGGCGCGGACGGCTTCGTCCGCAGCGAGGGCATCGGCGTCGTCGTCCTCAGCCGTCTCGAAGACGCCGAGCGGGCCGGCCACCCCGTACTCGCCCTGCTGCCCGGCAGTGCCGTGACCAACGACGGCCGCAGCAGCGGATCGCTGATCAAGCCGGCGGTCGCGGGCCAGGACGACATGGTCCGAAGGGCGTGGCGGAACGCGGGCATCGAGCCCTCCGACCTCGACTACGTGGAGGCCCACGGCACGGGCACGCCGGTGGGCGACGCCGTCGAGCTGAAGGTCCTGGCCGCGGCCGCGCGCGAACGGGGGCCGCGACGGGGGCCGCTGAGGTGCGGATCCGTGAAGTCGAACATCGGGCACGCCGAAGCGGCGGCCGGCGTCGCCGGTCTCATCAAGGCCGTCCTCGTCGCCAGGCACGGCATCATCCCCGCCTCCCTGCACCTGACGGATCCCCAGCCCCTGCTCACGGACGAGGCGAACCGGCTCCACCTGGTGACCGGAAACGAGTGCCTGAAGACCGACGGCCGCAGTGCCGTCGTGGGCGTCAGCTCCTTCGGCCTGTCCGGAACCAACGCACACGTCGTGGTCACCGAGCCCGAACGCTCGCCCCTGCGGCCCGAACACGGCCCCACGGAACTGCCCGAGGGCAGGCCCGCCCATCTGCTCGTGCTCAGCGCCCGCTCCGAGCAGGCCCTGCGCCGGCTCGCCGGGGCCTGGGCCGACCACCTCTCCCCCGGCGGGGCCGGCAGCGCGCTGCCGCTGTGGGACCTGTGCGCCACAGCCGCGCTGCACCGCGACGCCCATCCCTTCCGGCTGTGGGCGACCGGCGCCGATCACGCCGAACTGGCCGCCGCACTGGGCGACGTGGCCGCCGGGCGGGCCACAGAGCGAGCCGGTACCGGTGACGCCGGCTTCGGCACGGACAAGCGCACCGTCTTCGTCTTCCCCGGGCAGGGTTCGCAGTGGCCGGGAATGGGCCGGTCGCTCATGGCCACCACACCCGCCTTCGCACGCGCGTTCCAGGAGTGCGCCGAGGCCGCGCGCCACGAGACGGGCCGCTCGGTGGGCGAGTTACCCGCCCCGGCGACCCGGGAGTCTCCCGATGACGTCGCCTCGGTCCAGCCCGCGCTGTGGGCCATGGAGGTGGCCCTGGCCGCCGCCTGGCGTGACATGGGGGTCGAGCCCGAGGTGTGCATCGGGCACAGCATGGGCGAGAGCGCGGCCGCCGCCGTCACCGGCGCGCTCAGCGTCGCCGACGCCGCGGCCGTCATCTGCCGCCGCAGCGCGCTGATGCAGAGCACCGCGGGACAGGGCGCGATGCTGTCGGTCGACCTGTCGCCCGAGCAGGCCGCGGACGTCGCGGCCCAAGAGGGCGGCGTCTGCGTCGCCGCCGAGAACTCCCCCACCTCGACCGTGCTCGCCGGGGACGCCGCCGCCCTGGAGCGCATCGGGCGCCGACTGGAGCGGGAGGGTGTCTTCCACCGTTCGGTACGGGTGAACGTGGCCTCCCACTCCCCGGTCATGGACCAGCTGCGCGACGACCTGCTCGCGCGGCTGGCCGGCATAGCACCCCGCGAGGGCCAGGTCCCGCTGCACTCCACCGTCCGCGAATCCATGCTGACGGGGGCGGAACTCGACGCCGCGTACTGGATGGACAACCTGAGGAGCCCGGTCCGCTTCCTCGGCAGCATCCGCCGGCTG
Source organism: Streptomyces sp. NBC_01276 (assembly GCF_041435355.1). Taxonomy (GTDB): domain Bacteria; phylum Actinomycetota; class Actinomycetes; order Streptomycetales; family Streptomycetaceae; genus Streptomyces. Next base: position 27,829 of record NZ_CP108444.1, read on the forward strand.
GTCAAGGAGGCCGACAGCGTCTTCGTCGAGATGAGCCCGCACCCCCTGCTGCTGACGGCAATCGAGGACACCGCTCTGGAGGCCGGCGGAGCGTCGGCCGTCGTCGCCTCCACGACACGGCGTTCCGCCGACGAGGCGCTGACGCTCGCCCGGTCGCTCGGCGCCTTCTTCGCCGTCGGAGGCCGGGTCGACTGGGAGCGCTGGTTCGGGGGAACGGCCCGTCAGGTGAAACTGCCCGCCTACCCCTGGGACGCGGAGGTACTGCGCCGGACGCCGTGCGCCGGCCCCGACCGGCCGACGGGCCGCATCACCCGGATCAGCGCGGACCTGGACGGCGCGGTGGTCGGCTTGCGCGGGCTGGCCCCCGTTCCCCCGACGTTCCAACTGTCCGTGCTGCACGAGGCGGTCGCCGACACCGCCCCCGCCGGCTCCGTCGTGCTGGAAGACGTGAAGGTCGGGGACATGGTCGACGTCCCGGACGACGGGTCCCTCACGCTGGAGGTGGCGACGGGGTCCGGGGCCGGCCCGCTGCACGCGGAGGTCCGGACGACGGGCGACACGCCCCGGACCGGGCTGAGCGCGCGGGTGCGCCTCGACGGCGCGCCGGCTGCGGGGCAGGGCGCGGGACCGGGGGCGGAGGGGCACCTCGCCGACGCTCTCGGTCGCTGCACCACGCACGTGACGCCGCAACGGTTCCTCGCCGCCCTCGCCCGCCGCGGATACGCCCCCGGCCCGGGTCTGCGCACCGTGCGCCACCTGTGGCGTAGGGACGGGGAGGCGGTCGCCCAGCTGCGGCGGCCCGCGACGTCGCCGCACGCGGCCTGGGAAGGCTGCCTGATGGTGCTGCTGGCCGCCGTCCCCGTGTCGCTGCCGGCCGGCAGCACCTACGCCGTGACCTCGTTCGAGCAGGTGCGGTTCCACCACCCGCTCAGTGACGAGGCCTGGGTGCATGCGCGGTTCGCGCCGCGTCGGGCGGGCCGCGAGGCTCGTGCCGAGGTCCTGGTGAGGGACTTGGAGGGAACGGTTCTCGCCGAATTCCGCGGGATCCGACTGCACCGGCTCGAAGGCGTGTCCAGCCGCGCCGGAACATCGCTGGAGAGGGCGCACCGGTCGGCGCAGTGGTTCGGCGACACCGTGCGCATGCCGATGGGGGCGCTCACCCGCGCCGTGGACCGCCTCTCCGCGGCGGGCCGGCACGCCGATCCGGTGCGGCGGTCGGCGCCGGCGGTCGCCGTCGTCGGGCCGTCGCAGGAGGGGACCGCCGCTCCGGCGCCCCCGCGGGCCGCGGTTGCGAACGGCGGGGCGGCAGACACCGGGGAGGTGTTCCTGAACGCGGCGGCCCAGGTGCTGGGCATCCCGCGGGACCGCCTTGACCTGCGCCGCACCCTGCAGGCGTACGGCATCGATTCCGTGACCGCGGCGCAACTGCGAGGGCGCGTACGACGTGAAACGGGGCGGGACATCGCGCTGCTCCGGCTGCTCGGCGAGGACAGTCTCCGGAGTCTGGCCACCGAGGTGGCCGCCGTGCGGTCCGTGCGCGACTGACCCCGGAAACGGGCCGGTGGGAGCGGTGGTGGCCGGACGCCACCGCTCCCGTTCGCTGATTTCGGACGGGGGCGCAAACATGTACTATTGTTCATTCATGGATCTTGGTACAAGTGGATGGGGCGCCCCGTGCGTGCGCCCCGTCGAGCCCTCGGTCGAATGAACCCGTTCCCCGTTCACACCACGGGCGGCGGCAGCCGGGACGGGCCACCCCGCACACCGCGCGCGACAGGAGTACACATGGGAGACACACCGTCCACCACCGCGACGGAACCGCAGGGCCGCCGCGAACGCAACAAACTGCGTGTCAAGAACCGGATCTACGAGGCCGCGCTGGTCCTCTTCACCCAGCAGGGGTACGACCAGACCACGGTCGACGAGATCACCGAGCGGGCCGACGTGGCGCGCGGCACCTTCTTCAACCACTTCCAGCGCAAGGAAGACCTCATCGCCGAATGGGGGCAGGAACGGCGGGCGTTGCTGCGCGAGGGCCTGGAGGCGGGGGGGCTCACCAACTCCGAGGACAAGGCCACCCGCCAGGTCCTGTCCCGGTGCATGACCATCCTCGCCGACATCAGCCTGCGGAACCCGCCCCAGACCAAGGCGATGCTGACCGCCTGGGTGCGCGCCGGGTTCCCGCTCCACGAGCATCCGTACGCGGCCCACATGTTCAGCGAGTTCATCAGGACGGGGCGCGAGCGGGGCGACGTACCGCAGGACGTCGACGCCGAGCTGGCCGGCCACATGCTGCGCGACATCTACCTCGGCACGCTCTACCAGTGGACGCGCGGCCCGGAGGACGAGGCGGACCTGGAGGCCTCCCTGCAGGCCGCCTGTACCGCCGTCCTCGACGGGCTGGTGCCGCGCTGCGCCAGCTTGCGGTGACTTTCCTCCCGCCCGACGCCCGCGACGGGGCGTCGGGCGGGGCGGGCGGGCGTTCGGGGGGACGCCCGTCAGAGTGGAGGCCGGAGTCCGGGCGGGCCGGGCAGGGGGCGGGAGCGTTGTACGGGGTGTCGGTGTCCCCCGTGAGAGAAGGAAGCTCCTGTGACCTCTGTGGCCTTACCCGCTGTCGAGACCCTGCTGCGGCGGACCCTGGGCGAGCGGCGCATCGGGCTCGTGGCATGGCGGTTGCTCGTGTTGCAGATCGCCCATCCCGTCGTCGCCGCGGGCATGGACCGGTACTCCACCTACCGTGCCCACCCCTGGCGGCGGGTCGAGCACACCATGGAGAGCGGCAGCAGGCTGTTCTTCGCCGGGCCCGAGGAACGGCGCCTGGAAGTGGCCCGCCTCCAGCGCACGCACCGGCGCATCCACGGGACCGACGCGGCCGGGCGGGCGTACAGCGCCGAGGATCCCGAGGTCCGCGGCTGGGTGATGGTCACGCTGTACGAGTCCATGACCGCCATGCGCGAACTGTCCGGCGATCCGCTGTCGCCCGCCGAACGCGACGTGCTGTACGCGGAGTTCCTGGACGTGTGTGCCGCCCTCGGGATTCCGGGCGAGGTGCTCCCGGCGGGCGCCGCCGATGTCCCGGCGTACGTCGAGCGCACGGTCCGGGAGGTCCTGGAGTACGGCCCCGAGGTCCACGACCTGCTCCACGGGATGCTCCGCAACGCCCCCGTCCCCCGCCGGCTGGGGCGGCTGGCACCCGCGTGGCCGCTGCTGCGGGTGGTGATCGCCCGCGCACTGGCCGCCCTCACGGTCAGTGATCTGCCGCCGGCCTGGCACGAGAAGTTCGGGACGTCGCGCGGGCCCGGGGGCGCCATGCTGTCGTGGACGCTGCACCACGGACTGCGCCGCGCCATGGCCGTGGCTCCCGACCGGGTGCGCTACCGCCGCCGCTCCGTGAGCGGCGCGCCCACGCGGGTGGTGGTGCCCAGGGCCCGGAGCGGCGGCGACTCCCGTCCGGCCCGGCTGGAGGCGTTCTTCCGCCAGGTGCTGGACCAGACCGGCAACGGGCGGGTGGACTCCGCCGACCTCCAGGCCATGGTGCACACCGTGTGCTGGCGGCTCGAACTGCCCGCCGAGCGGGAGGACGAGGTGTACGCCGCATTCGAGGGCTGGTGGCGGCAGCTCCGGGCGGCGGCCGACGGGGGCGTGGACGGCGACGGCGACGGGGGCGTGGACTGCCGCGAGTTCGTGTCCGCGATGCTGGCCGGGGTGGACCGTGACCCGGCGTACCTGGAGAAAGGCCTCGTCCCGGCGGTGCGGGCGCTGTTCCGGGCCGCCGACGCCGACGGCAGCGGCTGCCTGGGGGCGGACGAGTACCGACTGCTGTTCGGGGGCCCCCGGGTACACCCGGCCGAACTCAACGACGGATTCCGGGAGCTGGACGCGGACGGGGACGGACGGGTCGAGGAGGCGGAGTTCGTCGCCGCGTTCTGTGACTTCTTCACCGCCCGGACCGACAGCGCCGCCGGGGCGGGCCTGCTCGGACGGGCCTGAAGCGCAGCGGCCGGATCCGTGACCGGACGGCGCCGGACGGCGCGCTGTGTGGAACGGACCGCACGCTCGCGGCGCCCGTAGGAGCGTCGATGCCCGCCGGGAGCGGCGTACCGCGCGGGCCCGGATCCGTGCCGCCCGGCACCAGCACCGCTCGGCCGGGGCACACCGGCCCACGCGAGCGCTCGCGCAGTGGGTGGAGCGGGAGGGCACGGACCGGCCGGTACCCCGCGCCCACGGCGAGGAGATCACCGTCTCAGTGGACTCGACTATGCCGCCGTCCCGGAGGCCGGCGATGCGTCCGCCGTCGGCCACGGGCCGGCGGTGGCGCTGTGAGCCGTGGCGGCCCCGGCGGCGGCCCGCGGGGGTGGTGCGGCGCCCGGGACCACCGGCTGCCAGGGCCCCCAGCCACCGCCCGGCGCCGATTGCCGGATCTCCCAGGTGCGGTCCCTGTTCCACTCTCGTGCCGTCACGTGCAGCCTGCCGTCGGGCAGTTGTTCCACGGTACCGGGCTGGCTCAGGCCCACACCGGCGTCCGGCACCTGACCCATGGACTGTTTCGGGCCCCAGCCGGCGCCCGCGTTCTGCTGATGGCGCAGCTCCATCGAGCCGCCGCCGTACGCCCCTGAGGCGAAGGCGTCGATGCTGCCGTCCTGCTCCTTGAACAGCACGACTCCACCGTGGTACGGCGTCGGCGCGAGGCCGAAGCCGTCCACCGCGCTCCAGCCGCCCGCACCGCCGTCATCCTCCACCGTGTGGCAGAAGGAACCGTAAGTGGAGAACAACAGTTCCAGCCTGCCCGCCGAGTTCTCGATCGCCGTCATGGCGTAGCTCTTCGGGCCCACGGTCGCCGCGCTCACCCGCTGCCAGCCCCCGTACGCGCCGCCCGGTCCGTTCTGCTCTCGATGCCAGACGAAGGGCAGCCCTCTGGTCGCAGTGGCGTCGTAGAAGAGCTGGAGCTGCGCGATCCGGCCATCCGCACGCTCGACGGACACCAGAGTGCCCGCCACCGGCGAGCTCGCCAGGCCCGTGGCCCCGGTGTCCGTCGAGCACGCGGCCGAGGCCGCCTGCGCCACCGCCGTGGGAGCCATCGCGACCCCGGTGCACGTCAGCGCCACCGCGACCGTGCCGCGCACCCATGCCCCGGCCCATCCGTCCCGTAAAGCTCTCCGAAGTGATCTCATCGGTCCCCCCGCTCTCCAGACCGGCCCGTGTGGCCGGAGAGAATCCTCCCGACGCAGGGCGGTTCGCACCAGGCCATGAATCCGGCCAGCTCCGCCGACAGGATCGAGCGCCGCGTCCGGGTCGCCCCCGGTCCGCACCCTGAGGAACCCCTGATCCGAGTGGGCCCGGTAGGGCCGACGGAGTCGGTGTGGTGTGCGATGTGTGTGCGCGGACTCGCGTTCTTCGGGGCCTCGGCCGTCGGCCGTCGGCCGATCGCCGACAATCGCGTGGGTGTGGCGGGGCCGTGGCGTCGCGCACCCACATTCCGATCTACGAGGGCAGGGCCATGTCGGGGAACACCAGCGGGCGGGACGTGTGGGGCAGGACGTATCTGGCGCTGCTGCCCTGGACCCGCGTACCCGTGGGTGATCTGCACGCGCGCTGCGCGGAGGCGGTGACCGCGGCGCTCGCCGTGCTGTGGGACGGCTGCGACGACGCGCTTCTCGACGCGCCGGCCGGCGACGAACGGATCCACGCGATCGTTGCCGCTCAGAAGGCGTACGGGCTCGGATGGCGCGACGCGGTGCTCGGCGATGTCACGGCCGATGCCCGGGCCGCCCGGCTGGGCGACGGCCCGGGTGGCCTGTGGGCACCGGCCGAGCGCTGGAACCGTGGCCGGGGGCGGGCGTTCCGGCCCACCCTTCGCGGCAATCTGGAATTCTTCGCGGCGCATCCCTGGGCCGGGGAGTTGGAACGGCTGCGGGCCGTGCGGTGCGCCGTCGAAGCCGCTTCGGCCGATCCCCGCACCACGCTGACCTTGCTCTTCCGGACGGCCTGGACGGACAGGGCCGCCGAACGACGGGGCTGGGATGACGCCGAATGGTGGCAGTACCTGGATGTCGAGGCCCTGGCCGCTTGGGCGGTGGTCGCCCTGGGCCTGCCCGTGGAAGACCCCGCCGGCGCGGGAACGGCCGTCGAGGAAGCGGCCGAGTCGGTGAGTCCGTCCGGCTGGACCTGGACGGGGGCGGGGCTGCCGGACGGATTCCTCGACGCCGCGTTCGCCGCGCTGGACCTGTGACGCCGACCGGGCCCGGCGAGGTCGCGGGCCGTCGGGGACCGGTGCACGGCAGGCTCGGCCGAGGGCGCCCACGGGCGTGTGCCGGCGGCGTTTCATGCCGACGGGCGGTCCTCCCAGGGGCGAACCCGTCCGACGACGCGAGGCCGGTCGTCCTCGGGAGCCCGCAGCGCGGCGAGTACGCCCTCGCTGATCTCCCCGTGGTCGAGCCACCGGGTGTGCGGCCCGGTACCGGTGAATCCGAGGACGACGACGCGGTGGCGCGCGCGGCCGAGGGCTTCGGGCGGCCGGGGTGGCGGCGCGGTGGGGGCCAGGGCTCCGCTGCCGACGACCTCGATCACCGACGCGTCCCGCGCCAGGACGTCGGCGACGGCGGCGTACGCGTGCGGCCGTCCCCGGGCATGAACCCACAGCACGGCCCGCCGGAACGGTCCCGTACGGGCCGCGGTACGGCGGAGCGCCCGCGCGAACCGCGCGGGCTCGGTGTAGTCCGCGCTGACGGGTATCAGCACGCCGCCCGCCGTGCCGTGGCTCCCGAAGACGGCCGGGGCGGGTGGCCTACGGGACACGACGACGGTGGTGTGGCCCTCACGGACCAGCCCGCCGACGACTCCGGCCAGCATCCCCGTACCGCCGACCACCAGCACCGGACTTCGAAGGGTCGGCTCGGTGACATTCATTCGGGCATGCTCTTCAGCTCGGCGGCGGGGTGTGACCGTCGATGCCGTCGAGGATGCTCCTCGACAGGTCCAGCTCGAATTGGATGGCCTTCCGCTTGAACCGTGCGGGGTTCTTGGCGTAGATCTCCCGGCCCCGCTCGGAAGACGTTTCGGCACTTCGGCGGCTCCGGGCCGGTGGGCCGGATGGCCGCCGCGGGCCTGGTCAGCTGCCGGGAACGGCGTCCTTCGGGGAGGTGTGCCAGTTGGTGACGACCGGCTTGTCCACGGTGATGGTGCCGACCGGCAGGGAGACCGGGTCGGGGTCGCCGTCACCGACGGCGACGATGATGCTCTCCAGTTCTTTGCCGCCGTTCGCCTTGGTGGTCTTCGGGTTCACTCCGGCGTAGGCGGCGGTGCTCCCGCTCAGCGTGATCTGCTTGCCGACGGCCTGCTCCGCGGGACCGGCCTGGGTGCCGTCGGAACCGAACGCCACGGTGGGGAGCGCGGCCGGCAGGACGCAGGTGATCCCGGGCTTCGCCTTCGCGGTGATCAGGATGTATCCGCCCGCCTGGGTCTCGGACTTGGTGCTCCAGGCGATGTCGTTCGCGCCGCAGGTCTGCCCGACCGGCTTCGCACCGCCGGTGCCGGTGCCGGTCCCGGTCCCGCCCTTGGTCCCCTTGCCCGTGGTGTCGGACCCCTTGGAGGCGCCCGCGGCCGGTGAGCCGGGCGGAGTGGCCGCGCCGGCGGCCGGCGGGGTGGACGAGGAACCCTGCGCGGCGCCCGCACCGGCGGCCGCGTCCGTGTCCGTGTCCTGGCAGGCCGTCATCAGCAGGGCGCCGCACACGACGGCCGTGGAGACGAGGAAGGCCTTGCGACGGTTGCCGGACATGAAATCCCCTTGGGTGAGCGGTGTACGGAGCCGAGGCGGTATCGGCTTCCCGTGCTGGTTCGATCACTATGAGGGAGCTGTGAGCCACCGGGGTACCGGTGTCTTCGTTCCAGGACAGCGCTGTCGCAGACCGGTTACATGATCGCGAAGACGGGGCGGTCCTCCTCCGGACCCGGGAACCCCGGCTCCGTACCGCCCCGGGTGAAGGCGTCCGCGAAGGCGTCGGGGCCGAGGGCGGCGACGGCCGAGGCGGTGATCCGGTCGACGTCGGCGCGTTCGGCCGCGGGGAGCGGGGCCCCGGCGGTCCGGCGGGCCGCGTCGGCGGCGCCGAGCAGGCGTGCGGCGCCCTCGGGGTCGCCGGAGAGGGCCGCGACGCCGGCCAGGCCTTCCAGGGAGAGGGCCACGGCACGGGCGTCCAGGGAGCGGGCGGCGTCCAGGCCGCTCAGGTGGTGGGTCCGGGCGCGGGCGGCGTCGCCGCGCAGCTCGTGGGTGAAGCCCAGTTCGGCGAGGAGGAGGTGCCGGCCGACCGGGGAGGACGTCTCGTCCTGGAGCCGGGTCAGGTACCGCTCGGCCGCGTCGAGGTCTCCCGAGCGGCGGGCGCCGAGGGCGAGGCCCATCAGGGCGTGGACCTCGCCGAACTTGTTGCCCTGCGCCGCGGCCCGGCTCCGGGCCTGTTCGTGCAGGTCGTGGGCGCGGTCCCAGTCCTGGTCGAGGAGGGCCAGGCGGCCGAGTCCGGACAGGTGCGCGGCCACTTCGCTCTCCATGCCGAGGTCCCGGGCGAGGCGCAGTCCCCCGGTGTGGCGGCGGGCGGCCTCCGGGTGGTCGCCCATGACCTCCGCGCGGGCCGCGAGGGGGACGACGGTCTGCAGCTCGCCCCAGGCGTCGCCCAGTTCCCGGAAGGCGCGGGCGCTGTCCTCAGCGTCCTCCCGGATCGTGGAGAGGACGCCCGTGGCCAGGGCCGTGTGGGCCCTCAGGGCCAGGGAGGCCGCCGTGCCCCAGCGGTCCCCGGCCGCGGTGAAGAGCGCGAGGGCGCGGGCGTTGACCTCCGCGGCGGCGGTCGGGTGGCCCGCGTGGAAGAGGGCGTACGCCGACAGCCACAGGTTCCGGGGGGTGGGATCGGCGGTGGCGGGAGCGGTGTCCGGCACCGGGGCGCTCGCGGTGAGCAGGGTGAAGGAGCGCTGTGCGGAGCCGAGTTCGGGGAGCAGGGCGGTGAGGGTGCGGTGGGCCTCGGTGAGCCGGCCGCGCAGCAGCCACCACCAGGTGAGGGCATCGGCGAGGCGGGTGGCCCGGTCGGTGGTGCCGGCCGCCGCGAGGGCCGCGCGGAGGTTCGCGGCCTCCGCGTCGAGCCGGGCGAGCCACAGACGCTGTTCGGGCCCGCGCAGGCCCGCGTCGGCGGTCTGCGCGAGGGCCAGGTAGTGGCGCAGGTGCCGGTCGCGCAGGGCGTCCCGCTCACCGTGGTGTTCGAGCTGCTCCCCCGCGTACTCCGCCACGGACTGCAGCAGCCGGTAGCGCGGGGGCGTGCCGGCCGGACCGGGTGCCATGGCCACGAGGGAACGGTCGACCAGACGCGTGATCAGGTCCAGCACCTCGTCGCGGGCGACGCCGTCGCCCGGGCAGACGGCTTCGGCGGCGTCGAGCGTGCATCCGTCCCGGTGGACGGAGAGGCGGCGCAGGACGGTTTGTTCCGCCGTGCCCAGCAGCCCCCAGCTCCAGTCGATCACGGCGCGGAGGGTCTGCTGGCGGGCCGGGGCGTCGCGCCGGCCGGAGGTCAGCAGCCGGAAGCGGTCGTTCAGTCGGGTGGCGAGTTCTTCCAGGCCGAGCGCGCGTACCCGCGTCGCCGCCAGTTCCAGGGCCAGAGGCAGGCCGTCCAGGCGGGCGCAGATCTCGGCGACGAGTGCCTGCTGCGCCGGGTCGGGGGCGAAGCCCGGCCCGGCGGCGGTGGCGCGTTCGGTGAAGAGCCGTACGGCGTCGGGTGCCGGGAGCGGCCCGAGGGGGTGGGTGACCTCCCCGGCCACCGTCAGCGGCTCCTGGCTGGTGGCGAGGACGTGCAGGTGCGGTGCGGAGCGCAGCAGGGTGGAGCACAGTTCGGCGGCGGCGTCCACGACGTGCTCGCAGTTGTCGAGGACCAGCAGCAGCGGGCGTTCGCGCAGGGCCGCGGCCAGCCGGTGTACGGCCCGCTCCTCGGCTTCCATGGGGCTCTGGCGCAGGCCGAGGGCGGTGCAGACGGCCTGCGCGAGCGCGTCCGCGTCGCCCGTCGACGAGGCCAGTTCGACGAGGACGACGTCACGCGAGGCGGCCATCCGCTCGGCCGCCGCGAGGGCGAGCCGGGTCTTGCCCACGCCGCCCGGCCCGGTCAGTGTCACCAGCCGGGTGGTGGCGAACAGGTCCGTGAGGGCGGTGAGGGATGCGTGCCGGCCGATCAGCGGGGTCGGGGGTGTCGGGAGGGAGGGAGGTGTGGGGGCTCGTTCGGGGGGCCGGGGCGCGAGGGCGGGGGCGGCGAGGGCGGGGTCCTGGCGGAGGATCGCCGTGTGGAGTGCGGCCAGTTCGGGGCCCGGGTCGGTGCCGAGTTCCTCGGCGAGCCGGTCGCGGAGCGCGGCGTAGGAGGCCAGGGCCTCGCTGGGCCGCCCGGCGCGGTACAGCGCCCGGAGCTGGACGGCGCGCAGCCGCTCCCGTAGGGGGTGGGCGGCGACGAGATCGGTGAGTTCTCCGGTCAGCGCGGTGTGCTCGCCCGTTTCCAGGAGGGCCTCCGCGCGCTCCTCCAGGACGGTCAGCCGCTCCTCGGCGAGCCGGTGGGCGGCCGGGCGGGCGAAGGCGGCGTCCGCGAAATCGGCGTACGCGTCGCCGCGCCACAGGTCGAGCGCCTCGTCGAACAGGCGGACGCAGAGCCGCGGTTCCGCGGTGGCCCGGGCGCGGGCGGCCAGGGCCCGGAAGTGGTGCGCGTCGAGCGCGGACGGGTCCTCGCCGAGGTCCAGGCGGTAACCCGGAGGCTGGTGCAGCACCCGTTCGCGGCCGAGGGTGCGGCGGAGCTGGGAGACCTTCGCCTGGAGGGCGTTGGCCGGGTTGCCCGGGGCGTGCCCGCCCCACAGGTCGTCGATGAGCCGGTCGGCGGAGACGACCCGGCCGTCGTGCACGAGCAGGTCGGCCAGCAGGGCCCGCACCTTGGCCTCGGCCACCCTGACGGGTTCGCCCCCGTCGTCGTGGACCGTCAGCGGACCGAGTACCCCGAACCTCATGTGGATCACCGTACACACCGGCTCCGGCGGACCCGTCAGGCACCGGCGGCGGACCGTCAGCGGACCGTCAGCGGATGCGAAGCGCCGGCCAGCAGAGTTCCTCGTACGAAGTCCGGGGCGCAGCAGCCCGCCCCGGACGCCGGTCCGGAGCCGGCTCCCGGCCCCTTCCCGAACGGAGATCCCGATGTCCTCGCTCTTCGAGAACACCCGCCTCGCCGCCCTCGACCTGCCCAACCGGCTCGTCATGGCGCCGATGACCCGCAACCGCGCCGCCGCCGACGGCACGCCCGGCGAACTGATGGCCACCTACTACGCCCAGCGCGCCTCCGCCGGTCTGATCATCGCGGAAGGCACCACTCCGAACGCCGTGGGGCAGACCTACGCGAACATCCCCGCCCTCCACGACGCCTCGCACGTCGCCGGGTGGCGGCTGGTGACCGGGGCCGTGCGGGAGGCGGGCGGCCGGATGTTCCTCCAGCTCCAGCACGGCGGCCGGGTCGGCCACCCCGACAACAGCGGTCTCACCCCGCTCGCGCCCTCGGCGGTGGCGCTGCCCGACACCGTGCACACCGCCGGTGGCGGCCGGCCGGCGGTGGTGCCGCGCGAGATGACCGTCGGCGAGATCGCCACCACGGTCGCCGACTTCGCCGAGTCCGCCCGCAAGGCGGTGGAGGCGGGCTTCTCCGGGGTCGAGATCCACGGGGCCAACGGCTACCTGCTGCACCAGTTCCTGGGCCGGGGCACCAACCGTCGTACGGACGCCTACGGCGGGACGGTGGGCAACCGGATCCGGTTCCTCCTGAAGGTGGTGGAAGCCGTGGCCGACGCGATCGGCCCCGACCGGGTCGGGGTGCGGATCTCCCCCGGGGTCACCGTCAACGGCATGGCGGAGGGAGACACCGGGGACATCTACCGGGAGCTGGTGCCGGCCCTCGCCCGCCACGGGCTCGCCTATCTGCACGTCGTCTTCGCCGACCCCGACGACGCGCTGTTCCGGGAGATCCGGCGGGCCTGGCCGGGCACGCTGATCGCGAACCCCGTGCTGGGGTGGGGCGGGCCGCTGCCCGAGGACGGGGGCAAGGCCGCTGCCGAGCGGCTGTTGGCCGCCGGTGCCGAACTGATCTCCCTCGGGCGGTCGTTCCTGGCCAACCCCGACCTGGTCGAACGGCTGCGGGCCGGCGCGCCGCTCAACCGGCTCCGCGAGGACGGCACGTTCTACGGTGGCGGGAGCGACGGCTACACCGACTACCCGGTGCACACCGCGGAGACCGACCGGGGCGTCCTCGAACCGGCCGTCGCCTGACCGCCCCGTCGTGCGCGGCGGTCACGGCGAAGCGCCGGCCCTGTTCGATCCGAAGTGGTCGAACACATGCCCGATGCGCCTGTTCGGGGCGCGTCTCCGGCCTGAACGGCGGATCTGCTGTGCCAGTGGCTGGTGCGACGCGGGATACTGGCCGCATGGCTCAGCTGTCCTCCCCCGTCCCACCGGCACTGGCCGGCGAGGTACTGCGCGCCCGGTACGCCGGCCGTCTGCCGGTCTCCCTCCACGACCTGGCGGGTCCCGTCTCCGGCCCGGTCGAGCTGCCGCTCCACGTGGCCTGGTCCGGGCTGCGGACGTACGACCTGGACCGCCCCCGCCAGCGCATGAGCCTGTACCGCACGGTGCTCGCCGAGGGGCAGTACGAGGACCTCGTCGCCTTCCTCGACCGCGATCTGCTCACCGCGCAGTGGCCGGCCCTGCGCACCCTGGTCAGCCGGCACGTCCGGGAGGTGTGGGAGGAACGCTTCCCGCAGCTCGCGGCCGGGACGTCGTCAGCGGCGTGAACCTCAGCGCACTGCACCGCCGGCTCCTGGCCGACGTGATCGCCATCGGCAGCCCCTACCCCCTCGTGATCACCGGCGGGTACGCCGTACAGGCCCACGGGCTCGTCGACCGCCTCAGCCAGGACCTCGACGTCGCCACCGAGAACCCGGCCCCCATGGACGACATCGCCGCGGACCTGGTCCACGAGCTCGGCAAGCGCGGCTGGCGCGTCACCGCCATCGGCGTCGACCCGCTCTCCGCGCGCCTGCTGGTGACCGACCCGGCCGACGGTGCCACGTGCGAGGTCGACGTCCTCAAGGAGAACCTCTGGTCGGCCCCCGAACAGACCGAGTACGGCCCGGTCCTCGCCCTCGACGACGTGATCGGCACCAAGGTCCGCGCGCTGGCCGACCGGGGATTCGTGCGCGACCTCATCGACGTGCACGCCGCGTCCCTCCTGCGCGGCGCCGCCGACCTGGAGCGCCTCGGCAGGCGGCACGGGCGCGACGACTTCCGCCTCGAAGACCTGCGCGACCGGCTGGCCGGCGCCGACTGGTACGACGACGAGGAGTTCCTGGCCTACGGCGTGGAGCCGGCCGGCGTCGCGGAGATCCGCGCGTGGGCCCGGCGCTGGGCCACCGACGTCGGACGGCGCCTCGCCCGCGACACGCGCTGACGTCAGGCGCCGTCGTGACCGCCCGCCCACACGGCGGGGGTCCGCCGCGCCCAGGGCGCGGCCCGTTCCAGCTGTCCGGCGAGGCGGAAGAGGACGTCCTCGCGTCCGTGGCCCGCGGCGAACTGGACACCCACGGGAAGTCCGGTGGCGGGGTCGGTCTCCAGGGGGACGGACATGGCGGGGGTGCCCGCGACGTTGAACGGGGCGGTGAAGGGCGAGCGGTGCAGGAGCTGCCGCAGCCGGCCGAGACCGTCCGCGCCTTCGGCGCCCTCGGCGTACGTGCCCAGGGGGACGGGCAGTTCGGGCAGGGTCGGGGTGAGCAGCAGGTCGTGGTCGGTGAAGTACCGGCCGATCGCGCGCGCGACGCCGTTGCGCATCGCGAGGGCGTCGACGAACTCCGTCCCGCTGACCCGCTGTCCGTAGGTGTAGGCGGCCAGCGTCCAGGGTTCCACGGTGGTGGGGTCGACGGGTCGTGCGGAGGCCGCGGCGAAGCCGTCGATCCAGGTCACCAGGTTGGTGCTCCAGAGGCGGGCGTTGGCCAGGACGAATTCCTCCCAGTCGACGCCGAGGTCGACCCGGACCTCTTCCACCCGGTGCCCCAGGGACTCGGCGAGGCGGGCCGAGCGCAGCGTGGCGTCGACGACCACCGCGTCGACGGCCCGGCCGCCCCAGGGCCGGGTGAGGAGGCCGATCCTGAGGCTGCCCGGGGAGCGGGTGACCTCCTGGGCGTAGGGCCGTTGCGGTCGCCGGGCGGCGTAGGGGTCACCGGCCTCGGGGCCGTGGACGAGGTCCAGCAGCGCGGCGCTGTCGCGTACCGAGCGGCTGAGGGCGCCGTGGACGGCGAGCCCGTTGAAGACCTCGTCCGCGTCGGGGCCCATGGAGATGCGGCCGCGGGTCGGCTTCAGCCCGAACAGGCCGTTGGCGGCGGCGGGGACACGGATGGAGCCCGCCGCGTCGGTGGCGTGCGCGATCGGGACGATGCCCGCGGCGACGGCGGCTCCCGAGCCGCCGCTGGAGCCGCCGGGGCTGCGGGCCGGGTCCCAGGGGTTGCGGGTGGCTCCGTACAGGACGCCTTCCGTGGTGGTGCTGTAGGCGAACTCCGGGGTGGCGGTGCGTCCGAGGGTCACCAGTCCGGCGCGACGGAAGCGGGTCATGAGGGAGGAGTCGGCCGCGGCGGTGTTGCCCGCGGCGATGCGGCTGCCCAGCTCGACCCGCTTGCCGGCCATCGTGACGGCGAGGTCCTTGATCAGGAAGGGGACCCCGGCCAGTGGCGTACTGCCGGGAGCCGGGGCGTCCTCGGCGGGCCAGGTCTCGACGACGGCGTTGATCAGCGGATTCACCGCGTCGGACGCGCGTCGGGCGGTCGCGGCGAGTTCCGCGGCGGTCACTTCCCCGCGGGCGACCAGGCCGGCCAGGCCGACGCCGTCGTGTTCCACGTATTCGGAGAGCTTCATTTTCGTCCGTTCGGGAGGGGCGGAGGGCGGGATCGAGCAGACGGTACCGCTCGGTACTGTGCGATACCGATCGGTATCGCATGGGACTGGGCGGTACCGTAGCATGGGGTGGAGGTGGTGCGACGTGACGCCCCACCGGACCGACGAGGGGCCGGGTGGCGGGCATGGACAGGGCCGGCAGGCAGAGCAGGGTGGCCAAGTTGCCGCCCCGCGAGCGGATCCTCGACGCGGCGGAAGAGCTCTTCTCGCGCGAGGGGATCAGGGCGGTGGGGGTCCAGGCGATCGCCGACCGGGCCGAGACCACCAAGATGGCGCTGTACCGCCATTTCGAGACCAAGGACGCGCTGGTCGAGGAGTGGCTGCGGATCGTCGCGGCCGACTACACGGCCGTGTTCGACCGGCTGGAGGAAGCGCACCCCGACGATCCCCGGGCGCAGGTCCTGGGGATCACCCGGTTCATCGCCGACGGGCTCTCGGAGATCTCCCACCGGGGATGTCCGTTCATCAACTCCGTGGCGGAACTGCCCGACCGCACCCACCCGGCGCGGCGGCTGGTCGAAGCCCACAAGGCCCGCCAGCTGCGCCGGCTCACCGGCCTGTGCGCCCGGGCCGGACTGCCCGATCCGGACGGGGCGGCCGCGGAGATCACCTTCCTGCTCGAAGGGGCCCAGGTCAGCGTCCAGAACGGAAGCGTCGAGCACGCGGGCGAGCGGCTCATGAGGATCGTCGGGGGTGTTCTGGACCGTCACCCGGCCGCAGGGACCGACCCGTCCGCGGAGGGCCGCGCCGCGGAGTGATCCCGGTGGGGTGGGCGGCCCCCTCCGCCCGTGCGTGCCCGCGTCGCCTCACACCGACCGGACGTCGGGGGGCAGGAGCGGGTCGTCGGGGTGTCGGGGCAGGCCGGAGAGGGTGAGGGCGTCGGCGGCCTGGTCGAGGTGGTCCCTGGCGCGCTTGCGGTCGCCGGTGGCCGCCAGGGCGCTGCCCAGGAGCCGCAGGGCCCGGACCTCGGCCGCGTGCCAGCGGAGCCTGCGGGTCGCCTCCACCGCGCGCTCGCCGCACTCCACGGCGTCCGGCAGGCGGTTCCCGGCCAGTTGGGCGGCCGTTTCCGACACCAGGTTCATCGCCTCCATCGTGGGAGAGCCGGACCGCGCTCCCAGTTCGGCGCCCTGCCGGTGCCGGTCGACGGCCTCGTCGGTGCGGCCCTGGTGGCGGGCGGTGCGGCCCAGGTTGTAGAGGGCGTACGCCTGGCCGCCCCGGTCCCCCGCGTCGACGGCGGACGCGAGGGTGGTCCGGCTGATCTCGGCGGCCTCGTCGGGCCGGCTGAGGCTCAGCAGTGTGTTGACGCTGCTCGCGCGGGCGTTGCGGCAGGCCCAGTCGCTCCCGTACGCCTCGGCGGCGGTCACGGCCTCCCGGTGCAGGACGTCGGCCTGGTGCCATTGCGCCCGGTACTGGCAGACGTGGGCCCGGCGGTTGAGGATCCCGGTGTGCACCGCGTCGTCCCCCACCGCCCGCGCCGCGTGTTCGGCGGCGTCCAGGATCCGGTCCGCCTCGTCCACCCGCCCCAGGTGGGCCAGTGCGCTGCCGAGCACGTGGCCGGCGCGGCCCGCGGCACGCAGGTGGCCCTGGTCCCGGGCGGTCCGCAGGATCCCGCGGAGCGGTTCGAGGGACTCGGCCCACAGGTACGAGCCCTCCAGGAGCGGTTCGACGGCGAGCGCGAGGTCGGCGGCCACGGCGACGGCCGACGGCACGGCTTCGAGGATCTGCGCGGCGACGGCGAGCGCGCCGTCGTGCTCGGGGTCGACCAGCCGTCGGCGGCTGTCGGGGCGGCCGGGGCAGGGGTCCGGGGGGAGCAGGCCGAGGACGCGGTGGCCCGGACGCTCGGCGGCGTGCACGGCACGGGCCTCGGCGAGCAGGTGGTCGAGGAAGCGGGTGATGGCCACCGCCTGCTCCTCGGGGCGGTCGTCCTCGCGGGAGCGCTCGGCCGCGAACATCCGCAGCAGGGGGTACTGGCGGTAGACCCCGGGACAGGGGGATTCCAGCAGGCCCAGACCGGTCAGCCGTTCCAGGAACTGCCCGGCGCGCGCCGGTGAGAGCCCGCCGAGGGCGGCCGCCCCCGCGATGTCCGTGGCGCCCCGGCGGGGGAGCGCCAGCAGCCGGAACAGCCGGGCCTCCTCGTCGTCGAGCAGGTCGTAGCTGGGCCGGATGCACGCGGTGACGCCGTCCTGCGATCCGGCCGGGGCGGGGAACACGGAGAACGGGGGCAGGGCGGGGAAGGCGGGGTGGGTGCCGTCGAGCAGCCGGACGAAGTCGGACAACGACCACGAGGGCCGTGCCGCGAGCCGCGCGCCGGCGAGGCGCAGGGCCAGGGGCAGTCCGCCGCACCGCTCGGCCAGGGCCGACGCCTGTCCGGGGTCGGCGGCGATCCGCTGCCGGCCCGCGACGTCGCCGAGCACGGCCAGCGCCTCGGGGACGGCCAGGGGCTCCAGGCGCACGCGGCGGGCGGTCTGCAGCCCGTCCAGCGCGGCGCGGGCCGTGACGAGCACCGCGCAGGTCGCCGAGCCCGGGAGCAGTGCCTCGACCTGGGCGGTGTCCCGGGCGTCGTCCAGGACCAGCAGGATCCGCCGGTCGGCCACGGTGGTGCGGAAGAGCGCGGCCCGCTCGTGCGGGCCGTCCGGGATCCGCTGCTCTCGCGTCCCGAGCGCCTGGAGGAAGCCGGCCAGTACGGCGGCGGGGTCGGCGGGGTCCCCCGAGGTACCGCGCAGGCTCGCGTACAGCTGCCCGTCCGGGTAGTGGTCGCGCAGTCGTTGGGCGACGTGGACGGTGAGCGCGCTCTTGCCGACTCCCGCGGTGCCGGTGACCGTGGCGATGGCGGGAGCGAGGGGTTGCGGCGTCGTCAGGGTGTCGATGAGCTCCCGTACCGCCTCGGTGCGGCCGACGAGATGGTCCGGGGGGAAGGGGAGCTGGGCAGGTCTGGGGAGGTCGGCGCCCGCGCCGTCCGGGCGGACGGGGGGCTCGTGGGGTGCGGAGGGGCCGTCGGCGGCGGAGGTGTCACCGGCGGCGGAGGGCTCACCGGGTGCGGAGTGTTCGCCGGCGGCGGGCGGTGTGCGGGGGCTCCGGTGGGGGCGGGTGTGCCGCTCGTCCCGCTGGTCCTGGTGGTCCTGCGCCGTCGGGGCGTTGCGGCCGCTGCGGGCCAGCGCGAGCCCGGCGAGTTCCCGCAGCCGGCCGTGGAGGGGGTGTTCCGCGCAGAGCCTGGTCAGTTCGGGGACGAGGCGGGCGTGGCGCCCCAGTCGCAGGTCGAGCTCGATGCGTTCCAGCAGCACCGACAGCCGCAGTTCCGACAGGCGTTCACGGTGGATCGCGGCGTAGGGGCCCGGTAGTCCGGCGAGCGGGGCCCCCCGCCACAGGCCGAGCGCCCGGGCCAGCAGGTCGGCCGCCTCGCCGGTGTCCTGCGCGGCCGCGCGGGCGCGGGCCTTGGCGACCAGCCGGTCGAACACGTCGAGGTCCAGTGTGCCGGGGGCGGTGTGCAGGAGGTATCCCTGGCCGTGCGTCGCGATCCGGGGGCCGAGCGGGCGCCGGAGCCGGTAGACGTGTGACCTGACGGTGCCCACCGCCGTGCGCGGTGGCTCCTCGCCCCAGAGCCCGTCGACGATCTCGTCGAGGTCCACGATGTCGTTGCGCCGCAGGAGGAGCATCGCGAGCAGCGCCCGCTGCTGCGGCGATCCGAGGGGGAGCGGTGCGTCGCCGTGACGGACGTGGACCGCCCCGAGCACGGAGAAGAACGGTTCGCACTCAGTGCTCGTCACGGTGGGCTCCCTCCTGGGGCGGGAGTGTCCGTTCGTCCGTGGGGGCCGGGAGGGTGTGGGGGGCCGGAACCGGTCCGGTGGGGATGTGGGCGGCGATCGTGCGCACGCGTCACCTCCGTTGAAGAGCAGGTGGGGTTGCGATGGCCCGGCGGGCCGGTCGGGGGAACCGGACCGCCGGGCCTGGAACGACCTTGCCAGGCGGTCCGGTGACATGACTGCACTCTCGAAGGATCATGTGAATGCCATGCACCAATAGGAGGCATGGAGTGGGTGGGGGCACCTGTGCCCGGCCGGATCGCGCCGACGGGGGCCACTGGGGGATGTTCCGGGCGGCGGCGCACCCGCGGGCGGGAGGGCGTGACGAATCTCCGGAGCGCGTCACGAAACTCGCGGCGGCGGTCGGCGCCGGTGCTCAGGGCCGGGCCTGCGGGCGGTAGGTGCCCGCGGCGGGAGTGTCCAGTACCCCCGCGTCCACCAGGGCCTCGGCGGTGAGGGCGGCGTCGGTGAGACCGGTGCCCAGCACGGCCGCGAGGTCTCCGACGGACGTCGGGCCGGGTCCGGAGCGGGCGAGCAGGAGGGCGGCGCGCGCCAGTTCGGGCGGCAGGTGCTCCTGGCCCGCAACGGCACCGTCCGGGGCGCGGGTTCCTTCGCCGGGGTCCGTCCGCGCGGCCCGCGGCCGGGCGGCGTCGAGGTCGACGTACGCCGCACCGGGCAGGCCCAGGGCACGGGAGCGGGTGGTGACGAGGACGGCGTTGCCGGGTGCGCCGGGCAGCAGGGGCGTCACCTGTGCGGCGTCCCGGGCACCGTCGAGGACGACCAGGACGCGCCGTACCGCGAGGGCCGACCGGTAGAGCGCGGCCCGCTGCTCCGGATCGTCGGGAACCCTCGCCGCGGGAATCCCGAGGGTGCGCAGGAGGTCCGCCAGGAGGGGGCCGGGGCCGGCCGGGACGGGGGCCCGGGTGTGCGGGGCGTGCGGGGTGACCGGGGTGACCGGGGTGACCGGGGTGCGCAGGTCGACGAAGAGCGGGCCGTCGGGGAAACGGTGGGCGATGGTGTCCGCGATCCGCACGGCCAGGGCCCGCTTGCCCGACCCGGCGGGGCCGGTGAGCACCAGGACGGGGACGGCCGCGCGGCCCGCCGTGCCGGTGAGCACGCGTTCCGCCGCGTCGAGGGCGCGTTCCTCGGCGTGGGCGCGTTCCTCCGCCAGGGCGCGTTCCGCCTCGTCCGCGGGCGTTCCCGCCCCAAGCGGGCGGGCCGGGGCCACGGGCCGGGTCTGGAGGAGCGGCTTGGGCGCGTCGGTGAGCAGGCGGGCGTGGAGGGCCGTCAGTTCCGGGCACGGGGTCACGCCGAGTTCCTCGGCCAGGATCCGGTGCGTGTCGGCGAACACGGTGAAGGCCTCCGCCTGCCGGCCGCAGCCGTGCAGGGCCCGCATGAGCAGGGCCCGCAGTTCCTCGTCGAGCGGGAACTCGGCGGTGAGCGCCGTCAGTTCGGGAATCACGGTGTGGTGCAGGCCGAGGCGCAGGGCGCAGACGATGTGCCGCTTGCGGGCGGTCGTGCGCAGGGCGGCGAGCCGGGTGCGTTCCGCTTCCGCGAACGGGCCGGGTACGCCGGCCAGGGCCTCCCCCGACCACAGGGCCAGGGCGCCGGCCAGCAGGGCGTGTTCGGCGGCGGTGTCGCCGCGTTCGCGGGCCTGCCGGGCGGCCTCGGCCCGCTGCTCGAACCGCCAGGCGTCGACCGATTCCGGCGGGGTGTGCAGCGTGTATCCGTGCTCGTCGCCGCGCAGGATCCGGGCCGGTCCCCGGGCGGTGCGGCCGGGTTCGAGCAGGGTGCGCAGCCCCCACAGGTGGGTGCGCAGGTTCCCGGCCGCGCTGGCCGGGGCGTCGTCCCCCCAGACGGCGGCGACGAGCCCGGCCACCGTGACCGGGCGGCGCCGCCGTAACAGGAGGACGCTCAGGACCGCCTGCCGGCGCGGCGGGCCGGGGCGGACCGCCGGAGCGCCGGGCAGGCCCACCCGGACCGGTCCGAGCAGCCGGAAGAGGGGGGTGTGGTCACCGTCGGGCGCGCCGTCGGCCCCGTCCCCTGCCCGCATCCGGACTCCTCGGCGGTGTCGAGCGATCTGACTGCGTGGCGGCTGCCCGCCCGGACCGGGTCCGGGCGGGCGACTGTCATTCGTTGTTCACGAAGACGGTAACGCCCCACGCGTCCTGCGAGCCGATGACCGCGATCAGGCGGCCGTCGCTCAGGCCCACTTCGTAGCGCCACTTCCCGTTGTCCTGGCAGTAGGCGTTCGGCGCCCCGACCCTGACCACGGTCTGAATGTCGTCCCAGGAGACCCTGCGCTCCGCCATCCGCTGCCGCATGTGCTGTGACGCCCCCCGGAGGCTGGTCGGAGCGGTTCCGCCGCAATCCGTCGGCTCCTTGACCGGGGGGCAGCCCTGGCCGTCGTCGCGGCAGCGCATCGGCGAGATCGGCGAGTCCAGCAGGTCCGCGAGCTGGACCGTCGTCGCGGTCTGGGTCCGGGCCTGGACCGGGGCGGGTGTCGCCGCCTGGGCCGGGACCGCGGTGAGCGCCGCCGCGGAGGCGGCGAGGGCGACCAGCGCGAGCCGGAAGCGCTGCGAGTTGATCATGGGGGGCTTCTTCCCTTGTTCCGTCACGTGTGCGGCCCCGCGGCCGCCTGGAACGAATGTCGGCGGTGGCCGTCCACGCGTGATGAGCGGGCGGTCGGTCCTGTGATCACCGGCGATGGGCGTCCGTCCATCGCACGAGGACCGGCCCGCCGCACAGTGGTGGCCATGAACGACGAACCGACCGTCCACCACCGGGAACCGCCGGCGGACGGCGGAGCGGATTCCGGGAGGAGGAAGCGATGAATCTGGAACAGATGTACGCCTTCTGTCTGGCCGACCCGGTGTTCTTCGACGTGCCGCAGCGCCTTGCGGACGAGGACGAACGCTGGACGCCGCCGCAGGTGGGCGACGCCACCGTGGTGCAGGACGACGCGGACGTATGGGTGCGGGTGTTCTTCGGCAGGCCCCTGCCGAACCAGGGCTGGAAGATCCACGTATCGGCCGATGTCCCGGCCGCCCAGGAGGTCCTGGACAGGGCCGCCGCCGTCTGCGCCGCCCACCGCGTCGCCTTCAAGTACCTGCGCAGCGGCCGGCTCCTCTCGGCGTTCAACTCCAAGTACGCCCACCGCGGTTCCTCGGGGAAGTTCATCGCCGTCTACCCGGCGGACGAGGCGGAGCTGAAGACGCTGCTGGACGACCTCACGGACGCCCTGGACGGGCAGCGGGGCCCGTACATCCTGTCCGACCTGCGCTGGAGCGAGCGCAGCCCGGTGTTCCTGCGGTACGGGGCGTTCGCCGCGATGTGGGCCGACGACGGGGGCGACGCTCCGGTGCTGGCGATCGTCCGGCCGGACGGTACGCCGGTGGTCGATCCGCGGACGGCGGCGTTCACCCCGCCGCAGTGGGCCCCGATGCCCGGCTTCGTCCGTGAGCGCATCGAACGGTTCAGCGTGATCAGCCGCGTCGACCTGCCCTACGAGATCGTGCGGCCGCTGCACTTCTCCAACGGGGGCGGGGTCTACCTGGCCAAGGACACCGGCAGCGGCGACCTGGTGGTGCTGAAGGAGGCGCGGCCCCTGGCCGGGCTGGACGCGCGGGGTCTGGACGCCGTCGCCCGGCTGCGGCACGAGCACCGCATGCTCACCGCGCTGGCCGGGACCGGTCTCGTACCGCGTGTGCTGGGTTACGAGACCCACTGGGAGCACGACTTCCTCGTCCAGGAGTACATCGACGGCGACGCGCTGGCGAAGGCGGGCGTGCTGCGCCTGCCGCTGGTGCGACCGGGTGCGACACCGCAGACGTACGCGGAGTACACCGGCTGGGCGCTCGCGGTCCTCGACAAGGTCGCCGCGGCGGTCGCCGCCGTCCACCGGGCCGGGGTCGTCTTCGGCGATCTGCACCCGAACAACGTCATCGTGCGCCCCGACGACAGCGTCACCTTCATCGACCTGGAAGCCGCCCACCCCATCGGCGAGGAGCGCACCGGTCTGCTGGGCGCGCCGGGGTTCGCGGCGCCCGCCCACGTCACGGGCACCGACGTCGACGCCTACGGCCTGGCCGCCCTGCGCCTGGACCTGTTCGTCCCGCTGACGGCGCTGTCCGGCCCGGATCCGGCCAAGCCCGACCAGCTGGCACGGTGGGTCCACGAGCTCTTCCCCCTGCCGGCCGGCTACGCCCACCAAGCCGCCGCCGCCATGGCCGCGATCGCCGGGACCACCCCACCGGCACCACCGGGCCCAGGGGCTGTCGGCAGGGACTGGGAGGAGAACCGGGCGGGGCTCGTCGCGGCGCTCACCGCCTGCGCCACCCCCGACCGGGACGACCGGCTCTTCCCGGGCGATCCCGACGGGGCGCGGGAGGGCGGCGGGACCAACCTCTCCAACGGCGCGGCGGGCGTCCTGTACGCCCTGCACGCCACGGGCCACGCCGTCGACCCCGCGTGGACCGACTGGCTCACCGCCGCGACGCTGCGGGACATCGACCGTGCGCCCGTCGGCCTCTTCAACGGCTCCTGCGGGGTGGCCACCGTCCTCGACCTCCTGGGACGGCACGGGGAGGCCACCGAGATCCTGGGCCGGACACTCGACCGCTCCGGCGAACCGACGAGCCTCGGTCTGCTGACCGGACTGCCCGGCACGGGTCTGACCGCGCTCGGCTTCCATGCCCGGCGCGGGGACGGCGGCCACCTCGACCAGGCCCGTCGCATCGCGGAACGCATCGGGGCCGCCCTCGACCGCCCGGTCGTCAAGGACCCCGGCGCGGGCCTCATGACCGGGGCGGCCGGAGCCGCGCTGTTCCTCGTACGGCTCCACGAACGCACCGGCGAGCCCGGTTACCTCGACCTCGCCGAGACGGCACTGCGCCGCGACCTCGCGCGGTGCGTGGACGTCGACGGCTCCCTGCAGGTCGACGACGGCTGGCGGTCCGTGCTCTACCTCGGCACCGGATCCACCGGCATCGGACTCGCCCTGGCGGCCTTCCTGAAGCACCGCACCGGGGAGGGGCTCGCCGACGCCCTCGCCTCGATCCGGCTCGCGGCACGCGGCCAGTTCACCGTCTTCCCCGGTCTCTTCGACGGCCGCGCCGGACTGCTGTACTTCCTGACGGCCGTCGGCCACGGCGCCGACGACGACCTCGCGCTCCAGGGGCACCGGCGCGATCTGTGGCGGCACGCCGTGCCCCACGGCGACGGGCTCGCCTTCCCCGGCAGACACCTGGTCCGGCTGTCGATGGACCTCGCCACCGGATCGGCGGGAGTGCTCCTGGCGATGGACGGCGCCCACCGTCGCACCGACCATCTCCTGCCCCTGCTCGGCGGGCCGGCACCGGCCACCGCCGCCTGAAGCTTGCCGGGCCGATCCCGGTCCGGCGAAACCCCTACCGCCGGAAGGAGGTGAACGACATGTCCATCCTCAACCTCCAGCAGCTGGAGATCGCCGAGGAGGAGGGCGCCGCCCTGCTCGCCAGCGCCATCAGCTACGCGTGCCACGGCACGGCCGCCTGAGTCGTGTCCCGCCTCCGGCGGGAGCGCCCGGCCCGGCCGGCAAGGAACCTCCGCCCACGGAATCGAGGTGAACACCATGTCCATCCTCAGCCTCCAGCAACTGCAGGTCACGAACGCAGAAGGCGACCTGCTGCTCATGAGCAGCGCCAGCTTCGGATCCCAGTGCTGCACCACACCGGCCTTCCACTGAGCCACGGGGGACGTACCCGGCCACACGCACACGGAAAGGAGGTGAACACCATGTCCATCCTCAACCTCCAGCAGCTGGAGATCGCCGAGGAGGAAGGCGGCCTGCTCCTCATCAGCAGCGCCAGCTTCCAGTGCCACAACACCAGCTTCCACTAGGCGACGGGTGACACACCCGCCCGCCCACACCACCACGGAAAGAAGGAGACCATCATGTCGATCCTCAACCTCCAGCAGCTGGAGATCGCCGAGGAGGAAGGCGGCCTGCTCCTCATCAGCAGCGCCAGCTTCCAGTGCCACAACACCAGCTTCCACTGAGCCGCGGGGGTGACACACCCCTTCAGTTGACGCGGTGACGATCCGTTCGCGGATCAGAACGGCCTGCGGGGCAATGCCCCGCAGGCCGTTCCGTCATGTCCTGCCCCCGCACCGGGCTCGGGCCCACGTCCACCCAACCGGCGGCGGATGGTATCCGCCGCCCCCGCACCCGGTCGCCCGGGCGGTCCTAGTGGAGCCGCGTGTACGGGCACTCACCTGTGCCCCACGCGGTCGTGGTGATGCACCCGTGGCCCCGGCCGGCGCCTTCGCGGTGCGAGCTCGAACCCTCCGTCGGCGCGTCCGCGGCCGAAACCACCGTCGTGTTCGACATCGCGCTCGTGGTCGTGGTCGTGGTCGCGCTCGTGCTCATGCTCGCGGCGCCCATCCAGACCACGCCCGCGGCGGCCAGCACCGCCATCCCCCGTACGGTCTTGTTGATCACGACAACTCCTCTGTGACGTATGGCGTGTGACGGATGGGACTCCGGCCGGTCATGCCGTTCCCCTTGTGCCGCTCCCGACTCTGCCAGCCGTGGGATGACATCGGCAGACCCGTAGTGGATCATCTGTGTGCCATGCACTTTTAGGAGGCAAGCACGTGGAGACGGGCATGGCAGCGGGCGTGCCCGAGGTCGACAACTCGGCGGTCGTCCTGTACCGGTGGATGCTCGTGCACGGCGGGCTCCGCGCCCCGGACCTGCCGCGGGCCGCGGGCGAAATCGGTCTGACGGAGGAGGAATGCCGCCTCGCGGTGCGCCTGCTCACCGACACCTGTCTGGTACGGGTCGACGGCCACGGCTGGCAGGCCGTCAGCCCACAGGCCGCGGGGGCGCGGCTGCTGTGCGGACCCGAGGCCGCGCTGCGTGCGCACGAGGAGGAACTGCGGGTGCGCAGGGACGAACTCCAGCGCCGGCGTGACGCGTTCACCGGGCTCATCCCCGTCTACCTCCAGGCTCGGCAGCACGCCTTCCCGCAGGGCACGATCGACCACCTGCCCGACCAGTTCGCGGTGCGCGAGCTGCTGACCGAGGTCATCGACGGCTGCCGCGGCGAGGTGCTCGTGTCCAAGCACGGCGGCTCCTTCCCGGAGGCCGCGCTGCGCGAAGCGCTGCCGCGTGACCTGGCGTTGTTGGACCGGGGGGTGCGGATGCGCAGCCTCTACCAGCACGCCACCCGCTTCGACCCGGCGACACGGGCGCACTCGGAGCGGCTGATCGAGGCGGGGGCGGAGATCCGCACGCTGCCGGAGGTGCTGCCGCAGATGATCGTCGTCGACGGGGAGCTGGGCTTCCTGCCGTCCCGGTCCGGCGGGGCGCTGCTGATCCGGGAGCCGGACCTGCTCGGCTACCTCCTGGACGTCTTCCAGCGGGACTGGGAGTACGCGACGCCGTTCGCGACGGGCCCGCAGGCAGCGCACGACATCTCGGAGACGGTCAAGCAGAGCATCCTGGCGCTCCTGGCCAAGGGCCTGAAGGACGACTCGATCGCGCGCCGTCTGGGCATATCGCTGCGGACCTGCCGCCGGCACGTCTCGG
Source organism: Streptomyces sp. NBC_01276 (assembly GCF_041435355.1). Taxonomy (GTDB): domain Bacteria; phylum Actinomycetota; class Actinomycetes; order Streptomycetales; family Streptomycetaceae; genus Streptomyces. The sequence goes on from NZ_CP108444.1 coordinate 54,182, forward strand.
AGCTGCTGCTCGGGCTGGGGGCGCACAGCCGCTTCCAGGCCGGGGTGATCGCCGAACGGCAGGGTCTGACGGAGACGCGCGGGCCGTCGCCGGAACAGGAGGAGCCCGGCGCGGTCCCGGGCACCGGCATGGCGTCCGCCCCGCATCCGGAGCCGGCGCGGGGGCCGGAGCCGGTGGTGGCCGGTGCCGACGGTCCCTCCCGCTGTCCCGGCTGCGGTGTGGGGCTCCCCGCTACGGGGGGCCGCCGCCCGGCGCCGGGCCGGCCGGCCCGCCACTGCTCGGCCGCCTGCCGGTCGCGGGCCTACCGGGCCCGCCGCAAGCCGGGGGCCGGGGACGGCGGGCCCGCCGCCGGAGCGTGACGAAACACGGTCCCGTCACGAAATCCCCCGTGCCCGCCCACGGGGGCCGGGGGTGGCAGCACCGCCGACGGCCACCTCTCAGAGGCCTTCGATCTCCAGCCGGACCGTCCGCCCGTCCACGGAGCCCAGGAGAAGGGGCGTTCTCGGCATCTCGTACGCCTTCGTCCCGTCGGGAGCGGACACCGTCGCGGTCCAGGCCGGAAAGATGACGGTGAGGCGCGTCCGGAGGTAGACGCGGTGGTCGAAGAGCCAGGCCCGCACCGGGCCTCCGCGCACTTCGAGCTCCACGGCCCGCCTCGGGACCACTCCCTCCAGGACGTTCAGCAGCGTGACGTGTCGGGCCATCCGGGAAGCCTACGTCCGGAGCCGGCCGGCGGCTACGGTCGTTCGAAGGCCTGGAGCACGCCGCCGATCGAGAAGCACAACGCGCCGGTGAGCGTGCCCCAGTTGGCGATGTCGGCGTTGATCAGGCTTCCGGTGGCGGGCCGGGTGAAGGCGGCCAGCGCGGAGACCATGAAGAGCACCGACCCGAGCTGGTTCACCGCGACGACCCACCAGCCGAGGCTGCGCGAGCGCAGGCACGGCCGGGCCCGGTGGCAGATCTCGACGAACGCGAGGTGCCCCGAGACCAGGAACAGCACGCATCCGACCACGTCGGGGGTCCAGATCAGCCGGTTGGTCTGCTGAACGGTGAGCCCTTGCAGGAAGGAGTCCAACAGGTTGACGCCGAACACGAGCGTCCCGACGAACAGCACGAAGGCGCTCAGCCAGGCCACGCGCATCGGCTCGTACCCCCACCACCTCCAGCCGGCCGTGACCAGTGGCCCGCCCCCGTGGGTGTGCCGGGGCGCGTTCAGTACCTGCAGGAGCGAGGTGTAGCCGCCGGTGTTGAAGAACAGTCCGCCCGCGAAGTAGACCGCGGCGCTCTCCAGCGGGTCGCCCGAGCCGAACTGGGCCACGGCGGCGCCGAGGGCGAAGAGCGCTCCGCCGATGACGAAGGCGCCCGAGGCGACGGCGTTGAGCCTGCGCAGACGGCCGAGGGCTTCGGCGTCGGCCGCCGGGGACAGGGTGAGCGAGTCTCCCGGGCCGCGGACCGACAGCGCACCGCGCCTGCGCGCGACCCGTGACTCCCACACCACCGTTCCCCCTTCGGGGCGGTGCCAGGTGAGCCGGGTGGTGAAGGGTCCCGCGCCTTCGGCGCGCTGCTCGGGCTGTCCCACGGCCCGAGCGTAGCCCCGCGGGCGGCTCCGGACGGGGCAGGCCCGCCGTGCCGTGCCGAGGACGGGCCCGGTGTGGTCCGGCCCGGTTGGTCCGGCCCGGTGTGGTCCGGCCCGGTGTGGTCCGGCCCGTCGGCCGCGCCGGCCGGGGGCCGCGTGCCGGCTCGGCGTCGTCAGCCCGCGGTCCGTTCGGCGCCGAACACCGCTTCGACGAGCCGCTGCGTCGCCTGCTGGACCGGCCCCGCCAGGGACAGCCCGGCGTCGTCCACGTAGTTCAGTGCGGCGGTCAGGGTCCTGCTGCCGTCGGGCGTGCTGTACAGCAGTGCCGCGTGACCCGCGATGCCGCCGTTGTGGGTGATGACCGTGCCTTCGCCGTCCGGGCCCGGCTGTACGAACACGCCCAGGCCGTAGCCCGCCTTGGGGTGCGGCTCGCACATCTCGGCCAGCAGCGGGGCCGGCAGGAGCCTGCCGCCCATCAGTGCGGAGACGAAGGTGTGGAGGTCCCGGGTGGTGGAGATCATGTCACCGCCGGTGGAGATCCAGGAGGGGTTCTGGCGGGTGACGTCGACCGTCTTCCGCTCGCCGTCCTCCTCGTACCGGTAGTAGGCGTGGGCGTGGGGCTCGGGGACCTCCGTCCGGGTGTCCGGTACCACGGTGTCCGACAGGCCGAGCGGCCCCAGTACGAGCCGCTGCATCTCCTCGGCCAGCGAACGGCCGGTGACCCTTTCGATCAGCAGCCTGGCCAGTACGTAGTTGGTGTTGGAGTAGCTCCAGTCCGTCCCCGGCTCGAACCGCGCCGGCTTGGACAGCGCCAGCCGTACCAGTTCCTCCGGCAGGTGGGTCTTGAACCGGTTGTCCACCCACTCCCGGCCCTGCCAGGGGATGCCGGGCACGACCGTCCCGTCCTCGTAGTACTCCCCGGTGAAGTTGAAGACGCCGCTGGTGTGCTGCAGCAGCATCCGTACGGTGATCCGCGGGTCCAGCCCGAGTTCGGGCAGGTGGCCGGCGACCGCGTCGTCCAGCCCGGTCCTGCCCTCCGCCACGAGCCGGAGCACGGCGGCGGCGGTGAACGGCTTGGTGACGCTGCCCACCCGGAAGTATCCGTCGACGGGCGGCGGGGCGCTCTCGCCCAGCTCGGCGACGCCGGCGGTGGCGACCCATTCGCCCCGGTGGTCGTTCACGCGCAGGTGCACTCCGGTGAAACCGGAGCCGATCATCTCCTGGATGATCTGCCGCAGCTCCGGGCGGTCCTGGACGGTGGAGGTGACGGACATGGTGGTGTGCTCCCTGAAGGGTGTCGCGGACTTCGGCTGGACTGAGGGGACCGTCATGAGCGCGGCCGCGGGTCAGAGGCTGCGGGCGGTGATGTCGCCGTAGGAGGTCGTCGCCCGGATGTCGAGGGCGGCGCCGGCGCCGTCGGCGTTGCCGAGGGTGTTGTGGATGCGGCCGTAGGCGGTGCCGGCGTCGAGGGTGGCGGAGGTTCCGCGGGCGGCGCCGACGGTGATGTCGCCGTGCTCGGTGCGCAGTTCGACGGTGCCGCGGTGGGCCTCGGTGATGCGGAGGTGGCCCTTCTGGGTGCCGATCCGGGCGGGGCCGGTGAGGCGGCCGACGGTGATGTCGCCGGCCTGGACGGTGAGGCGGGCGCCGGCGGTCTCGTCGAGTTCGACGGTGGCCTGGGCGCCCTCGAAGGTCACGTCGCCGAGGCGTCCGACGCCGCGGAGTTCGGCGGCGGCGGCCTTCGCCTCCACGTGGGAGCCGGCGGGGAGCTGGACGGTGAGCTCGATGGACCCGGAGTTGCCGAGGAACCGGTTGTCGGCCTCGGCGGCCCCGATGCGCAGGACTCCGTCGGCGTATTCGACCGTGGTCCGCTCGGCGGCCTTCACGTCGCGGCTCTTGGAGCCGTCGGCGGGCCGGACCTCGACGGTGGTGTCGGCCCGGTCGGCTGCGACGAGCCGGATGCGCCCGGCGGGGATGTCCAGGACGACGGAGACCGGGGCGGTGGTGTCGAACTTCTGCATGATGCTTTCCTTCGGCTCGCTGTTTCTGATGATGGAAAGCTACGTTGCGTTCATGAGATTGGCAACATATTCGTTGCACGCTAACCGTATTTACGCATGTCACAGACGTGAAATCGTTGCAACGACTGTGAACGTAATGCAACATCAGTCATCCGGGGCGTTGCAATGGATCGAGAGTGAACGCTATGGCGGCATGCGGAACGCACTGCGGGCCCGTCTGCGCGGCTCGACGGCCGCGGGGACGGGCCCGCTCTGTGGTGCACTACGCCCTCGGGCGCGGGAGGTGGCGCATCGCCGTGTCCTGGCCCTCCTATTGCGCGGGCTGGAGGATCGCCACCAGGCGCCGCGCGGCGTCGGGGGACATCAGGATCTCGTGGATGCGGGCGGAGTGGCGGGCGGCCTCCCGCGCGCGGGGGAACATGGCCCGCTCGTAGTGGTGCGCGGCCGTATCGGGGGCATGCGGGTCGGCGGCGAGGGCGAGGCCGAGTTCGGCCCCGTCGAGGAGGGCCGCGTTGGCGCCCTCTCCGGCCGGCGGCATCAGGTGGGCGGCGTCGCCCAGGAGGGTGACGCCCGGTACGTGGGGCCAGGTCAGCCCGACCGGCAGGGTGGACAGGGAGCGGATCGTGAGCGTCTGGTCGCACGCGTCGATCAGGTCGGTGAACTCCGGCGCCCAGTCGGCGAACCGCTCGCGCAGCCGGGGGCGGGCTCGGACCGGGTCGTCGAAGGGGATGCCACAGGTGGCGGGCCAGTCCTCGGGGCCGTGGAAGGTCAGGTAGACGCGCAGCCGGCCGTCGCCGTTGAGCTGGGCGGACAGCGAGCGGCGCGGGCCGAAGGCCCAGTAGTTGCCGCGTCCCACCAGGGCGCCGAGGTCGGGCCGGGTGCGGACGAGGTCGGGTATGCCCAGTTCGACGACGTGGGCGCCGAGCGGGGTGGGCCGGGCGTCGGTGACGAGGGGGCGCACACGGGAGTAGGCACCGTCCGCCCCGACGAGCAGCTCGCATTCGGCGGTCCGGCCGCCGGTGAAGTGCAGGCGGTGGCGGCCCCCGGGCAGCGGCTCGGCCCGCTCCAGGCCGTGGCCCCAGGCGACGGCGCCGGGCGGCAGCGAGCCGAGGAGGGTGGCGCGCAGGTCCGCGCGGTCGACCTCGGGGCGGTCCAGCGGGGCGTCGTCGGGGGTGTCCTGCCGCAGCAGGACCGTCCCGGTGTGGTCGAGCAGGCGGTGGTCCTGGCCCTCGCGCCGGGCCATGGACAGGAACTCCGCCTCCAGTCCGGCCTCGCGCAGCGCACGCTGGCCGGTGTCGGCGTGCAGGTCGAGCATGCCGCCCTGGGTGCGGGCGGTCGGCGACGCGTCGCGCTCGTACACGACCGACTCGATGCCGTGCAGGTGGAGGACACGGGCCAGGAGCAGGCCGCCGGGTCCGGCTCCGATGATGGCGATGCGTGACATGGGTGTGCCCCTCGTTCGGGATCGGATCCGTTTTCGATACGCCGTATTGTGACGATACACCGTATCGACAAAATATCGATACACTGTATCGACACAGGGGTACGCGAACCCGAGGATCCGAGGAGAGGCAGGGGAGCCCGTGCTCATCTGGGAACGGCCCGAGCCGGCCGCACGGTCTTCGCTCAGCCCGCTGAGCCGCGACCGCATCGTGCGGGCCGCGATCGGGCTGGCCGACGGCGACGGACTGCCGGCGGTCTCGCTGCGCAAGGTCGCCGCCGCGCTGGACGCCGGCCCGATGCGGCTCTACCGCTACGTGGACACCAAGGAGGAACTCCTCGACCTGATGGTCGACGCGGTGTACGCCGAGATCCCCCTGCCCGATTCCGAGGAGGAGGGCGAGGGGGACGAGGCGGGGTGGGAGGCACGTGTACGGGCGCTCACCCACGGCCTGCGCGGCGCGGCACTGCGCCACGAGTGGTTCGCCGACCTCCTCGGCGGCCGCCCGCAGTTCGGCCCCGCGGCCCTCGGTTACCTGGAGGCGATCCTGGCCGCCCTGCGCCGCGCCCCGGGCATCGACGAGGACGACCCGAACGCCCTGATGCGCGCCCTGCAGGCGGTGAACGGCTACGTACTCGGCGCGGTCCGCCACGAAATCGTCGAACTGCGCGTGGAACGCGAGAGCGGCCAGACGGAACGCCAGTGGCAGGCCGCGTCCGGCCCCTACCTCCGGCGCCTCATCGCCACCGGCCGGTACCCCGCCCTCGCCCACCTCGTGACCCGTGGCGCGGACCAGGAACCCGCCGCGATGTTCGTCGCCGGCCTGGACGTCGTCCTGACCGGCCTGGCGGCTCCGGCTCCGGCCTAGCCCGGACCGAAGGCTTCGCCCGCTCGCCCCACGCCCGCGCCGGTGGCCCGTTCGGACCGACGGCGCGGGGTGGGACGGTTTGGGCCGGTCAGTGCAGCGACCGCTCGACGAGGGCGGCGATGCGGTTCTCCACCTCGGGCGTCACCTCGGTCAGGGCGAAGGCGGCCGGCCACATGGTGCCGTCGTCCAGCTTCGCGAGGTCGCTGAACCCGAGGGTGGCGTAGCGTGCCTTGAACTTCTCGGCGCTCTGGAAGAAGCAGACGATCTTGCCGTCCAGCGCGTAGGCGGGCATGCCGTACCAGAGCTTCGGGGCGAGCGCCGGGGCGGTGGCCGTGACGACGGCGTGGACGCGCTCGGCCATGATCCGGTCCGGGTCCCGCATCTCGGCGATCTTCGCGAGCACGTCCCGCTCGGCTTCGGCCGCCTTGTCCGCGCTCGACCTGCGGCGCGCCTCCTGCTTCAGTTCGCGGCCGTGGTCCCTCATCGCGGCCCGTTCCTCAGCGGTGAATCCCTCGTAGGTGGTGGTGGTGTTCTCGGTGCCGGCCATGGCGGACTCCCCCGGGTGTGGTGTGGGCGTGGTGCGGGTGGGTGTCAGGACAGGACGTCGGACGGTGGGACGGTTTCCCGGTCGAAGCCCTCCGGGTCGGTGAAGGGTTGAGGCTGCGGGAGGGCTGCTGCTCGATTCCTGACCGGTTCGGCCGCGCGCTCCTGCCCGCACGGCGGGAGCCCCGCCCGGGTGTCGGCGGCGAGGCGGCGGTAGGTGTCGGGGGACATGCCGACCAGTTCGGTGAAGCGGATGCCGAAGGTGGACGCCGAGGTGCAGCCGACCGCGGAGCGGACCTCGGTGACGCCGAGGCCGCCGTGGCGCAGCAGGGCCGTGGCGCGTTCGACGCGGCGGGTCATGAGGTAGGCGTACGGGGACTGGCCGTACGCGAGCCGGAACCGGCGGCTGAGGTGCCCGGCGGGGAGGCCCGCGCCGCGGGCGAGGGCCTCGACGTCCAGCGGCCGGGCGTACTCCCGGTCGATCCGGTCGCGTACGCGGCGCAGTCGGGCGAGGTCGTTCAGGCGCTGCGCCGCCATGCGGGCGCGGCCCCATGCGGGGTGGCACACGGGAGGACTCCTGTCGTCGAGGGCCGTACGGCTCAGCGCAGTTGCTGGATGCGGATCAGGTTGCCCGCGGGGTCGCGGAAGGCGCAGTCGCGGATGCCGTAGGGCTGCTCGGTCGGCTCCTGGACGACCTCGGCGTCGCACGCCTGGACCTTGTCGAAGACGGCGTCGAGGTCCGGGGTGGCCAGGAGGATCCAGCCGTAGGTGCCCTTGGCCATCATCTCGGCGATGGTGCGGCGCTCGTCCTCGGTGATCCCGGGGTCGGCGGCGGGCGGCGCGAGGAGGATGGACGTGCCGGGCTGCCCCTTGGGGCCGACGGTGATCCAGCGCATCTTGCCCTGTCCGACGTCGCTGCGGACCTCGAAGCCGAGGACGTCGCGGTAGAAGACGAGGGAGGCGTCCGGGTCGTCGTGCGGGAGGGCGCTGGTGTGGATGGTGAGGTTCATGACGGTCAGGCTAGGGGTGGTGGGGCGGCCCGTGCTTCTCGATTCCTGATCGGTCGTGACACGGGCCGCGGCGTCCCTGACCGGCCGGGGCTCAGGCGGGGCGGGTGGCCTTGCCGTCCAGCCAGAGGGTGTCGGATTCGTCGCGGTGGACGCCGGTGCTTCCGACGTGCTTGGCGTCGATCTTCGGGCCGTTCTTGATGACGTGGACCAGCGCCATGCCGTGTCCGCGGCCCAGGCCGTGGTCCTCCTTGAGCCAGGCGAGGACCGTTCCCGCCTTGGTGGACGGGTCGTCGTAGCCGCGCTCGTGGGCGAGGGCGATGAAGGCGCGGGGCGTGAGGCCCGTCTTGGTCTCGATGGTGTCGAGGTAGGCCTGGAACGACATGGGATTTCCTTTGGGTGGAGGGACGTTACGGAGTGTGGACCGGGGCCGGGAGCGAAACTCATCGGTCGGTGGGCGATGGATTTTCGGCGCTGCCTAGGGTGGGGGGGGAAGGCGGCTCGACGGAGCGCCGACGGGGGGGGAACGTGGTGGTGCGTGGGCGGAACGCGGTGGTGTGCGCGGTCGCGGTCGTGGCGGTCGGCGCCGCCGTGGTGGGGACCCTGACCGACTACGACGTGCCGGCCGGGCCGTTCGCGCACGGCGCCCCGTGCGCGGGCGTGGTCGCGGGCCTGCCGGGGACCCTCCTCGGGCAGGGCCGTGACGCGGTCGACGGCGTGGGGGCCGCCGGGTGGGGTGGCGGGTCCATCGTGCTGCGGTGCGGTGTGCGGCCCCTCGGGCCGACCGTGGACACCTGTGTGAACGTCGACGGTGTGGACTGGGTGCTCGATGACGGGCGGGCCGGGCGCGGCGGGGTGTGGGCGTTCACCACCTACGGGCGCGAGCCGGCCGTCGAGGTCGTGTTCGCCGGGGGTTCCCGGTCGGCGGGTGACGCCCTGATCGCGGTCAACAAAGGGGTACGGGGCTTCCCGCAGAACTCCAAGTGCCTGGCGCTGAGCGACACGTGAGGGGGCGCCGCGGAGGGGCGGAGCGCGCGCATTCGGGTGACAGACCGCCACGGGCGGTGGCACGCCGGCGTTAGAAGGTCGACTTGCCCAACAGGGGCCCGTTTCCGCTCTAGCGAAGGATTGCTTGAGAATGCTGAAGAAGATGATGGTCACCGCAGCAGCCACCGCCGCCGCGATCGGCGCGGGCGCTGCCGCTGCCGCGCCTGCCATGGCCATCGGCAACGACAACGGGATCAACACCGTCAACGGCAACGGCGCTTCCCAGATCTACGGCAACCAGAAGACCGCCGGTGACATGAGCCCGCAGCTCAGCGCCATCCAGGGCACCCTGAACAAGCCCTGTGTCGCTCTGCCGGTCAAGGTCAACGCCCAGTCCCTGCTCGCGCTCCTCGCCAACGTCGGCGTCCAGGACATCAACGTCCTGTCCAACCCGCAGAACCAGCAGTGCACCGAGAACTCCACCCAGGCCAAGGGCGACGAGCCGCTCTCGCACATCCTGGACAACATCCCGGTCCTCTCCGGCAACGTCTCCGCCAACAGCTGATCCACCGGCAGGGCCGGTCGTGGGGTTCCGCACGAGCCCCCACGGCCGGCCCTTCCGCGTGCCCGGGGTGCCCCCGTGGGCGCGTCGGGGGGTGGGGGGCCGGGCTGCCCGACGATCTATGCTCCGGGTCATGACAACGGGGTTGGCGGGTGCCGGTGGGGGCGGGGAGCGGGTCCTCCTGTACGGGGCGGACGGGCTCGTCGAGGGTGAGGAGGCGGCCGGGGCGTTGGCGGCGGCCGACTCCTGGCTCGTCGAGGAGGGCCGGGTACGGGAACTGCCCGCGCACTGGCGGCGGTTCGCGGCGGCCGTCGCCGAGGCGGGCGGGCCGGAGCCCGGGGGCTTCCCGGAGGCCGTCGTCGCGGCGCTGCCCCGGCGGGGGTGCTGGTTCCCCCGGGTGGAACTGGTCGGCGGACGGTTGCAGGTACGGGTGAGGCCGGCGCCCGCGCGGACGGACGCGGTGCGGTTGTGGGCCGGGGGCGAGGACCCCCGGCGGGCACCGCGGCGCAAGGGGCCGGACCTGGGGGCGCTCGGGGCCCTGCGGGCGCAGGCCGTCGCTGCGGGCGCCGATGACGCGCTGCTCGTCTCCGACGACGGGGTGGTGCTGGAGACCGCCACGGCGAGCCTGGTGTGGTGGGAGGGGGACGTCCTGTGCGTCGTCGATCCCGCCCTGCCGGTCCTCGCGGGGGTGACGGCCTCCTGGGTGGTGCGGCGCGCCGGGGAACTGGGCGTCGCGGTGCGGCGGCGCCGGGTGCGCCCGGCGGAGCTGGACGGGTGCGAGGTGTGGGTGACCAACGCGTTGCACGGGCTGCGGCCGGTCACCGGCTGGGTGGGGGCCGACGTGGCCGTCGGCCCCGCACCGCGGGTTCAGGAGTGGCGGGCCGCCTGGGCGGACGCCGCGGTGCCGCTGCCCCGGTAGCGGCAGAGGTTGAGCAGGATCATGGCCACGTCCACTCCGGGGCGGCCGAGGCCGTTCCCGTAGCGGCCGATGACCTGGGTCTCGCGGGACAGGCGGGTGCCGGGGCCGCCTGCGGCGGTCCGGTCGCGCTGGATCTCGTGGACCAGGGCGACGCGCTGGGCGACCAGGGAGATGATCTCGTCGTCGAGTGCGTCGACCTGGTGGAGGCGGACCTCCTCGTTGAGCTGGGTGAGGAGGGCTGTTGTCTCCGCGGGTGCGGGGTCTGTGCTGACGGGCATGACGGTTCCCCTCAGTGGGTGGAGGCGGGATCGGGGCGGCGGCGCCCGGCGCGGGCGAGCAGGAGGGCGCTCAGCGCGGCCACCGCCGACAGGGCCAGCGACCAGCCGAAGGTGACGGCGAAGGCGGAGGCCTTGTCGTGCGGGCGGCCGTCGGCATCGTCGAGGCCGCTCTGCAGGACGGTGACGAGGACCGCCGTGGCGACGGAACCGCCCAGCCGTTGCAGGATGCTGAGCTGGGGCGAGGCGTCGCCGATCTTCTGCGGGTCGAGCCTGCGGAACGCGGAGGTCATGGCGGGCATGACGGACAGGCCGGCGCCGAATCCCGAGACGCACATGGCCGTGCCGATGAGCGCGTAGGAGGTGTCGGCGCCGACGAACACGAACGGCACCGCCGCCGCGAGGCTGAGCGAGGCGCCGGCCAGGGCCGTGCGGCCGCCGCCGAGGCGTTCGGCGGCCCGGCCCGAGAGCCAGGTCGCCGCGGCCGCGCCGATGCTCGACGGCACGAGGAGCATGCCGGTGGTGACCGGGTCCTCGTGGCGTACGTCCTGGAAGTACAGCGGCATCAGGACCATGCCCGCGTACATGCCCATGGACAGGAAGAACGTGGTGAGGGACGCGGCGCGGAAGACCCGGTCGCGGTAGAGGCGGATGTCGAAGAGCGGGTGCGGGGTGCGCAGGGTGCGGAGGGTGAACAGGACGAGGAGGGACGTGCCGACGGCGATGGCGGACAGGGCCACCGTCGGCGAGCCGGTGTCGGTGCTGCCCAGGCCGTAGGTGAGGACGGCCATGCCGGTGGAGATCGCGGCCAGGCCGGGGACGTCCAGCGGCGTGGTCGCTTCGGGGCGGTCGGACGGCAGCAGGCACAGGGCGCACAGGACGGCGGCGGCGCCCACGGGAAGGTTGACCAGGAAGATCCACCTCCAGTCGGTGTAGTGCAGCAGGAGCCCGCCGATGAACGGGCCGAAGACCGGGGCCAGCACGATGGGGACGCCCACCGTCGCCATGACCCGGGACATGTTCTTCGGCCCGGCCGTGCGGGCCAGGATCATCTGCCCGACGGGCATGATCAGTCCGCCGCCGAGGCCCTGGACCGCGCGGAAGGCGATGAGCTGTCCGGCGTCCTGGGCGGCCGCGCAGAGTGCGGAGCCGAGGGTGAACAGGACGACGGCGGCCACGTAGGTGCGGCGGGCGCCGAAGCGGCGGGCGGCCCAGCCGGAGACCGGGACGACGGCGGCCACCGCCAGGAGGTAGGCGGTGACCACCCATTGGACCGTGCTCAGCGGGGCCCGGAAGTCGGTGCCGAGGGCGCTGAGCGCGACGTTGACGATGGTCGAGTCGAGGAACGACATGGTCGCTCCGACGATCACGACGGTGGCGGCCTTCCAGACGTCGCGGCCGAGGCCGGTACGGGGCGCGGGTGCGGTGCTCGTGGTCATGCCGCGGTCTCCGTCAGCCAGTGGTCGACGGCGCCGGCGGCGGCCTGCGCGTCGTCCTCCATCATCGTGAAGTGGTCGCCCGGTACGTCCACGGCCGTGTGGGCCAGGGGCCAGGACGCGTGGTGGCCGTCGCCGTCCACCAGGGAGCGGCCGGCTCTGACGAGCAGGGTCGGCACGGTGGTGGCGGTGGGCCGCCAGCCGGGGAAGAGCCGGAAGTAGCCGCCCATGGCGGTGAGCCGGAGGTCGGTCATCCAGCCGAAGGAGTCCTCCCGTTCGAACATGGCGTCGGTCATGCGGGAGCGGAACGCGGGCTGTGCCGCGTCGCCGGGCAGGAACGTGTCGAGCAGCACCAGTCCGGCGGGGGCGCTGCCGTGGCGTTCCAGGTGTGCGGTGACCTCCTGGGCCAGCCAGCCGCCCGAGGAGTACCCGGCCAGGGCGAACGGGGCGCCGTCGGCGAGGCGCAGGACCTCGGCGGCCACGTGTGCGACGAGGGCGTCGGCGGTGGCGGGCAGCCGCTCGCCCTCGCCGTAGCCGGGGAGCGGCAGGACGTGGACGTCGCGGTGCTCGCGGAAGGGCGCGGCGAAGCGGGCGAACTGGTGGGGGCTGGAGAGGGCGGTGACCGAGGGCAGGCAGATCAGGACGGTGCCGGCGGTCCGGCCGGACCCGTCGGCGGCGGTCGCGGCCGGGGTCGCGGTGGCGGTGGACAGGCGGACCGGTGCCGGGGCGTCGTCCGTGCCGTCCGTGTCGAAGGAGGGGCGCAGCAGGGAGGCCGCGACGAGCAGGTCGGTGGCCTCCTTCACCTTTCCGTCGGCGCAGGCCTGCCGGTAGAGCGCCGCGATGGGCTGCTCCGCCGCCGGCCGCCGTACGGGTTCCTGCGGCTGCGGGGTGCGGGCCGCGGCGAGTTCGCCGCGCATGTGGTCGGCCAGGGCGGCGGGGGTGGGGTGGTCGAAGACGGCGGTGGCCGACAGTCTCAGGCCGGTGGCGGTGTTGAGGCTGCCGCGCAGGCGCACCGAGGTCAGCGAGTCGAAGCCCAGCTCCAGGAACTTGCGGTCCGGGTCGATCCGGTCGGCGGAGGTGTGGCCGAGGACGGTGGCCGTGTGGGCCTGTACGAGGGGCAGCAGTTCTTCCGGGTCGAGTACGGGTGCGGCGGCCGGGGCGGTCGCGGGCCGCCGGAGCGGGGCGGGCACCAGGGCGTGCAGCAGGGGCGGGAGGGCCTCGTGCCGGGCGCGGGCGCGCAGGGCGGGGAGGTCCAGGCGGATCGGTACCGCCAGGGCCCGGTCGAGGGCGGGGGCGGTGTCGAGGAGGGCGAGGGCCTCCTCGGTGGCGAGGGCGGCGACGCCGCCCCGGTTGATGGCCTCGACGTCGGTGGCGTCGAGGGCGCCGGTCATGCCGCTGCGTTCGGCCCACAGGCCCCAGGCGAGGGAGATGCCCGGGAGGCCCTGCTCGCGCCGGTGCTGGGCGAGGGCGTCGAGGTAGGCGTTGGCGGCGGCGTAGTTGCCCTGGCCCGGGGCGCCCAGGAGACCCGAGGCGGAGGAGAAGAGGACGAACGCCGACAGGTCCAGGCCGGCGGTGAGTTCGTGGAGGTTGTCGGCCGCGTCCGCCTTCGGGCGCAGGACCGCGTCGAAGCGCTCCGGGGTGAGGGACTCGATCACACCGTCGTCCAGGACCCCCGCCGTGTGGATGACGGCGGTCAGTGGGTGCGCGGCGGGGATCGAGGCCAGGAGGGCGGCGAGGGCGTCGCGGTCGGCGGCGTCGCAGGCGGCGACGGTGACCGAGGCACCCGCCTCGGACAGTTCGGCGACGAGGTCCTCGGCGCCGCCGGAACGCGAGGCCAGCAGGAGGTGGCGTACGCCGTGGACGGCAACCAGGTGGCGGGCGACGGCCCGGCCCAGGACGCCGGTACCGCCCGTGACCAGGACCGTGCCGCCCTCGGTGAAGGACAGCCCCTCGGAAGCCACCGGGGCGGGGGCCCGGAGCAGGCGCGGGATGCGGGCCGCTCCCCCGCGCACCGCCAGCTGCGGCTCCGGCGAGGTCAGGTACGGCGTCGGGTCGACGCCCTCGTCCAGGTCGAGGAGGTGGAAGCGGCCGGGGTGTTCCGACTGGGCGGAGCGCACCAGACCCCATACGGCGGCAGCCGCCCGGTCGCGTACGTCCTCGCCGACCGCGCCGCGGGTCACGAACACCAGGCGCTCCTCCCCCGCGTCCGCGAGGGACCCCTGGAGGGCTTCCAAGGCCCGGCCCAGGGCGGGGCGGACGCCGTCGGAGGTGTCGACCTCGTACGCCCTGCCCGCGGACAGGGCCCCGCCTGCCGGGGCCGCCGCCCAGTCCAGGGCGAAGAGGGTGTCGCGGTGTGCGAGGTGGTCGGTGGCGACCGGGCGCAAGGCCAGTGAGTCGACGGTGGCCACCGCGCGGTCGGCCGTGTCGGTGACGGTGAGCGCGACGGCGTCGCCACCGGCCGGGCTCAGCCGGACGCGCAGGGCGCGGGCACCGCCGGCGTGCAGGGAGACCCCGTTCCAGGAGAACGGCAGGCGGACGCCGGGACCGTCGAGGAAGGAGCCGAGGCCCACGGCGTGCAGGGCGGCGTCGAGGAGGGCCGGGTGGAGGCCGAAGCGGCCAGCGGCCTCCTGCCGGTCGGGGTCGAGGGCGACCTCGGCGTACACCTCGTCGCCGAGCCGCCAGGCGGCCCGCAGGCCCTGGAAGGCGGGCCCGTAGCCGAGGCCGGCGTCGGCGAGCCGGTCGTAGAAGCCGGTCAGGTCGACGGGTTCGGCACCGGTGGGGGGCCAGGTGTCGCCGAGGCCTGCGGGGGCGGGGGTGGTGGCCGGGGTGGCGGAGAGGACGCCGGTGGCGTGGCGGGTCCAGGGTTCGCCGGTCTCCTGCGCGGAGCGGGCGTACGTGGTGACGGTGCGGCGGCCGTCCGGGTCGGCGGGGCCGACGGCCAGCTGGACCTGCACGGCGCCCCGCCCGGGCAGCGCCAGCGGGGCCTCCAGGGTCAGTTCCTCCAGGTGGGGGTGGCCGGTGCGCAGGCCGGCGTGCAGGGCCAGTTCGACGAAGGCGGTGCCGGGCAGCAGGGCCGTGCCGGCCACGGCGTGGTCGGCCAGCCAGGGCTGCGCGGACAGCGACAGGCGTCCGGTGAAGAGGTGGTCGTCGGAGGCGGCGAGGGTCACCGCCGCGCCGAGCAGCGGGTGGTCGGCCCCCTCCAGGCCCGCCGAGGCCATGTCGCCGGAGGCTTCGGCGCCCTCCAGCCAGAACCGCTCGCGCTGGAAGGGGTACGTGGGCAGGTCGACGTGGCCGGCTCCGGGGAAGACGGTGTCCCAGTCCACCGCGACGCCGTGGACGTGGGCCTCGGCGAGGGCGGCGGTGAAGCGGCCGGGGCCGCCGTCGCCGCGGCGCAGGGAGCCCAGCGCGGTGTCGGGCAGGCCGTGGACGAGGACGGGGTGCGGGCTGACCTCGATGAACACGCCGTGGCCCGCCCGGAGGAGGGTTTCGGTGGCGTCGGAGAGCAGGACGCTCTGGCGGAGGTTGCGGTACCAGTACCGCTCGTCGAGTTCGGTGCCGTCCAGCCAGGTGGCGTCGACGGTGGACAGGAACGGGATCTCGGCGGGGCGGGGGGTGATGCCGGCGAGGGCGTCCAGGACGTCGGTGCGGATCTCCTCCACGTGGGCGGAGTGGGAGGCGTAGTCCACGGGGATCCGGCGGGCGCCCTCGACCGCGGCGAGCACCGCGTCGAGTGCCTCCGGGTCGCCGGAGACCACGACGGAACGGGGGCCGTTCACGGCGGCGAGCGACAGCCGCTCGCCCAGGTGCGCGGCGGCCTCCTCCCGGGAGAGCGGCAGGGAGACCATGCCGCCGCGGCCGGAGAGGGCCAGCAGGGCCTTGCTGCGCAGGGCGACGACGCGGGCCGCGTCGTCGAGGGTGAGCGCCCCGGCGACGCAGGCGGCGGCGATCTCGCCCTGCGAGTGGCCGACCACGGCGGCCGGTTCCACGCCGTGGGAGCGCCACAGCGCGGCGAGGGAGACCATCACGGCCCACAGGGCGGGCTGGACGACGTCGACGCGGGTCAGGGCTGCCTCGTCGGCGAGGGCCTCGCGCAGCGACCAGTCCACGTAGGGCGCCAGGGCGCGCTCGCAGGCGTCCAGCCGGTCGGCGAACACCGGGGAGGCGTCGAGCAGTTCGTGGGCCATGCCGGCCCACTGCGAGCCCTGGCCGGGGAAGACGAACACGGCCGTCGCGGCGGTGCGCGCCGAGCCGCGCAGCAGGTGCGGGGAGGGCTCGCCGGCGGCCAGGGCGGTCAGGGCGGCGGCGAAGGCGGCGGGGTCGTCGGCGACGACGGCGGCCCGGTGCTCCAGGGCGGCGCGGGAGGACGCGAGGGAGCGGCCGATGTCGGCGAGGGGGTGGTGGGGGGCGCCGTCGTCGGGGGCCCGCTGCGCGGTGAGGCCGTCCAGGGCGGCGAGGAGGTTGCGGGCCTGGTCGCGCAGGGCGTCGTCGGTCTTGCCGGACAGCACCCACGGCAGGGCGGTGCCCTGTTCTGCGGGGGATGGCGGGCCGGCGGGCCGTGCTCCGGTGACGTCTTCGAGGGGGGCCTGTTCGACGATGACGTGGGCGTTGGTGCCGCTGACGCCGAACGAGGACACGCCGGAGCGGCGGGCGCGCCCGGTCTCGGGCCACGGCACGGGCTCGGTGAGCAGGCGTACGGCGCCGGCGTCCCAGTCGACGTGCGGGGTGGGCTCGTCGACGTGGAGGGTGCGCGGCAGGACGCCGTGGCGCATCGCCTGGACCATCTTGATGACGCCGCCGACGCCGGAGGCGGCCTGGGTGTGGCCGATGTTGGACTTGAGGGAGCCCAGCCACAGCGGCCGGCCGTCGGGGCGGCCCTGCCCGTAGGTGGCGAGGACGGCCTGGGCTTCGATGGGGTCGCCGAGCCTGGTGCCGGTGCCGTGGGCCTCGACGGCGTCGACGTCGGCGACGGTCAGGCCGGCGTTGCCGAGGGCCTGGCGGATGACGCGCTGCTGGGAGGGGCCGTTGGGGGCGGTGAGCCCGTTGGAGGCGCCGTCCTGGTTGACGGCGGAGCCGCGGATGACGCCGAGGACCCGGTGGCCGTGGCGGCGGGCGTCGGAGAGGCGTTCCAGCAGGAGCATGGCCGCGCCCTCGCCCCAGCCGGTGCCGTCGGCGGACGCCGCGAAGGACTTGCAGCGGCCGTCGAAGGACAGGCCGCGCTGGCGGGAGAACTCGACGAACGTGTTGGGCGTGGCCATCACGGTCGCACCGCCCGCCAGGGCCATGGTGCACTCGCCGCCCCGCAGGGCCTGGGCGGCCAGGTGAAGGGCGACCAGCGAGGAGGAGCAGGCGGTGTCGACGGTGACGGCCGGGCCCTCCAGCCCGAGGACGTAGGAGATGCGGCCGGACAGGACGCTGCCGGCGTTGCCGGTGCTGAGGTAGCCGTCGATGCCCTCGGGCACCTCGCCGCCGCCCAGGAGGGAGGCGTAGTCGTGGTACATGACGCCCGCGAACACGCCGGTGGCGGTACCGCGGACGGAGGTGGGGTCGATGCCGGCGCGTTCGAAGGCCTCCCAGGCGGTTTCGAGGAGGAGCCGCTGCTGGGGGTCCATGGCGAGGGCCTCGCGGGGCGAGATCCCGAAGAAGCCGGCGTCGAACTCGGCGGCGTCGTAGAGGAAGCCGCCCTCGCTGACGTACGAGCGGCCGGCCGCGTCGGGGTCGTCGTCGAAGAGGCCGTCGAGGTCCCAGCCGCGGTCGGTCGGGAACGCCGCGATGCCGTCTCCGCCTGCGGAGACCAGGTTCCACAGGTCCTCGGGCGAGCGGACCCCGCCGGGGTAGCGGCAGCTCATGCCGACGATCGCGATGGGGTCGTCGGCGTCGGCGCCCGGGGCGGCGACGGGCACGGTGGCGGCGGCGGTGTCCGGCGCGGCCTCGGTCAGCCCGGCGCGCAGGTGCTCGACGAGGGCGGCGGGGGTGGGGTAGTCGAAGATCAGCGTGGCCGAGAGCCGCAGGCCCGTCTCGGTGGTGAGCCGGTTGCGCAGTTCGACGGCGGTGAGGGAGTCGAAGCCGAGCTCGGTGAACGCCTGGCCGAGGTCGATCGCCCCGGCCGTCGCGTGGCCCAGTACGGAACCGACGTGGGTGCGGACGAGTTCGGCGATCTGCCGTTCGGTCCACTCCGTACGGGGGGTGGCCGGGGCGGACGCGGCCGCCCGGCGGGCCGGTCCGCGCACCAGGCCGCGCAGCAGGGCGGGCGGCGTCGCGGTGCGGGCCGCCGCGCCGGGCGGCGGGGTGAGGTCCAGGCGGGCGGGGACGAGCAGGGGCTCGTCGAGGCCGCCGGCGAGGTCGAAGAGTTCGAGCCCCTCGGCGGCGGACAGGGCGGCGACGCCGGATCCGGTGATGCGCTGGCGGTCGTTGCCGGCCAGGCGCCCGCCCATGCCGCCGCCTTCCGCCCACAGGCCCCAGGCGAGGGAGACGGCGCTGAGTCCCTGCGCGGCACGGTGCTGGGCGAGGGCGTCGAGGAAGGCGTTGGCGGCGGCGTATCCGGCCTGGCCGGGGGCGCCGAAGACGCCGGCGGCCGAGGAGAACAGGACGAAGGCCGACAGGTCCGCCTCCCGCGTCAGCTCGTGCAGGTGCCAGGCCGCGTCGAGCTTGGGGCGCAGTACGGTGTCCAGCCGTTCGGGCGCCAGCGAGCCGATCACCCCGTCGTCGAGGACGCCGGCGGCGTGCACCACCGCGGTCAGCGGGTGTCCTGCGGGGATCCGGGCGAGCAGGCGGGCCAGGTCGGCGCGGTCGCCGACGTCGCAGGCCTCGATCAGGACGTGGGCGCCGGACCCGGTGAGTTCGGCGGCGAGTTCGGCGGCGCCCTCGGCGGCCGGACCGCGCCGGCCGGCCAGGACGAGGTGGCGTACGCCGTGCTCGGCCACCAGGTGGCGGGCGAGCAGGGCGCCGAGGCCGCCGGTGCCGCCGGTGATCAGGACGGTGCCGTCGGGGTTCCACTCCCGGGGCGCGGCGGGGGCGGGGACGCGGGCCAGCCGGGGGGCGTACAACAGGCCTTCGCGCAGGGCGAGTTGCGGCTCGTCGAGGGCCAGGGCGGCGGTCAGGGATCCACTCGGGCCCGATTCCGTGTCGTCGTCCGCGTCGTCGTCCGTGTCGATGAGACGGAAGCTGCCCGGGTTCTCGGCCTGCGCCGACCGGACGAGGCCCCACAGCGGCGCCTGGCCGAGGTCGCGGACCTCCTCACCGGGTCGCACGGCCAGCGCACCGCGGGTGACGAGGACCAGCTGCGACGCGGTGTACCGGGGCTCGGCGAGCCACGTCTGGAGGAGTTCCAGGACGCGGTGCGTGCCGGAGTGCGCGTCGGTGACCAGGTCTTCGGTGTGCGGGCAGCGGACGAACACGGTGTCCGGGACGGTGTCCAGCGCGGCCAGGTCGGCGGCCGAGGCGATCCAGTGGGGCCGCGCGTCGGCGGGTCCTGCGGGTGCGGCCCCGGCCGCGGTCCGGGGCAGGGCGGTCCAGTCGACGCGGAACAGGGAGTCGCGGTGCCGGTGCGTGCGCTGCGCGGCGGCCGGGCGCAGGGCGAGGGCCTCGACGGTGGCGACCGGGGCGCCGGCCTGGTCCGCGGCCTCCAGGGCCACGGTGTCGGGGCCGGCGGGTGACAGCCGTACGCGCAGCGCCGGGGCGCCGGCCGCGTGGAGGGTCACTCCGCGCCAGGAGAAGGGGAGGCTGGCGGCGCCGTCGGTGACGAAGTCGCCGAGTCCGACGGCGTGCAGGGCGGCGTCCAGCAGGGCGGGGTGCAGGCCGAAGCGGGACGCCTCGGTCTCCTGCGGCAGCCGCACCTCGGCGAACACGTCCTCGCCGCGGCGCCAGGCGGCCCGCAGGCCCTGGAAGGCCGGGCCGTAGCCGAAGCCGACCTCGACGAGGTGCTCGTAGAGCCCGTCGACGGATATCGGCTCGGCGCCCGCCGGGGGCCATTCGCCCATGCCGGGGTCGGCGGGCGGGGTGGCGGCCGGGGCGGGGTCGGCCATCAGGGTGCCGCCCGCGTGCCGGGTCCACGGCTCGTCGGCGTGCCGGGAGTGGAAGGTCAGCGAGCGCCGTCCGTCCGCGTCCGCGGGTCCGACGGCGACCTGGAGCTGGACCGCGCCCTGTTCGGGGAGGACCAGCGGTGCCTCGATGGTCAGTTCGTCGAGGCGGGCGCAGCCGACCTGGTCGCCGGCGCGGACGGCCAGTTCCACGAAGGCGGTGCCGGGGACGAACACGGTGCCCATGACGGCGTGGTCGGCGAGCCAGGGGTGGGTGCGCAGGGAGAGGCGGCCGGTGAACAGCACCTGGTCGGCCTCGGCGAGGGTGACCATGGCGCCGAGCATGGGGTGGTCGGCGGGGCCCAGGCCGGCGGCGGCCACGTCGCCGCCGCCGGTCGTGGCGGGCCAGTAGCGCTGCCGCTGGAAGGGGTACGTGGGCAGGTCGACGCGGCGTCCGGGCAGCAGGGGCGTCCAGTCGACGGGCAGCCCGCGGGTCCAGGCCTCGGCGAGGGCACCGAGGAACGCCTCGGGCTCCGGGCGGTCCCCGCGGAGCGCGGGCGTCAGGAGTCCGGCGAAGTCCGCCGGCAGGGACTCCCCCGCCATGGCGGCGAGGACGCCCCGCGGGCCCAGCTCCAGGAAGTGGGCGACGCCCTGCTCCTCGGCGAGGTGGGCGAGGGCGTCGCCGAAGCGGACGGCGGACCGTACGTGCTCGACCCAGTGGTCGGCCGTGAACCCGGTGGTCTGGGCGCCCGTGAGGGTGGAGACGACCGGGATCTCGGGGGCGTGGTGGGTGAGGGTTTCCGCGACCTCGCGGAAGGCCTCCAGCATCGGCTCCATCAGCGGGGAGTGGAAGGCGTGCGAGACCGTGAGGCGCTTGGTCTTGTGGCCCCGCTCGGCCAGCTGCGCGGCCACCTCCAGGACGGCCGCCTCGGCGCCCGAAACCACCACCGCCGACGGACCGTTGACGGCCGCGATGTCCACCTCCGGGGAGGACAGGAGCGGACGGACCTCGTCCTCGGTGGCGCGCACGGACACCATCGCGCCGCCCTCGGGCAGGGCGCCCATCAGGGCGCCGCGGGCCGACACCAGCCGGGCCGCGTCCGCCAGGGACAGCACCCCGGCCACGTGCGCGGCGGCGATCTCGCCGATGGAGTGACCGGCGACGAAGTCCGGACGCAGGCCCAGCGACTCCGCCAGGCGGTACAGCGCCACCTCGACCGCGAAGAGGGCCGGCTGGGTGAACTCCGTGCGGTGGATCTCCTCCCCGCCCCCGAACACCAGCTCCTTGAGGGGGAGGTCGAAGTGGGCGCACACCTCGTCGAACGCGGCGGCGAACACCGGCTGCGCCCCGTACAGCTCACGCCCCATCCCCGGACGCTGCGCGCCCTGGCCCGAGAAGAGGAAGGCAAGCTTCCCGTCGGAGGCGGCGCCCTCGACGAGTTCCTCCCGGTCGGTGCCGGTCAGCACGCCGCGGTGGGCGAGCGGCGTCCGCAGGGAGAGGGAGTGGGCCAGGTCGGCGGGGTCCAGCTCCGGGTGGTCCTGCGCGTACGCGCGGAGCTGGTCGGCCCGCGCGCGCAGCGCCTCGGGGGTGTGCGCCGACAGGGGCCACGGCGTGGCGGTGGGGAGCGGTGTCCGGGGCTCCCGGGCGCCGGCCGGCGGCCGGGCGTCCTCCGGGGCGGCCTGCTCGACGATCAGGTGGGCGTTGGTGCCGCTGACCCCGAACGCGGACACGCCGGCGCGGCGCGGCTCGCCCGTCTCGGGCCAGGGCGCGGGCTCGGTCAGCAGGCGTACGCCGCCGGCCGTCCAGTCGACGTGCGGGGTCGGCTCGTCCACGTGCAGGGTCCTGGGCAGGGTGCCGTGCTGGATGGCGAGGACCATCTTCATCACGCCGGCGACGCCGGCGGCGGCCTGGGTGTGGCCCAGGTTGGACTTGACGGAGCCCAGCCACAGGGGGCGGTCGGCGGCCCGCTTGCGGCCGTAGGTGGCGAGGAGGGCGTGTGCCTCGATGGGGTCGCCGAGCCTGGTGCCGGTGCCGTGGGCCTCGACGGCGTCGACCATGTCCGGGGACAGCCGGGCGTTGGCGAGGGCCTGGCGGATGACGCGCTGCTGGGCGGTGCCGTTGGGGGCGGTGAGCCCGTTGGAGGCGCCGTCCTGGTTGACGGCGGAGCCCCGCAGGACCGCGAGGACCGGGCGGCCGGCCCGGCGGGCGTCGGAGAGCCGTTCGAGGACGAGCAGGCCCGCGCCCTCGCCCCAGCCGGTGCCGTCGGCTGCGGCGGCGAAGGGCTTGCAGCGGCCGTCGGCGGCGAGTCCGCGCTGGCGGCTGAACTCGACGAAGACCCGGGGGGTGGCCATCACGGTCGCGCCGCCCGCGAGGGCCAGGGAGCATTCACCGCGGCGCAGTGCCTCGGCGGCCAGGTGCAGGGAGACGAGGGAGGAGGAGCAGGCGGTGTCGACGGTGACGGCGGGGCCTTCGAGGCCGAGGACGTAGGAGAGGCGGCCGGAGAGCACGCTCGCCGCGTTGCCGGTGCCGATGTAGCCTTCGAGGCCCTCTTCGGGCCGGTCGCCGAACAGGGTGCCGTAGTCCTGGCCGTTGGTGCCGACGAAGACGCCGGCCCGGCTGCCGCGCAGGGCGGCCGGGTCGAGGCCGGAGCGTTCCAGGGCCTCCCAGGCGACCTCCAGCAGCAGTCGCTGCTGGGGGTCCATGGCGCGGGCCTCGCGCGGGCTGATGCCGAAGAAGGCGGGGTCGAAGTCGGCGGCGCCGCCGAGGAAGCCGCCCTCGCGGACGTAGCTGGTGCCGGCCCGGTCGGGGTCCGGGTCGTAGAGGGCGGCGAGGTCCCAGCCGCGGTCGTCGGGGAAGGCGGCGAGGGCGTCGGTGCCGTCGGCGAGCAGGGTCCACAGCTGTTCGGCGGAGTGCACGCCGCCGGGGAAGCGGCAGCCCATGCCGACGATCGCGATCGGCTCGTGGGTGAGGTCCTCGGCGTCCTTCAGGCGCCGGTTGGCCTCGTCCAGGTCGGCCGTGACCCGCTTGAGGTATTCCAGGAGCTTGGTCTCGTTCACCATGTCAGCGGGTCCCGTATTTCTGGTCGATGTAGGCGAAGAGGTCGTCCGCCGTGTCCAAGGTCGGTGGGGTGTCGGCGCCCGGCGCGTCGTCGGTGCCGGGTCCGGAGCCGGGGGTCGGTCCGGTGCCGATGCCGTCGCGGGGGCGGGCCCGTGCCAGGAGGGTCTGGAGGCGCGTGGCGACCTCCGCCCGTACGTCGGGGGCGTCGAGGACCGCGAGGGCGTCCTCGACGCGGTCGAGGTCGGCCAGCAGGCGGGCGGCGGCGGTGCCGCCGAGTTCGGCGTCGAGGTGGTCGGCGAGGGCCTGCGGGTTGGGGTGGTCGAAGACCACGGTCGTGGGGAGGTTCAGGCCCGTGCGCAGGCCGAGGACGTTGCGCAGGTCGACGGCGGTGAGGGAGTCGAAGCCGAGTTCCCGGAAGGGGTGGGTCGGGGTGACGGCCCCGGGGCCGTCGTGTCCGAGGACGGCGGCCGCCTGGGTGCGTACGAGGTCCAGCAGGGCGGCGGCGCGTTCGGCGTCCGGGAGCAGGGTGATCCGCTCCCGCCAGCCGGGTTCCTCGTCGGCGGTGCGGGGGCGGGCCTCCTCGACTCCGGTGAGGAGCGGGCTGGGGCGGACCGTGGTGAAGCCGGGGGCGAACAGGGTCCAGTCGATGTCGGCCACGGCCAGGCCGGCGTCACCGTGGTCCAGGGCCTGCTGGAGGCCCTCGATGGCGTGCCGGGGCGCCATGGGGCGGATGCCGTGGCGGCGCAGGCGTTCGCCGACGGCCTCCTCGTCCTCGGCCATGCCGCCGCCGGCCCAGGCGCCCCAGGCCACGGCGGTGGCGGGCAGTCCGTCGGCGCGGCGCTGCTCGGCCAGGGAGTCGAGGTGGGCGTTGGCGGCCGCGTAGTTGGCCTGGCCGGCGCCGCCGACGGCGCCGGCGAAGGAGGAGAAGAGGACGAACGCCGACAGGTCGAGGCCCGCGGTGAGCTCGTGGAGGTTGCGGGCGGCGTCGGCCTTGGGGCGCAGGACCGTCGCGAACCGTTCGGGGGTGAGGGTGTCGAGGACGCCGTCGTCGAGGACGCCGGCGGTGTGCACCACCGCGGTCAGGGGCAGCTCGGCGGGGATCGCGTCGAGGACGGCGGCGAGCGCGTCCCGGTCGGCGGCGTCGCACGCCGCGATGGTGACGCGGGTGCCCGTCGCGCTCAGTTCGGCGGCGAGTTCGCGGGCGCCGGGGGCCCGGTCGCCACGGCGGCTGGTGAGGACCAGGTGTTCGGCGCCGGACGCGGCGAGCCAGCGGGCGATGTGGCCGCCGAGGGCGCCGGTGCCGCCGGTGACCAGGGCGGTGCCGGAGGGCCGCCAGGGCGTGACGGGGGCCGATGCCCTCCGTACGCGGACCAGCCGGCGGGCGAGGATCCCGGTGGGGCGGATCGCCAGCTGGTCCTCGGCGGGGGTGCCCGGGCCGGCCAGCAGCAGGGCGGCGAGGCGGTCCGGCGCGGTGGCGTCGGCTTCGCAGGGGAGGTCGACGAGCCCGCCCCAGCGGGTGGGGGTTTCCAGGGCGGCCGCCCGGCCCAGGCCCCAGACCTGTGCCTGGCCGGGGTCGGAGGGCCGGTCGTCGGGGCCGGTGGAGAGGGCGCCGCGGGTGGCGCACCACAGGGGTGCGGTGATCCCGGCGTCGCCGAGGGCCTGGTGGAGCAGGAGGGCCGTGTCGGCTCCGGGGTCGCCGGGTGCGGCGGGCAGGAGCAGGACGCCCGCGCAGCGGTCGGCGCCGGCCAGGGCCGCGAGGAGGCGGAAGGACAGCGCCTCGCGGTCGAGTCCCGTGCCGGGGTCCAGGTCCAGGCGGGCGGTGGTGGCGCCCCGGGCGGCGAACGCCTCGGTGACCGGGTCGAGGTCCCCCGGCCGGGAGCCGACGACGAGCCAGGTCCCGGTCGGGGCGGCGGGGGCCGACGGGGTGGCGAGCGGCTGCCAGTCGATGCGGTACTGGAGGCCGGCCGCGGGGTCCCGGTCGGGGGCGGCGGTCCCGGCGGGGGCCTCGCCGGGGCGGGCCCAGTAGCGGGTGCGCCGGAACGCCGTGGTCGGCAGGGCCACCCGGCGTGCGGGGCGTCCTGCGAGGACCCCGGTCCAGTGGGGGGTGGTGCCGTGGACGAACAGTTCGCCGAGGGCGGCGGTGACGGTCTCCCGCTCGGGCCGGTCGCGGCGCAGGGCCGCCGTGAGGACCGGGTCGGGGCCGTTCACGCAGGCCTGCCCGGCGGCGGTCAGGACGCCGGAGGGGCCCAGCTCGACGAAGCGGCGTACGCCCTGGGCTTCGAGGTGGCGCATCCCGTCGTGGAAGCGCACGGCGGCGCGTACGTGCCGGACCCAGTACTCGGGGGTGCGGAGCTCGGCCGGGTCGGCGGTGCGGCCGGTGATGTCGGAGACGATCGGGACGGACGGCTGGTGGAAGGTGAGCGTGCGGGCGACGCGGCCGAATTCGTCGAGCATCGGCTCCATCAGCGACGAGTGGAAGGCGTGGCTGACGTTGAGCCGCTTCGTGCGGTGGCCCGCGGCGTCGAGGAGGGCGGCGGTCGCGGAGACCGCGTCCTCGGGGCCCGAGACGACCACGGCGCGGGGGCCGTTGACGGCGGCGATGTCGACGCCGGCGGCGAGCAGGGCGCGCACCTCGTCCTCGGCGGCCTGGACGGAGACCATCGCCCCGCCCTCGGGCAGCGCCTCCATCAGCCGGCCGCGCGCGGCGACCAGGGTGGCCGCGTCGGGGAGGGTGAGGACGCCCGCGACGTGGGCGGCGGCCAGTTCGCCCACGGAGTGGCCGAGGAGGTAGTCGGGGCGCACCCCCCAGGACTCGAAGAGGCGGTACAGCGCCACCTCCAGGGCGAACAGGCCCGCCTGCGTGTAGTGGGTCCGGTCGAGGAGGGCGGCGTCGCCGGTCACCACCTGGCGCAGCGGGCGGTCCAGGTGGGCGTCGAGCGCGGCGCAGGCCGCGTCGAAGGCCTCCGCGAAGACGGGGAACGCCGTGTACAGCCCGTCTCCCATGCCGACGCGCTGGGCGCCCTGTCCGGTGAACAGGAACGCGAGCCCGCCGGGGGCGGCGCTGCCGCGCAGGACACCGGGGGCGGGGGTGCCGCCGGCGAGCGCGGCCAGGCCCTCCAGGAGGGCGTCGCGGTCGCCCGCGACCACGGCGGCGCGGTGGTCGAGGGTGGCGCGGGTGGTGGCGAGGGAGTGGGCGACGTCGCGCGGGGACAGGTGCGGCTCTGCCGTCAGGTGGGCGTGGAGCCGGGCGGCCTGGTCGCGCAGCGTCTCCTCCTCGCGTGCGGAGAGCACCGCGAGGACGGGGGCCGGATCGGGGGCGGGCTCGGGGGCCGGGGCCGGATCGGGGGTGGTGAGGTGTTCTTCGACGAGGACGTGGGCGTTGGTGCCGCTGATGCCGAAGGAGGAGACTCCGGCGCGGCGCGGGCGGCCGTCGGCGGGCTGCCAGTCGAGGTTCTCGGTGAGCAGCCGCACGGAGCCGGCCGACCAGTCGACCTGGGGCGTGGGCTCGTCGACGTGCAGGGTGCGCGGCAGGACGCCGTGGCGCATCGCCTCGACCATCTTGATGACGCCCGCCACGCCCGCGGCGGCCTGGGTGTGCCCGATGTTGGACTTGACGGAGCCGAGGCGCAGCGGCCGGTCGGCCGGGCGGTGGTGCCCGTAGGCCGCGATGAGGGCCTGTGCCTCGATGGGGTCGCCGAGGGTGGTGCCGGTGCCGTGGGCCTCGACGGCGTCGACCTGGTCGGGCGTCAGGCGGGCGTCGGCGAGGGCCAGTTCGATGACCCGCTGCTGGGCGGGGCCGTTGGGGGCGGTGAGGCCGTTGGAGGCGCCGTCCTGGTTGACGGCGGAGCCGCGGACCACCGCGAGGACGGGGTGGCCGTTGCGGCGGGCGTCGGAAAGCCGTTCCAGTACGAGCATGCCCGCGCCCTCGCCCCAGCCGGTGCCGTCGGCTGCGGCGGCGAAGGCCTTGCAGCGGCCGTCGCGGGCCAGGCCGCCCTGGCGGCTGAACTCCGCGAACAGGGTGGGCGTCGACATGACGGTGGCGCCGCCGGTGAGGGCCAGCTCGCACTCGCCGCGCCGCAGCGCCTGGGCCGCCAGGTGCAGGGCGACGAGGGAGGCGGAGCAGGCGGTGTCGACGGTGACGGCGGGGCCCTGGAGCCCGTAGACGTAGGAGAGGCGGCCGGAGAGGACGCTGGCCGCGTTGCCGGTCATGATGTGCCCGGCGAGGTCGTCGGCGGAGTGGACGGCCACGGGCGTGTAGTCCTGGCCGTTGGTGCCGATGAACACCCCCGTGCGGCTGCCGCGCAGGGTGTCCGGGGCGATCCCCGCGCGTTCGAAGGCCTCCCAGGAGGTCTGCAGCAGCAGGCGCTGCTGGGGGTCCATGGCGAGGGCCTCGCGGGGCGAGATCCCGAAGAAGGCGGCGTCGAACTCGCCCGCGCCCTCCAGGAATCCGGCCCGGCGGGCGTGGGAGGCGCCGGCCCGCTCCGGGTCGTCGGACAGCAGGCCCTCCAGGTCCCAGCCGCGGTCGGTGGGGAAGCCGGACAGGGCGTCGCCGCCGGAGACGAGCAGCCGCCAGAGGTCTTCGGGGCCCTGGACCCCGCCGGGGAAGCGGCAGCTCATGGCCACGACGGCGATCGGCTCGCCGTCCCGGTTCTCGCTCTCGCGCAGCCGTTCCCGGGTCTGCTCCAGTTCGGCCGAGACGCGCTTGAGGAAGTGGCGGAGTTTGTCTTCGTTGGACACGTGGGGGTTCTCCCTGGCGGAGGGGCTGGCGGCGGCGGGGCGGGGCGCGAGGCCGGGCACGGGCACGGGCACGGGCGAGGGCGCGGTCATGAGATGCCGAACTTCTCGCCGAGCAGGCCGAACAGTTCGTCGTCGGTCGCCGTCTCGTACGCGTCGGCGCTCGTGGCGCGCTCCGGGTGGTCGGCGGCCTCCTGGCCCTGGGCCAGCAGGGCCCCGAGCCGCTGCATGATCTTGGTGTGGTCGGCGGTGCCGGGCTCGATACGGGCCAGGGCACGTTCGA
Organism: Streptomyces sp. NBC_01276; assembly: GCF_041435355.1. Classification (GTDB taxonomy): domain Bacteria; phylum Actinomycetota; class Actinomycetes; order Streptomycetales; family Streptomycetaceae; genus Streptomyces. The sequence goes on from NZ_CP108444.1 coordinate 81,904, forward strand.
AGCGGGCGAACTCCGCCAGCGCGGACGGTCCGTCCGCACCGGCGTCCCCGCACAGCTCGGCCAGCAGGTAGGCGGCGAGGGCGGCCGGGTTGGGGTGGTCGAAGACGACGGTGGCGGGGAGCGTCAGGCCGGTGGCCGTGCTCAGCCGGTTGCGCAGTTCGACGGCCGTCAGGGAGTCGAACCCCGCCTCGCGGAAGGCCCGGCCCGTGGCGACCTCCTGCGCGGTGCCGTGTCCGAGGACGGCGGCCACGTGGGTGCGGACCAGGTCGAGCAGGGTCCGTTCCCGGGCTTCGGCGGGCAGGCCCGGGAGGGTGTCCCTCAGGGAGGTGCCGGCGGCGCGGCCCTCGTCCAGGGCCGCGAGTACGGTCCGCACCTCGGGGACGCCCGTCAGGAGCGGGCTGGGGCGGCCGGTGACGAAGGCCGCCGTGAAGCGCTCCCAGTCGACCCCGGCGACGACGAGCGTGGTCTCGTCGCGGTCCAGGGCCTGCTGGAGGGCGGTCATGGCCAGGTCGGGGGCCATCGGCAGGAGGCCACCGCGGCGCATGCGGGCGGTGACGGCGTCGGATCCGGTGGCGAGGCCGCTGTCGGCCCAGGCTCCCCAGGCGATGGAGGTGGCGGGCAGTCCGTCGCCGCGGCGCTGCTCGGCGAGGGCGTCCAGACAGGCGTTGGCCGCCGCGTAATTGCCCTGACCGGCACCACCGACCGTACCCGCGAACGAAGAGAACAACACGAACGCCGACAACTCCAGGCCCATCTCACCGGCCAGCTCGTGCAGATGACACGCAGCATCCGCCTTCGGACCCAGGACCGTCGCCAGACGCTCCGGAGTCAGACCCTCCAGCACACCGTCATCCAGCACACCCGCCGCATGGAACACCGACGACACCGGGAACTCCACCAGCAGCTTCGCCACCGCATCCCGGTCAGCCACATCACACGCCACCACCGAAGCCGTCACACCCGACCCCGCAAGCTCGGCCACCAGATCCGCGGCACCCGGAGCATCCGGACCCCGACGGCTCGTCAGGACCAGGTCCGTCGCACCCGCCGAAGCCAGCCAACGCGCCACCCGCACACCCAACGCACCCGTACCACCGGTCACCAGCACCGGACCATCAGGCCGCCAGCCCTCACCCACCACCGGCACGAACGGCGCCCGGACCAGACGACGGACGAACACACCCTCCGCACGCACCGCCACCTGATCCTCACCCGTACCGCCGGCCAGTACGGCAGCCAGCCGGCCCCCGGTCATGTCATCCAGCACCGACGGGACGTCCACCAGACCACCCCACCGCTCACCGAACTCCAACGCCGCGACCCGACCCAGACCCCACACCTGCGCCCGCACCGGATCCACCACACGGTCCGACACACCCGTCGACACCGCACCACGCGTCACACACCACAACCGGCCCCCGATACCGGCATCACCCAACGCCTGCACCAACGACAACGACCCCGCCACATCCAGCAGCGACACCACACCCTCAACAGCACCCACACCCGCCAGAGCCCCGGCCAGCTCCCCACGGGAACCACCAGCCGCCACCAGCTCCACCACCTCCACACCCGACGCCGACAACACACCCACCAAGTCCGCACCCGCCACCGCCGACACCACCAACCACCGCCCCGACAGGACGGCGGCGTCCACGGGGGTGGGTTCCCAGACCGCCCGGTAGCGCCAGGAGTCGACGGTGGAGCGCTGCCGGCGTCCCGACCGCCAGGCCGTGAGGACGGGCAGGGTGGTTTCCAGGGCGGTCAGCGCCGCTCCCTCGGCGCCGAGTTCCCCGGAGAGGGCCGGCAGGTCGGCGCGTTCGACGGCCTCCCAGAAGGCCGACTCGGCCGGGTCGGACCCGGCGTTCCGCCCGGTGCCGGGGCGCGGCCAGTACCGGCGGCGCTGGAAGGCGTAGGTGGGCAGGTCGACGTGGGCGGGGCCGGCGTCGGCGAAGGCGGGCGACCAGTCGACGGCGACGCCGCGCACGTGGGCCTCGGCCAGGGAGAGCAGGAAGCGTCCCGGTCCGCCGTCCCGGCGGCGCAGCGAGCCGACGGCGCAGTCCCCGAGGCCCTGGATCAGCACCGGGTGGGGGCTGCTCTCGACGAACACGCCGAATCCCTGCTCGCGCAGGGCGTGCGTGGACTCCTCGAAGCGCACGGTCCGGCGGGCGTTGCGGTACCAGTACTCGGCGTCCAGTCCGGCGGTGTCCTGCCAGTCGGCGGTGACCGTGGAGAAGAAGGGCACGTCCGCCGGGCGCGGGGCGAGGTCCGCGAGGAGGGTGAGGAGTTCGTCGCGGATCTCCTCGACGTGGGCGGAGTGGGAGGCGTAGTCGACGGCGATGCGACGGGCTCCCTCGGTCCCGGCGAGCAGCGCGTCGAGGGCTTCGGGGTCGCCCGAGACGACGACCGAGCGGGGGCCGTTCTCGGCGGCGATGGACAGGCGCTCGTCGAGGCCGGCCGCCACCTCCTCGCGGGGCAGCGGGACGGACACCATGCCGCCTCGGCCGGAGAGTGCGAGCAGGGCCTTGCTGCGCAGGGCCACCACCCGTGCCCCGTCGTCGAGGGAGAGGCCGCCCGCGACGCAGGCCGCGGCGATCTCGCCCTGCGAGTGTCCGAGGACGGCCGCCGGTTCGACTCCGTAGGAGCGCCAGAGCGCGGCGAGGGAGACCATCACGGCCCACAGCGCGGGCTGTACCACGTCGACGCGGGCGAGGGCGGCCTCGTCGGTGAGGACGTCGCGCAGCGACCAGTCGACGAAGGCGGACAGGGCCTGCTCGCACTGGTCCATCCGGTCGGCGAAGACGGGGCTGGTGGCGAGCAGCTCCGTGGCCATGCCCGTCCACTGGGAGCCCTGGCCGGGGAAGACGAAGACGGCCTTGGTCCGTCCGTCCGGTGCCCGGCCCTCGACGAGACCGGCGGCCGCCGCGCCGTCGGCCAGCGCCGCCAGTGCGGTGTCGAAGGCGACGGGGCCGTCGGCGACGAGGACGGCGCGGTGGTCGAAGGTGGCGCGCGTGAGGGCCAGGGACCGGCCGATCCCGGCCGGGTCGTGGCCGGGGCGGGCGGCCAGGAAGGCGCGCAGTTCGCCGGCCTGGGCCCGCAGGGCGTCGGCGGACTTGCCGGACAGCACCCACGGCAGGGCGGTGGAGGCCGCGGGGGTTGCCGGGACGGCCGGAGTGGGCTCGGCGGCGGGGGCGGGCTCGGCGGCGGGTTCCTCAAGGATGACGTGGGCGTTGGTGCCGCTCATGCCGAACGAGGACACTCCGGCGCGGCGCGGCTGCCCGTCGGCCGGCTGCCAGTCGAGGTTCTCCGTGAGCAGTCGTACGGCGCCGGCCGACCAGTCGACCTGGGGCGTGGGCCCGTCGACATGGAGGGTGCGGGGCAGGACGCCGTTGCGGATGGCCTGGACCATTTTGATGATGCCGGCGACGCCGGCCGCCGCCTGGGTGTGGCCGATGTTGGATTTGACGGAGCCGAGGCGCAGCGGCCGGTCGGCCGGCCGGTTCTGCCCGTACGTGGCCAGCAGCGCCTGCGCCTCGATCGGGTCGCCGAGGGTGGTGCCGGTGCCGTGGGCCTCCACGGCGTCGACCTGGTCGGCCGTCAGGCGGGCGTTGGCGAGGGCCTGGCGCAGCACGCGGCGCTGGGAGGGGCCGTTGGGGGCGGTGAGGCCGTTGGAGGCGCCGTCCTGGTTGACCGCGGAGCCGCGGACCACCGCGAGGACCCGGTGGCCGTTGCGGCGGGCGTCGGAGAGCCGTTCCAGTACGAGGACTCCCGCGCCCTCGCCCCAGCCGGTGCCGTCGGCGGCGGCGGCGAAGGGCTTGCAGCGGCCGTCCGGGGCCAGGCCCCGCTGGCGGCTGAACTCGGTGAAGGTGGTCGGGCTGGCCATGACCGTCACTCCGGCGGCGAGCGCGAGCGTGCACTCCTGCTGGCGCAGGGCCTGGGCGGCGAGGTGCAGGGCGACGAGGGAGGAGGAGCAGGCGGTGTCGACGGTGACGGCGGGCCCTTCGAAACCGAACTCGTACGAGATCCGGCCGGACAGCACGCTGGTGGCGTTCCCGGTGGCCAGGTAGCCGTCGACCTCCTCGGGACCGCCCACGAGGACCGTGCCGTAGTCGGTGCCGTTGGTGCCGACGAACACGCCCGTGCGGCTGCCGCGCAGGGTGTCCGGCGCGATCGCGGCGCGCTCCAGGGCCTCCCAGGAGGTCTCCAGCAGCAGGCGCTGCTGGGGGTCCATGGCGAGGGCCTCGCGCGGGGAGATGGCGAAGAAGCCGGCGTCGAAGTCGGCGGCGCCGTCGACGAACGCGCCTTCGCGGACGTACGAGGAACCGGGCCGGTCCGGGTCCTCGTCGAACAGCTCCTCCAGGTCCCAGCCCCGGTCGGTGGGGAACGGCGACACCGCGTCACGGCCGGCGGCGACCAGGTCCCACAGGCCCTCGGGGGAGCGGACGCCACCGGGGAAGCGGCAGCTCATCGCGACGATGGCGATGGGCTCGCGGGCCGCTTCGGCGAGCCGCCGGTTCTGTTCGCGCAGCCGCTCGGCCTCCTTGAGGGAGTTCCGGAGCGCGGCCACGAGCTTCGCGTCGGGCGTCGCCGTGCCGGATGTCGTCACTGCTTCGGGCGTAACCATGTGTCAGCTCCTCACTTCCCGGACCGTCAGGAGTCCGTGTTGTCCATGGCGAGACGGATCAGGGCGTCGGTGTCCATCGCGTCGATGTCCTCCGGGGCCGTGTCGTCCGGGTCGGCCGCCGCGTCCTGCGCGGCGGCCCCTTCGAGGCCCGCGAGGTCCAGGAGCACCTCCAGCAGGCCGGCCTCTCTGATCCGGGAGAGCGGCATCGAGGCGAGCGCCCGGCGGATCCGGTCCTCCTCCGGGTCGGCCCCGCCGAGGTCCCCGCACAGTTCGGTGAGCAGGTAGGAGGCGAGGGCGGCCGGGTTGGGGTGGTCGAAGACGACGGTGGCGGGCAGGGTCAGGCCGGTGGCCCGGCCGAGCCGGTTGCGCAGTTCGACCGCCGTCAGGGAGTCGAAGCCGATGCCCTTGAAGGGCTGTTCGGCGTCCACGCGCTGCGGTGATCCGTGGCCGAGTACGGCGGCCACCTGGGTACGGACCAGGTCGAGCAGTACGTCGCTGCGCTCGGCGGCGGCCGGCAGGGCCGCCAGTCGTGCGGCGAGGCCGGCGTCGGCGCCGTCCGGTTCGACGGGACGGACGGCTTCCGGGATGCCGGCGAGGAGCGGGCTCGGGCGGGCCGCGGTGAAGCCCGGCGCGAAGCGCTCCCAGTCGATGTCGATGACGGTCAGGGTGGCGTCGCCCCGGCCGAGGGCGCGGTCGACCGCGGCGAAGGCCGTGTCGGTGGCCAGTCCGGTCATGCCGGCGAGGCGCATGCGTTCGGCGACGGTCTCGTCCGCGGCCATGCCGTTGTCGGCCCAGGGGCCCCAGGCGATGGAGGTGGCGGGCAGTCCGTCGCCGCGGCGCTGCTCGGCGAGGGCGTCCAGACAGGCGTTGGCCGCCGCGTAATTGCCCTGACCGGCACCACCGACCGTACCCGCGAACGAAGAGAACAACACGAACGCCGACAACTCCAGGCCCATCTCACCGGCCAGCTCGTGCAGATGACACGCAGCATCCGCCTTCGGACCCAGGACCGTCGCCAGACGCTCCGGAGTCAGACCCTCCAGCACACCGTCATCCAGCACACCCGCCGCATGGAACACCGACGACACCGGGAACTCCACCAGCAGCTTCGCCACCGCATCCCGGTCAGCCACATCACACGCCACCACCGAAGCCGTCACACCCGACCCCGCAAGCTCGGCCACCAGATCCGCGGCACCCGGAGCATCCGGACCCCGACGGCTCGTCAGGACCAGGTCCGTCGCACCCGCCGAAGCCAGCCAACGCGCCACCCGCACACCCAACGCACCCGTACCACCGGTCACCAGCACCGGACCATCAGGCCGCCAGCCCTCACCCACCACCGGCACGAACGGCGCCCGGACCAGACGACGGACGAACACACCCTCCGCACGCACCGCCACCTGATCCTCACCCGTACCGCCGGCCAGTACGGCAGCCAGCCGGCCCCCGGTCATGTCATCCAGCACCGACGGGACGTCCACCAGACCACCCCACCGCTCACCGAACTCCAACGCCGCGACCCGACCCAGACCCCACACCTGCGCCCGCACCGGATCCACCACACGGTCCGACACACCCGTCGACACCGCACCACGCGTCACACACCACAACCGGCCCCCGATACCGGCATCACCCAACGCCTGCACCAACGACAACGACCCCGCCACATCCAGCAGCGACACCACACCCTCAACAGCACCCACACCCGCCAGAGCCCCGGCCAGCTCCCCACGGGAACCACCAGCCGCCACCAGCTCCACCACCTCCACACCCGACGCCGACAACACACCCACCAAGTCCGCACCCGCCACCGCCGACACCACCAACCACCGCCCCGACAGGACGGCGGGCAGCGCTGTGTCCAGTGGCTGCCAGGTGACCTGGTAGAGGAGGTCGTCGAGGGCGTCTTCCGTACCGCTTCGCGGTACGAGCCAGCCGGGCACCGCGGGCTGTTCCGCGATGCGCGGCCAGTACCGCTCGTGCTGGAAGGCGTACGTCGGGAGGTCGGCGGGGGCCGCCGGTGCGCCCGCGAAGAGCGCGGGCAGATCGAGGGCGACGCCGCGCGCGTGGGCCCGGCCGAGGGCTTCGAGCAGGGTGCGCGACTCCGAGCGGTCGCGGCGCAGCAGGGGCAGGAGGGTGGCGGGTTCGTCGAGGCAGGCCTGTCCCATGGCGGTGAGGACGGCGTCGGGGCCGATCTCCAGGTAGGTGCGGACGCCGGCCGTCTCCAGGTGGCGCATGGCGTCGTGGAAGCGGACGGCCTCGCGGACGTGCGTCACCCAGTAGGCGGGGGAGGTCAGTTCCCCGGCGGTGGCGAGGGTGCCGGTCAGGGTGGAGACGACCGGGATCGCCGGAGCCGCATAGGTCAGGGACTCGGCGACTTCGCGGAAGGCCTCCAGCATCGGCTCCATCAGCGGGGAGTGGAAGGCGTGCGAGACCGTGAGGCGCTTGGTCTTGTGACCCCGCTCGGCCAGCTGCGCGGCCACCTCCAGTACGGCCCGCTCGGCGCCTGAAATCACCACCGACGAGGGCCCGTTGACCGCCGCGATGTCCACATCGGAGCGGAGTAGCGGGCGGACCTCGGCCTCGGCCGCCTGGACGGAGACCATCGCGCCGCCCTCCGGCAGCGCGCCCATCAGCGCACCACGGGCCGACACCAGCCGGGCCGCGTCCGCCAGCGACAGCACCCCGGCCACGTGCGCGGCGGCGATCTCACCGATGGAGTGACCCGCCAGGAAGTCGGGGCGGATGCCGTAGGACTCCAGCAGGCGGTACAGCGCCACCTCGACCGCGAAGAGGGCCGGCTGGGTGAACTCGGTGCGGTGGATCTCCTCCCCGCCCCCGAACACCAGCTCCTTCAGCGGCAGGTCGAAGTGCGCGCACACCTCATCGAAGGCCCCGGCGAACACCGGCTGCGCCCCGTACAGCTCACGGCCCATCCCCGGACGCTGCGCGCCCTGGCCCGAGAACAGGAACGCGGACGGGGCCGGTGTCCGGAGCAGGTCGGTGTCGGCTTCGCCGCGTGCCACGGCGTCGAGCGCGCTCAGGTACTCGGCGCTGTCGGCTCCGATGACGACGGCGCGGTGCGGGAACAGGGTGCGTGCCGTGGCCAGGCCGCGGCCGACGGCGCCCGGGTCGAGGGCCGGCCGGTCCGCGACGTGGTCGCGCAGGCGGCGGGCCTGTCCGCGCAGGGCCTCCGCCGAGGCGGCGGACAGCAGCCAGGGCACGGGGGTCCCGGTGGTCTCCGTACCCTCGTCCGGGGTGTCGAGCGGGCTCTGTTCGAGCACCAGGTGGGCGTTCGTGCCGCTCATGCCGAAGGAGGACACGGCCGCGCGGCGCGGCTGTCCGGTCTCCGGCCAGGCCACGCTCTCGGTGAGCAGCGCGACCGTGCCGGCCTCCCAGTCGACGTGCGGGGTGGGCGCGTCGACGTGCAGGGTGCGGGGCAGGACGCCGTGGCGCATCGCCATCACCATCTTGATGACGCCGCCGACGCCCGCCGCCGCCTGGGTGTGGCCGATGTTGGACTTCAGGGATCCCAGGTGCAGCGGCCGGTCCTCGGGGCGGTCCTGGCCGTACGTGGCCAGCAGCGCCTGCGCCTCGATCGGGTCGCCGAGCGGGGTGCCGGTGCCGTGGGCCTCGACGGCGTCGACCTGCCGGGCCGTCAGGCCGGCGTTGGCGAGGGCCTGGCGGATGACGCGCTGCTGGGAGGGGCCGTTGGGGGCGGTCAGGCCGTTGCTCGCGCCGTCCTGGTTGACGGCCGATCCGCGGACCACCGCGAGGACCCGGTGCCCGTTGCGGCGGGCGTCCGAAAGCCGCTCGACGAGGAGCATGCCGACGCCCTCGGACCAGCCGGTGCCGTCGGCGGCGGCCGCGAAGGGCTTGCAGCGGCCGTCGGGCGACAGGCCGCGCTGGCGGCTGAAGTCGATGAACGACTGGGGGGTCGACATGATGGTGACGCCGCCGGCCAGGGCCAGTTCGCATTCGCCGCGCCGCAGGGCCTCCGTCGCCAGGTGCAGGGCGACGAGGGAGGACGAGCAGGCCGTGTCGACGGTCAGGGCGGGTCCTTCGAGGCCCAGGGCGTAGGCGATGCGGCCGGAGGCCACGCTGCCGGCGCCGCCGGTGCCGAGGTAGCCCTCCAGGCTTTCGGAGGACTGCGACACCAGGGCCGTGTAGTCCTGGCCGTTGGTGCCCACGAAGACGCCGGTCCCGCTGCCGCGGGCCGCGCCCGGGGGCAGCCCGGCGCGTTCGAACGCCTCCCACGCCACCTCCAGCAGCAGGCGCTGCTGGGGGTCCATGGCGAGGGCCTCGCGCGGGGAGATCCCGAAGAAGCCGGCGTCGAATTCGGCGGCCTGGCGGAGGAAGCCTCCGTGCCGGGTGTACGTCGTCCCCTGGTGGTCGGGGTCCGGGTCGTAGAGCCCCCCGATGTTCCATCCGCGGTCGTCCGGGAAGGGCGAGATGGCGTCGGTTCCGGACGCGACGAGGCGCCACAGGTCCTCGGGGGAGCCGACGCCGCCGGGGAAGCGGCAGCTCATGCCGACGATGGCGATGGGTTCGTCGCTGCCGACGGCGCGGCGTACGCGGGCCGGTCCGGTGCCCGTGCCGCCGAGGATCTCGGTGCGCAGGTACGTGACGAGGGCGGCCGGGGTCGGGTGGTCGTAGACGAGGGTCGCGGGCAGCGCGATCCCGGTCGCGGTGCCGAGGCGGGTACGGAACTCGACGGCGGTCATCGAGTCGAAGCCGAAGTCGCGGAAGGCCCGGTCGGGGTCCGCCGTCTCCTGCGCGGTGTGTCCGAGGACGGTGGCGATGGTGTCGCGGACCAGGTCGAGCAGGACGCGTCCGGGGTCGTCGGCCGCCTCCAGGCGCTTGGCCAGCGGCGACGTCGGCTCCGCCGCGCCGGTCGTCGGGGCGTGGTCGGTGCCGGGCCAGTAGCGCTGCCGGTGGAAGGGGTACGTGGGCAGGTCGACGCGGCGTCCGGGGAGCAGGGGTGCCCAGTCGACGGGAAGGCCCCGGGTCCAGGCCTCGGCGAGGGCGCCGAGGAAGGCGGCGGGTTCGGGGCGGTCCTTGCGCAGCACCGGGGTCAGCAGCCCGGAGAAGGCCTCCGGCAGCGACTCCCCCGCCATGGCGGCGAGAACGCCCTGCGGACCCAGCTCCAGGAAGTGACCGACCCCCTGCTCCTCGGCGAGGTACCGGACCCCGTCCGCGAAACGGACCGCACCCCGCACGTGACGGACCCAGTAGTCCGCCGAGAACTCCGCGACCTGCTCACCCGTGACGTTCGAGACGACCGGAATCGAGGGGGCGGAGTAGGTCAGGGCCTCCGCGACCTCGCGGAAGGCCTCCAGCATCGGCTCCATCAGCGGGGAGTGGAAGGCGTGCGAGACCGTGAGGCGCTTGGTCTTGTGGCCCCGCTCGGCCAGCTGCGCGGCCACCTCCAGGACGGCCGCCTCGGCGCCGGAAACCACCACCGAGGAGGGGCCGTTGACCGCCGCGATGTCCACATCGGCGGACAGCAACGGGCGGACCTCGTCCTCGGTGGCGCGCACGGATACCATCGCGCCGCCCTCCGGCAGCGCGCCCATCAGGGCGCCGCGGGCCGACACCAGCCGGGCCGCGTCCGCCAGGGACAGCACCCCGGCCACGTGCGCGGCGGCGATCTCGCCGATCGAGTGACCCGCCACGAAGTCCGGACGCAGGCCCAGCGACTCCGCCAGGCGGTACAGCGCCACCTCGATCGCGAAGAGGGCCGGCTGGGTGTTCTCGGTGCGGTGGATCTCCTCCCCGCCCCCGAACACCAGCTCCTTGAGGGGGAGGTCGAAGTGTGCGCACACCTCGTCGAACGCCGCGGCGAACACCGGCTGCGCCTCGTACAGCTCACGCCCCATCCCCGGACGCTGCGCGCCCTGGCCCGAGAACAGGAAGGCGTACCTCCCGCCGGCGACCGCGCCCTCGACGGCTCCGGATGCCGGGCGGCCCCCGGCCAGGGCTTCCAGGCCGGCCAGCAGGTCCGTACGGCCGGCGGCCACCACGGCCGCGCGGGTACCCAGCGCGGCACGTGTGGTCGCCAGCGAGAAGGCGACGTCGGCCGGCTCCAGCTCCGGGTCGGCGGACACCCGCTCCAGCAGCCGGCCCGCCTGGGCCCGCACCGCCTCCGCGTCCCGCCCGGACAGCACCCATACGGGCAGTCCCGGGGTGGTGGCGGCCGGGTCGGCGGCGGGCTCCTGCGGGGCCTCCTGGAGGATGGTGTGGGCGTTCGTGCCGCTGATGCCGAAGGAGGACACGGCCGCGCGGCGCGGCTCGCCCGTCTCGGGCCACGGCACCGGCTCCGTCAGCAGGCGCACGGCGCCCGCCGACCAGTCCACGTGCGGGGTCGGCTCGTCCACGTGCAGGGTCATCGGCACGATGCCGTGGCGCATCGCCATGACCATCTTGATGACGCCGGCCATGCCCGCCGCGGCCTGGGTGTGGCCCAGGTTCGACTTGACCGAGCCCAGCAGCAGCGGCCGGTCCTCCTCCCGGTCCTGGCCGTAGGTGGCGAGGAGCGCCTGCGCCTCGATGGGGTCACCGAGGGTGGTGCCCGTGCCGTGGGCCTCCACCACATCGACCTGACGCGCCGTCAACTGCGCCCTGGACAGGGCCTGTTCGATGACACGCTGCTGGGATGGGCCGTTGGGGGCGGTCATGCCGTTGGACGCGCCGTCCTGGTTCACCGCCGAACCCTGCACGACGGCGAGCACCGGGTGCCCGTTGCGGCGCGCGTCGGAGAGGCGTTCCAGCAGGACCATGCCGACGCCCTCGGACCACGAGGTGCCGTCGGCGCCCGCGGCGAAGGGCTTGCAGCGGCCGTCGGGGGCCAGGCCGCGCTGGCGGCTGAACTCCACGAAGGTGCTGGGGCCGGACATGACCGTCACGCCGCCGGCGAGGGCCATGGTGCACTCGCCCTGCCGCAGGGCCTGGCCGGCGAGGTGCACCGACACCAGGGACGAGGAGCAGGCCGTGTCCACGGTGACGGCGGGACCTTCGAGGCCGAGGGTGTAGGCGATGCGGCCGGACGCGATGCTGCCGGCGCTGCCGTTGCCCGCGTAGCCCTCCAGGCCCTCCTGGTCGTGGAGGAGGTTGACGTAGTCGTGGTACATGACGCCGGTGAAGACGCCGGTGCGGCTGCCGCGTACGGAGGCCGGGGAGATCCCGGCGTGTTCGAAGGTCTCCCACGCCGTCTCCAGCAGCAGGCGCTGCTGGGGGTCCATGGCGAGGGCCTCGCGCGGGGAGATCCCGAAGAACACGGGGTCGAAGTCGGCGGCCCCGTCGAGGAAGCCGCCCTCGCGGACGTACGAGGTGCCGGCGTGGGCGGGGTCGGGGTGGTAGAGGGAGTCGATGTCCCAGCCGCGGTCGGCGGGGAAGTCGCCGATGGCGTCGCCGCCGGAGAGCACCAGCCGCCACAGGTCCTCGGGGGAGCGGACCCCGCCGGGGAAGCGGCAGCTCATGCCGACGATGGCGATCGGCTCGTCGGCGCTGAGCGCGGTGGTGGCGGTGGCGGACGCCTTGGCGTCGCCGGTATCGACCAGGCGGGCCTTCAGGTAGGCGACGAGGGAGGCCGGGGTCGGCTGGTCGAAGATCAGGGTCGCCGGCAGCCGCAGCCCGGTCGCGGCGCTGAGCCGGTTGCGCAGCTCGACGGCGGACAGGGAGTCGAAGCCGAGGTCCTTGAACACCTGGGTGGGCTCCGGCGCAGCCGGTGCGCGGTGGCCCAGTACGGCGGTCACCTCGGTGGCGACCAGGTCGTGGAGGGTCCGGGTGCGCCGGTCTTCGGGCAGGGCCGCCAGCCGCTGTCCGAGGGGGGTGCCCCCGGTACGGGGCGCCGCGCCGGCGGTAGGCCGGGGCCGGCTCGCTCCGGCGAGTGCGCGCAGGACGGGCGACAGGGAGGGGCCGGTGGGGAGCGCCTTGAGGTCGAGGCGCATGGGGAAGAGGACGGCCCGGTCGTGGGCGGGGGCGGTGTCGAGGAGGGCGAGGGCCTCCTCGGTGGCGAGGGCTGCCATGCCGCCGCGGGAGATGCGGTCGACGTCGGTGGCGTCAAGGGCGCCGGTCATGCCGCTGCGTTCGGCCCACAGGCCCCAGGCGAGGGAGATGCCCGGGAGGCCCTGCTCGCGCCGGTGCTGGGCGAGGGCGTCGAGGTAGGCGTTGGCGGCGGCGTAGTTGCCCTGGCCCGGGGCGCCCAGGAGACCCGAGGCGGAGGAGAAGAGGACGAACGCCGACAGGTCCAGGCCGGCGGTGAGTTCGTGGAGGTTGTCGGCCGCGTCCGCCTTCGGGCGCAGGACCGCGTCGAGCCGTTCGGGGGTGAGGGACTCGATCACTCCGTCGTCGACCACTCCGGCGGTGTGGATGACGGCCGTGAGCGGGTGCGCGGCGGGGATCGAGGCCAGGAGGGCGGCGAGGGCGTCGCGGTCGGCGGCGTCGCAGGCGGCGACGGTGACCGAGGCACCCGCCTCGGACAGTTCGGCGACGAGGTCCTCGGCGCCGCCGGAACGCGAGGCCAGCAGGAGGTGGCGTACGCCGTGGACGGCGACCAGGTGGCGGGCGACGGCCCGGCCCAGGACGCCGGTACCGCCCGTGACCAGGACCGTGCCGCCCTCGGTGAAGGACAGCCCCTCGGAAGCCACCGGGGCGGGGGCCCGGAGCAGGCGCGGGATGCGGGCCGCTCCCCCGCGCACCGCCAGCTGCGGCTCCGGTGAGGTCAGGTACGGCGTCGGGTCGACGCCCTCGTCCAGGTCGAGGAGGTGGAAGCGGCCGGGGTGCTCCGACTGCGCCGAGCGCACCAGACCCCATACGGCGGCAGCCGCCCGGTCGCGTACGTCCTCGCCGACCGCACCCCGGGTCACGAACACCAGGCGCTCCTCCCCCGCGTCCGCGAGGGACCCCTGGAGGGCTTCCAGGGCCCGGCCCAGGGCGGGGCGGACGCCGTCGGAGCCGTCCACCTCGTACGCCCTGCCCCCGGACAGGGCCCCGCCCGCCGGGGCCGCCGCCCAGTCCAGGGCGAAGAGGGTGTCGGCGGTCCGGGTCGTCCCGCCCGGGGTCATCGGGCGCAGGGTGAGGGAGGCGACGGTGGCGACCGGCAGGCCGGTCTCGTCGGTGGCGGTCAGGGCGACCGCGTCCTCGCCGGCCGGGCTCAGCCGGACGCGCAGGCTGCGGGCGCCGGTGGCGTGCAGGGCTACCTCGCGCCAGGCGAACGGCAGCCGTGCCCCACCGTCGGCGGGGAGCAGGCCGCTGCCCGCCCCGGCGGCCTGGAGGGCGGCGTCGAGGAGGGCCGGGTGGAGGCCGAAGCGGCCAGCGGCCTCCTGCCGGTCGGGGTCGAGGGCGACCTCGGCGTACACCTCGTCGCCGAGCCGCCAGGCGGCCCGCAGGCCCTGGAAGGCGGGCCCGTAGGCGAATCCGGCGTCGGCCAGGCGCGGGTAGAAGGGGTCCAGGTCGACGGCCTCGGCACCGGCGGGGGGCCAGGTGTCGCCGAGGCCGGTGTCCGCGGTGGCGGTGGCGGCCGGGGCGAGGACGCCCTCGGCGTGCCGGGTCCAGGCGCCGTCCTCGTGGCGGGCGTACGCGGTGAGGGTGCGGCGGCCGTCCGGGTCGGCGGGGCCGACGGCCAGCTGGACCTGGACGCCGCCGCGTTCGGGCAGCACCAGCGGGGCGTGCAGCGTCAGTTCCTCCAGCAGGCCGCAGCCGACCTGGTCGCCGGCCCGTACGGCGAGTTCCACGAAGGCGGTGCCGGGCAGCAGGACCGTGCCGGCGACGGCGTGGTCGGCCAGCCAGGGCTGCGCGGACAGCGACAGGCGTCCGGTGAACAGGAGGTCGTCGGAGGCGGCGACCGTCACCATGGCGCCGAGGAGGGGGTGGCCGGCCGGGTCCAGGCCCGCCGAGGTCACGTCGCCGGCCCCGGGGGCGGCCTTGAGCCAGTAGCGCTCGCGCTGGAAGGCGTAGGTGGGCAGGTCGACGCGGCGTGCGCCGGGGTACACGGCGTCCCAGTCGACCGTGACGCCCTGGGCGTGGGTCTCGGCGAGGGCCCTGGTGTAGGCGGTCGGCTCGGGCTGGTCGCGGCGCAGGGCCGTGCTCCAGCGGATGCCGGTGTCCTCGTCGAGGCAGTTCTGTCCCATGGCGGTGAGCACGCCGTCGGGGCCGAGTTCCAGGAAGGTGGTGACGCCGTGGTCGGCGAGGGCGCGGACGCCGTCGTGGAAGCGGACCGCCTGGCGTACGTGGCGCACCCAGTACTCGGGTTCGCAGAGCTCTTCGGCGGTGGCGATGCGGCCGGTGACGTTGGAGACGACGGGGATGGCGGGCGGGCGGAAGGTCAGGCGGGAGACGACGCCGCGGAAGGTGTCCAGCATCGGTTCCATGAGCAGTGAGTGGAACGCGTGGCTGACCTTGAGCCGCTTGGTGCGGTGGCCGGCGGCGGCGAGGTGTCCGGCGGCGGCGAGGACGGCGCTCTCGGTGCCGGAGACGACCACGGACCGCGGACCGTTGACGGCGGCGATGTCGACGCCGGGGGTGAGGAGGGCGCGGACGGTCTCCTCCGGTGCCTCCACGGCGGCCATGGCGCCGCCCTCGGGCAGCGACTGCATGAGCCGGCCGCGGGCGGCGACGAGGGCGGCGGCGTCGGCGAGCGGGAGCATGCCGGACACGTGGGCGGCGACCAGTTCGCCCACCGAGTGCCCGAGGAGGAAGTCGGGGCGCAGGCCGTGGCTCTCGGCGAGGCGGAAGAGGGCCGTTTCGAGGGCGAAGAGGCCGGCCTGGGTGTACTCGGTGCGGTCCAGGAGCGGGGAGCCGTCGAAGACGACGTCCCGTACGGGGGTGTCGAAGTACCGGTCGAGGTGGGCGCAGGCCTGGTCGAAGGCGTCGGCGAAGACGGGGTGCGCGGCGTGCAGTTCGCGTCCCATGCCGGGGCGCTGGGCGCCCTGGCCGGTGAAGAGGAACGCGAGGCGGGGGTCGGGGCGGGCCGTGCCGTGGACCAGGTTCTCGGCGGGCGCGTCGTCGGCCAGGGCGCGCAGGCCCGCGCGGAGCTCGTCCGTGGTGGTGCCGAGGACCGCCGCGCGGTGGGTGAGGGCGGCGCGGGCGGTGGCGAGGGTGTGGGCGGTGTCGGTGAGGGGGGCGCCGTCTGCGGGGTGGCCGGCGGGGTGGTCCAGCAGGGCGCGGGCCTGGTCGCGCAGTGCTTCGGGGCCGCGGGCGGACAGGGGCCAGGCCACGACCGGGGGCTGCGGGGCCGGTGCGGTCCGCGGACCGTCGTCGGCGGTGTCCGGCCGGTCGTCGGCGGTGTCCGGCTCGGGGCGTTCGAGGATGAGGTGGGCGTTGGTGCCGCTGATGCCGAAGGAGGACACGGCCGCCCGGCGGGGCCGGCCGGTCTCGGGCCAGTCGGTGTTGGCGGTGAGCAGGCAGACGGCTCCGGCGGTCCAGTCGACGTGCGGGGTGGGCTCGTCGACGTGGAGGGTGCGGGGCAGGACTCCGTGGCGCATCGCCTCGACCATCTTGATGACGCCCGCCACGCCCGCGGCGGCCTGGGTGTGGCCGAGGTTGGACTTGACGGAGCCCAGCAGGAGCGGCCGGTCGGTGGGGGTGCGGTCCTGGCCGTAGGTGGCGAGCAGGGCCTGGGCTTCGATGGGGTCGCCGAGGGTGGTGCCGGTGCCGTGGGCCTCGACGGCGTCGACCTCGCGTGCGGTCAGGCGGGCCTGTTCCAGGGCCTGGCGGATGACGCGCTGCTGGGAGGGGCCGTTGGGGACGGTGAGGCCGCTGCTGGCGCCGTCCTGGTTGACGGCGGAGCCGCGGATGACGGCGAGGACGGGGTGGCCGTGGCGGCGGGCGTCGGAGAGCCGTTCCAGCAGGAGGAGACCGGCGCCCTCGCCCCAGCCGGTGCCGTCGGCGGCGGCGGCGAAGGGCTTGCAGCGGCCGTCGGGGGCGAGGCCCCGCTGCTGGCTGAAGTCGACGAACAGGTCGGGGTTGGCCATGACGGTGACGCCGCCGGCCAGGGCGAGGGTGCATTCGCCCTGGCGCAGGGCCTGGGCGGCGAGGTGGAGGGCGACGAGGGAGGAGGAGCAGGCCGTGTCGATGGTGACGGCGGGGCCCTCCAGGCCCATGACGTAGGAGACGCGGCCGGAGGCGACGCTGCCGGCGTTTCCGCTGCCGAGGTAGACCTCGACGCCTTCGGGCAGGTCGCGGGGGCCGGTGGCGTAGTCGTGGTGCATGACGCCCGCGAAGACGCCGGTGCGGCTGCCGCGCAGCGTGGTGGGGTCCAGGCCGGCGCGTTCGAAGGCCTCCCAGGCGGTTTCGAGGAGGAGCCGCTGCTGGGGGTCCATGGCGAGGGCCTCGCGGGGCGAGATCCCGAAGAAGCCGGCGTCGAACCCGTCGGCGCCGTCGAGGAACCCGCCGTCGCGGACGTAGCTGGTGCCCTGGTGGTCGGGGTCGGGGTGGTAGACGCCGTCGAGGTCCCAGCCGCGGTCGGCGGGGAAGCCGGCGACGGCGTCGCGGCCCTCGGCGACGAGCTGCCACAGTTCTTCGGGGGTGCGGACGCCGCCGGGGTAGCGGCAGCTCATCGACACGATCGCGATCGGTTCGGGTTCTTCGGCCGAGCGCAGCCGCTCCCGGGTCTGGTGGAGTTCGGCCGTCATCCACCGGAGGTGGTCGAGCATCTTTTCTTCGTTTGTCATGACGTACCGAAACTCCCGTTGATCAGGTCGAAGAGGCTGTCCCCCGGCGGCGGTGGACCGGGTGGGGCGGCCGTCAGCGTCGCGACAGCCCCACGTACTGCTCGGCGAAGTCGGTCGCCGCGGCGGTGGATCCCGTCAGGTGCTCGAAGCGCGCCCGGCGCAGGCCCCGGTCGAAGGGGGTTTCGTCCGGGCCGGTGTGCAGCAGGTCGGTCATCCACCGGGAGAACTCCTGGCCGAGCCAGGCCCGGCGCAGGGCGGTCGACGAGTAGGCGTCGAGGGCCTCGCGGCGGCCGGTGCCGTACCAGACGGCGAGGGCTCCGGCGAGGAGTTCGGCGTCGGCGACGGCCAGGTTCAGTCCCTTCGCGGCGCTGGGCGGAACGATGTGCGCCGCGTCGCCGAGGAGGAAGAGCCGCCCGTGCTGCATGGGTGCGCAGACGAAGCTGCGCAGCGGGACGAGGGTGCGTTCGAGGACGGGGCCGGTGGGCAGGGTGCCGGTGCCGCCGGTGAGGCGGAGGTCGAGCTCGGCCCAGATGTCCTCGTCGGAGCGGGTGTCGGCGCTCTCGCCGGGCGGGACCTGGAGGTAGAGGCGGCTGACGGTGTTGGAGCGCATGCTGCTCAGGGCGAAGCCGCGCTCTCCGACGGCGTAGACGAGTTCGGGGGACAGGGGCGGGGCGGCCGCGAGGACGCCCAGCCAGGCGTACGGGTAGGTGTGGGTGCCGGTGGTGAGGGAGGCGGCGGGCACGGCGGTGCGGCTGACGCCGTGGAAGCCGTCGCAGCCCGCCACGAAGTCGCAGGTGATCTCGGTGGGGCGGCCGTCGAGGGTGCAGGTGACGGTCGCGCCGTCGCCGGCGAGCCGGTGCACCTCGACGTCGTCGACGTCGAAGTGGAGGGCTCCGGCGGTGGCGGTGCGGGCGGCGATGAGGTCCTTGACGACCTCCTGCTGTCCGTACATCCACACGGATTCCCCGGTGAGCTTGGTGAAGGGGAGGCGGTGGGTCTCCCCTTCGACGCGCAGCTCGAAGCCCTCGTGGACCAGGCCCTCCCGGTCCAGGCGGGCGGCCACGCCGGCCCGGCGCAGGGCTTCGACGGTGCCCTGTTCCAGGAGGCCGGCCCGGACGCGCCGTTCGACGTGGTCGCGGCCGCGGCGTTCCAGGACGACGCAGTCGATGCCGTTCAGTTCGAGGAGCCGGGCGAGCAGCAGGCCGGCGGGGCCGGCTCCGATGACGCAGACCGGGGTGTGGATCCGCCGGTGGGTGCCGGTCACGGGCTCACCGTTCCGGCCTGGTCGACGCGGACGGTCGCGGTGAGGGGGAGGTCTTCGGAGGAGCGGCCGACGGAGACGGTGCGCGGGCCGGCGGCGACGGTCCAGGCGCCGGTGTCGGTGTTCCAGTACTCGAAGCGGCGGGTGTCGAGGGCGATCTCGACGGTGGCGGACGCTCCGGGCTCCAGGTGGGCGGACGCGTAGCCGGCGAGGGCCTTGGGGGCCTGGGGTGCGGTGACGTCGGGGCTGCTGCCGAGGTAGACCTGGACGGTTTCGCGGCCGGCCCGGTCGCCGGTGTTGCGCACGGTGCAGGAGACGGTCAGGTCGCGGCCGTCGGCGGTGAGGCGGAGGTCCTCGTAGGCGAAGGTGGTGTAGCTGAGGCCGTGCCCGAAGGGGAACAGGGGGGCGACGTCGTGCTCGTCGTGCCAGCGGTAGCCGACGAAGATGCCTTCCTGGTACTCGACGCGGCCGTCGACGCCGGGGTAGCGCAGCGGGTCGCCGGCGACCGCGGTGTGGTCGGCGTCCACGGGGAAGCTCTGGGTGAGCTTGCCGCTGGGGTTGGCGTCGCCGAACAGGAGGGCGTCGGTGGCCTCGGCGCCCATTTCGCCGGGGTACCAGACGTCCAGGACGGCGGCGGTGTCGTCGAGCCAGGGCATCGTCGGGGACGAGCCGGTGTTGAGCACGACGACGGTGTTGGGGTTGGCCTTGGCGACGGCGGTGATCAGGGTGTCCTGGAGGCCGGGCAGGGCGAGGGCGGGGCGGTCGATGAGCTCGGCCAGCTCGTCGTAGGCGAAGACGACCGCGGCCTGTGCGCCGCGGGCGGCCTCGACGGCCTCCTCGATGTCGGCCTGCGCCTGCTCGGGGGTGATCCAGCCGAGGGTGAGGTGGACGGGGTTGGTGGGCATCGGCAGGGCGGAGAGGACCAGCTTGTAGGTGCCGGGGAGGAGGTCGACGGTGAGGCCGGCGGTGTCGCCGAAGGAGCTGCCGGCGAAGACGCGGGGGTGGCCTTCGAGGTCGATGGCCGCGTAGCCGCCGAGTGCGGTGACGGCGATGCGGTAGCGGCCCTCCGTCTCGATGGTCAGTTCGCCCTCGTAGAAGTAGTCGGGCTCGGTGGAGGGGCCGGCCGGGACCTCGCCCTCGTGGAAGGCGGGGACGAGTGCCGACGCGGGGATGGGGCGGCCGGCCGGGTCCTCGCCGACGCGGAACTCGACGGCGTCCTCGCCGAGGCGGTCGCGCAGCACGTCGAGGGGGGTGGCGGCGTGCTCCGGGACGACGAGGGCGCTGCCGACTCCGGCGGTCTTGGGGGTGACGGCGGGCCGGCCGATGACGGCGAGGCCGCGGGCGGCGCGGCCCGGCTCGGTGAGCTTGTCGGCGGACAGCGGCAGGACGCCCCGGGGGTTGTGCAGGAGCACCGATCCGGCGGTGGCCACTTCCAGGGCGAGGGCGCGGCCCCGCTCGGGGTCGCGGTCGGGCTGCTCGCGCGGGGTGTCGGTGTCGAGGAGGCCGAAGCGGGCCATCTGGCTGACGATGCGGGTGACGGCGCGGTCCAGGACGGCCTCGTCGACGCGGCCCTCGGCGATGGCCTCGCGCAGCGGGGCGCCGAGGTGGGCGCCGTCGGGCATCTCCTGGTCGAGGCCGCGCTCGATGGCGACGGTGTCGTGGACGGCGTCCCAGTCGGACATCACCCAGCCCTCGAAGCCCCATTCGTCGCGCAGGACCGTGGTCAGGAGGGTTTCGTTCTCGCAGCTGGGGTGGCCGTTGACGCCGTTGGTGGCGCCCATGAGGGCGCCGGCGCCGGCCTGGACGGCGGCCTCGAAGGCGGGGAACTCGATCTCGCGGAGGGTCCGTTCGTCGACGACGGTGTCGACGGCCATCCGGTTCTCTTCCTGGTTGTTGGCCGCGAAGTGCTTGGGCATGGCGATGACGCCCTGCGACTGGATGCCGTTGATCACGGCGGTGCCGATGGCGGTGACCAGGAGCGGGTCCTCGCCGTACAGCTCGAAGTTGCGTCCGCCGAAGGGCTGGCGCAGCACGTTGATCATGGGGCCTATGAGCACGTCCTGGCGCTTGGCGCGGGCCTCGTGGCCGAGGTACTCGCCGTAGCGGGCGGCCAGTTCCTCGTCGAAGGTGCAGGACAGGGCGATGGGGGCGGGCAGCGCGGTGGTGGTCTTGCGCTTCATGCGGACGCCGGCCGGGCCGTCGGTCATCCGCAGCTCCGGGATGCCGAGGCGGGGGACGCCGGGGATGTACCCGGACTGGCCGAGGTGCTCGGGGTCGTCGGAGCCGTGGACGAAGGTGAGCTTCTCGTCGAGGGTCATGGCCTGGACGAGCGCGGTCACGTCGACGGGGGTCTGCGGGGTCATCGGGGGTCACCTTCGGTTCGTTCGGCGGCGGGCGGGGTGGTGTCCGGGCGGGCCGCCAGCATGGCGCGGGCGGGGGCGTCGGCCTTGAGGAGCATTTCGTCGTACTCGTCGTGGGGGTCGGAGCCGAGCACGACGGCGCCGCCGGCGCCGATCCGCCAGCGCCCGTCCGCGAGGACCATGGTCCGGATGACGATGTTGAGGTCGGTGGTGCCGTTGCAGGCGAGGAAGCCGATGGCACCGGAGTAGATGCCGCGGGCCCGGCCCTCCAGGGACTCGATGATCTCCAGGGTGCGCTGCTTGGGCGCGCCGGTCATCGAGCCGCCGGGGAAGCCGGCGCGGACGCAGTCGATGGCGTCGTTGCCGTCCTTGAGGGTGCCGCGGATGGTGGAGACGAGCTGGTGGACGGTGGCGTAGCTCTCGGCGGCCATCAGGACGGGGACGTGGACCGAGCCGACCTCGCAGACGCGGCCGAGGTCGTTGCGCATCAGGTCGACGATCATCAGGTTCTCGGCGCGGGTCTTCGCGCTGGAGACGAGTTCCCGGCGGACGCGGTCGTCCTCGGCGGGGGTCGCCCCGCGCGGGGCCGTGCCCTTGATCGGCTTGGCCTCGACGACCCGGTCCGCGGTGATCTTCAGGAAGCGTTCCGGGGAGGAGCAGGCCACCTCGGTGCCGTCGAGCCGAAGGTAGGCGGCGTACGGCGCGGGGTTGGTCCGGCGCAGCCGGCGGTAGGTGGTGAAGCCGTCGTCGACGGCGGGGAGCTCGGCGACGTTGGTCAGGCAGATCTCGTAGCTCTCGCCGGCGGTCAGGTACTCCTGGCTGCGCAGGACGTCCTGGACGTAGGCGTCGCGGCCGCGGGACAGCCGGGGCTCGACGGAGACCGTGCGGGGGCCGTCGGCGGGGGGTGCCGGGGGCGTCTGCCGGGCGAGGGCGTCGGCGGTGTCGGCGAGCCAGCGGGTGGCGTCGGCGGGGCCGGCCGGGTCGGTGGTGAGGGAGAGGGCGAGGAGGTAGGTGCGGTCCTCCCGGTGGTCGACGGCCAGGAAACGGTCCGCGAAGATCCAGACGGCGTCCGGGGTCGGGGCGGAGTACCGGTTCGGGGACCCGCAGTCGCCCTTGAGTTCGTAGCCGAAGTAGCCGACGTAGCCGCCGGTGAAGTCGAACGGCAGCGGCGGGGCGTCGATCACCCGGCGGGCGAGTTCCCGCTGGAGGTAGTCGAAGACGGACTCGCGGTGGTCGGCCGGGGTGGCGGACGCGACCTCGACGACGCCCTCGTCGACCCGGTAGCGGACGGTCTCGGCGAGGGGGCCGGTGGCGTCGCCCAGGAAGGAGAAGCGGGACAGGCCCGGCTCCACGCGGGCGCTGTCGAGCCAGAACGCGTTGCGGGAGCCGGCGAAGAGGGTGGCGAACGCGGTCTCGGTGTCCACCGCCGTGTCCAGTTCGGCCACGTGCAGGGTGTAGTGCGTACGGTCCCCGTCCCCGGCGGCGGGGCGGGCGAGCGGCGCCGGCGCGGTCCGCGTACCGGCGGACGCGGCGGGGGCGTCCTGGGCGTCGGCGTCCTGGGTGCGGGCGGCGGGGGCGGCGGCGTGGGAGGCCGGCCGGCCGCCGGTGCGTTCGGCGCGGTCGGCCAGCGTCAGGTCGCGGAAGTTGGCCAGCATCCGGCGGCCGTACTCGGTCTCGATGGACTCCGGGTGGAACTGCACGCCCCAGCGGGGCATCAGCCGGTGGCGCAGCGCCATGACGACGCCGTCCTCGGACCAGGCGGTGGCCTGGAGGTCGGAGGGCAGCGGCTGGGCCACGCACAGGGAGTGGTAGCGCACGGCGCCGAACTCCTCGGGGATGCCCGCGAACAGTTCGTCGCCGTCGTGCCGCACCCGGGCGACCTCACCGTGCACCGGCACGGGGGCGGGCACGACCTCGCCGCCCGCCCACACGGCGAGCCCCTGGTGGCCGAGGCAGACTCCCAGGACCGGGACGCTCGCCTTGACCAGGACGTCCCGGGAGACGCCGAAGTCGCGGGAGCGCGCCGGGTGGCCGGGGCCGGGCGAGATGACGATGTTGTCGAAGCCGTCGAGGTCCAGGTCGGCGACGGCGGCCGCGTCGTTGGCGATGACGACGGGCTCCTGGCCGTTCACCTCGGCCAGCAGCTGGAACAGGTTGTAGGTGTACGAGTCGTGGTTGTCGATGAGGAGGGTCCGCATGGGGCTCACCTGCTTCGTGAGGGGGTCAGCGGCCGGGACACCAGCCGGTCCAGGTGGCCCAGGGACTCGGCCGGCCGGTGGGCGGCGGCGAGGTGGGCCAGGTGGCCGTCGGGACGGACCAGGGCGATCACCGGCTGTCGGCCGAACAGCGGGCCGATCGCGGCGCGCCCGGACGGCGACAGTCGTGCGAGGTCGTGGACGGCGAGGCGGTCCGCGAGGACGTGGCGGGCGCCGTCGGCCACGGTCTGCCAGTCGGCGGCCGGCCGGCGGCCGGGCCAGAGCAGCGCGATGTGCTCCCGCTGGTCGAGGACGGGGGCCCCGGCGTGCTGCCGGGTCCGGTGGAAGAACGGGAGCCGGTCTCCGGGGCGGGCCCGGCGGTGCAGCGCGGAGCGCCACAGCGGTTCGTCGCCCGCCGCGTAGCCGAGACCGACCTGGCTCATCAGGGGGGCCGCGACGTGGCGCAGGAGGCCGGTGCGGTGGGCGGCGGCCACCTTCAGGTCGCGCAGGCGGCGGTCGCGGGGGGTGGCCGGGCCGGAGAGTTCCATCTCGGTGCGGATGACGGTGCGGACCTGCCCGACGGCCTTGCGGCGTTCGGTGTCGTACGTGTCGACGATCCGCTCGTCCCAGTCGCCGCGCACGACGCCGGCGAGCTTCCAGCCGAGGTTGAGGGCGTCCTGGAGGCCGAGGTTGAGGCCCTGGCCGCCGAGGGGGACCACCGAGTGGGCGGCGTCGCCGACGAGCACGACCCGGCCCTCGCGGAACCGTTCGGCGACTCCGGGGCGCGGGTGGTAGGTGCGGGTCCACAGGGGTTCGCCGAGGCGGTACGGCAGGCTGGTGCGCTCGTCGACCATCCGCTGCCAGTCCGCCAGGGGGCGGTCCGACCAGTCGGTTTCACCGGGAGCGACGATGGTGGCGAGGCGGCAGACGCCGTCGGGCAGGTGGACCAGCGGCAGCAGCCCGCTGTCGGCGTAGTGGTACTCGACGGTGGAGACGCGCGGCCCGGTGACGGGGAAGTCCCCGAGCGCGATGCCGAGCGGGAAGGGGATGCCGGGGTAGGGGATGCCGAGGAGCCGGCGGGTGACGCTGCCCGCGCCGTCGGCGCCGATCAGCCAGTCCGTCTCCACCTGTTCGGTGCGTCCGTCGGCGTGATGGAGGGTGGCGGTGGGGAGCGGGCCGGAGGTGTCGAGCGCGGTCAGCTCGGCCCCGTACTCGATGGTGCCGCCCAGTTCGGTGAGGCGGCGGTGCAGCAGCACCTCCAGCTCGCTCTGGACGATGCCGAGTCCGTAGGGGCGGGCCGCGCCCAGCTTCGTCATCGGGACGGTGCCCAGGCGGCGTCCGCGGGAGAAGAAGCTGACGTCGTCGGCCCGGAAGCCGCGGGAGACGAGCTCGTCGGCGATGCCGGTCTTCTCCAGGAGTTCCAGCACCCGGGGCCAGATCATCACGGCGCGGGAGTGCGGGTCGAACTCCTCCTGCGGGGGCTTGGCGTCGACGATCCGTACGGGAACGGACTGCTGGAGGAGGTCGCAGGCCAGCAGGGTGCCGACGGCGCCCGCGCCGACGATGAGAACGCTCTGTCCCGTCATATCGCGGCCGCCTTGGTCTGCGGGGCGGGGCCGGTGCCCGCCAGGTGTGCCTCGATCGCCGCGGCCGCGGCGGCGGCGCCGCCCGCGTCCTGGCTCAGCCGCCGGAAGCGGGCCGCCGTGGCGGCGATCGCGGTGTCGGTGGTGACGGCCCGTACGGCCGCCCGCAGCGCCTCGGCGGAGGCGTCCGCCGGGTCGAGGCGCAGGCCCAGGCCCAGCTCGACGACCCGGTCGGCGATGATCTCCTGTTCGACCATCTGCGGGACGACGACCATGGGCGTGCCGAAGGAGAGGGCTTCCATCGTGCTGCCCATGCCGCCGTGGGTGACGAACGCGGCGGCCTGGGCGAGGACGGACAGCTGGGGGACGCTGCGGTGCACCTCGCAGTGCGGCGGGAGGGTGCCGAGGTCCGCCGGGTCGGCGTGCTGTCCGATGGACAGCACCAGGTGCAGGCCGCTGTCGGCGAACGCCTCGACGCAGGTCCGGTAGAAGGAGGTGGCGCGGTTGAAGACGGTGCCGAGGGAGACGAAGACCACCGGGCGGTCGGTGTCCCGCGGGTGCCAGGTGCCTTCGGCCTCCCGGCCGCCCAGGCTGGGTCCGACGAAGCGGTAGTGCTCGCCGAAGGCGGTCGCCTCGGGCTGGAACTCCCTGGGCAGGAAGGCCAGGTTGAGTTCCTCCTCGAAGTCCATGAACTCCTCGGCGCCGACCCCGTCGAGGCCGGCGGCGGCGAGGAACTCCGCCAGCCGTGCGTCGAACGCCGCGCCGTTGGCCTCGTGGGCGGCGGAGCGGCCGGTGCGGGCCAGCATCGCGTCCATCAGCGCGTAGGAGCGGCTGGAGGCGAGGGAGGGGAAGAACTGGACGGCGCGCGCGCCCCACCGGCGGGCCAGGGCGCGCCCGGCGAACGGCACCGTGTTGTCGTAGACGACGACGTCGGGGCGGTCGGCGCCGACGAAGGACTCCGCGAGGGCCATGCGGTCCGCGCTGCCGTGCAGGAAGAAGAGGGGCAGGGCGCTCGGGTCGTTCTCGGCGAAGGCGCTCGGCGACTGGCCGGGCGAGGTGGCGACGTCGTAGCGGCACACCTGCGCGCCGAGCCGGGTGAGCTGCTCCTCGAAGGCCCGGGTGGTGAAGTAGGTGACCCGGTGACCGCGCGAGACCAGCTCGGCGACGATGCCCAGGGTGGGCGACACGTGCCCGTGGGCGGCCACGCTGAAAAATGCGATGTGTGCCATCTGTTCCTCGGGGTGCGGTGGGGGCGAAGGGGGCGGGGGCGCGCGGTGCGCGCGCTGCCGGGCCGGCCGTGCGGCTGCCGGGGGGAGACGGCTCAGAGGCCGATTTCTCCGTTCAGGATGTCGAAGAGCTCCTCGTCGCTGACGTCGTCCACATCGGTGGCGGCCGGTGGCCGGACCGGGCCGCCGACCTGGGCGAGCAGGGCGCGCAGCCGGTCCTCCAGGTAGCGGGCGGTGACGGGGTCGGGTGCGGCGGTGCGCAGGCCCGCCGCGAGGTCGTCGAGCCGGCGCACGACGGCCGGGTCCGGCCGGTCGCCGGCCGGTGCCAGCTCGCGGTCGAGGAACTCGGCCAGGGCGACCGGGCTGGGGTGGTCGAAGACGAGCGTGGGCGAGAGCCGCAGTCCGGTCTCCGCGCCGAGCCGGTTGCGCAGTTCGATGGCGGCCAGCGAGTCCAGTCCCAGTTCCCGGAAGGAGCGTTCCGCCGGGACGTGGGCGGAGGTTCCGTGGCCGAGGACCGATCCGGTCTGGTTGCGGACCAGGTCGACGAGGAGCCTGCGGCGGGTGTCCGCGTCCGCTCCGGCGAGCCTGCGGGCGAACGCGCCGCGCTCGGCGGCGGGCTGCTTGCGGGGCGGGCGGGCGCCGGCCGGGGTGCGGGCCGGGGCGGCGGCCGGCCGGGCGGCGACGAGGTTGGGTACGTCGGGCAGCGCGAGCGCCGCGTCGAGCAGGGCGAGGGCTTCGGCGTTGGTGAGCGGGACGGTGCCGTGGCGGGCCATGCGGGCGACGGCCTCGGGGCCGAGCCGGCCGGCCATGCCGCGTTCCTCGGCCCAGGGGCCCCACTGGAGGGACTGGGCGGGCAGGCCGAGGGCGCGGCGGTGGTGGGCGAAGGCGTCCAGGAAGCCGTTGGCGGCGGCGTAGTTGGCCTGGCCGGGGCTGCCCATGACGGCGGCCGCCGACGAGAAGAGGACGAACGCGTCAAGGGGGGCGCCCTTGGTCAGCTCGTGCAGGGCGACGGCGCCGGAGGCCTTGACCCGGATGACGCGTTCGAACTGTTCCTCCGTCAGGGTGCCGAGCAGTCCGTCGTCGACGACGCCGGCCGCGTGGACGACCGCCTTGAGGGGGCGGTCCGGGGGCAGCGCGGCCAGCGCGGCGGCGAGGGCCTCGCGGTCGGCGACGTCGCACGCGGCGAGCGTCACGCGGGCGCCGAGTCCGCGCAGGTCCGCGGCGAGTTCCCCGGCGCGCGGGCCGTCGGCGCCGCTGCGGCTGAGCAGCAGCAGGTCGGTGGCGCCGTGCCGGCGTACGAGGTGCTCGGCGACGACCGCGCCGAGGCCGCCGGTGCCACCGGTGATCAGGACGGTGCCGTCGATGGCGGGCGCCGGGGCGGCGGGGGCGGTCCCGGGGGGCGTCGGGCTCTGGGCCCTGCGGACCGGGCGGGGGGCCAGCAGCTTCCCGTCGCGGACGGCGGCCTCCCGCTCGTCCACGGTGAGGGCGCCGGGCAGCGCGGCCCAGGACCGGGGCCGCCCGTCGAGTTCGACGACGAGGAACTTTCCGGGGTGCTCGGCCTGTGCGGTGCGCAGCAGGGCGCGGACGGCTCCCCGGGTCGTGCCGGCCGGGTCGCCGTTCGGGACGACCAGGACGAGCCGGGCCGTCTCCGCGAGCGGGGACCCGGTCCACCGCCGCAGCAGGCAGGCGGTCCGCCAGGACGCCTCGCGGGCGTGGCGGGCCAGGTCGTCCCGGTCGGCCGGCTCGGGCAGTTCCAGCAGGTGCAGGACCGTGGTGGGGGCCTCGGCGGCCCGTTCGAGTGCCTCCAGGTCCGGGTGTGTGGTGACGGCTACGCCGAGTGGTGCGAGCGCATCGGCCAGGGCGGACGCCGGGGCGGTGGTCGGGGCGGACGCCGGGTCGGTGGTCGGGGCGGACGACGGGTCGGTGGTCGGGGCGGACGCCGGGTCGGGCCCGAGCAGTGCCACGGCGCCCGTGGGCGCGGGGCCCGGCTCCAGCGGCTGCCAGTCGGTCTCCAGCAGGGCCGCGGCGTCGCCCGCGAGGTCCTCCGGGCGCATCCGGCGCAGGGTCAGCGAGGTGACCGAGGCCACCGGTTCGCCCAGCGCGTCGGTGATCTCCAGCGACAGGGTGTCGGCGTCGGTCCGCGTCAGGTGGGCCCGTACCGAGGCCGCGCCCGGCCGGTGGAGGGTCATCCCCTGCCAGGTGAACGGCAGCCGGCCGGCGTCGTCGGACCCGCCGGGCGACTCGATGAAGCCGGTGTGCAGGGCGGCGTCGAAGAGGGCGGGGTGGAAGGCGAACCGTGCCGCGTCGTCGGCGTCCGCCGCGGGCAGGGCCACCTCGGCGAAGATCTCGTCGCCCCGGCGCCAGGCGGCCTTCAGGCCCTGGAACGCCGGGCCGTAGTCGAATCCCATGGCGGCGGCGCGGACGTACGCGTCGCCCGCCCCGACCGGTTCGGCACCGTCCGGCGGCCACACCAGCGACCCGGCCGGCGGGACGACGGCCGGCGCGGAGCCGGTGAGGATCCCGCTCGCGTGCCGGGTCCAGGCCGCGTCGGGGTCACCGGCCGGCCGCGCGTACACGGCCACCGACCGGGGCCCGGGTTCCCCGTCGGGGTCCGCGGGTGCCAGCACCGTCTGGACCTCGGCCACGGCGGCCTCGGGCAGGCGCAGCGGGGCGAGGACGGTCAGCTCGTCGAGGGTGTCGCAGCCCGCCTCGCGGCCGGCGCGCAGGGCCATCTCCACGAAGGCGGTGCCGGGCACGATCACCGTGCCGTTGACCACGTGGTCGGCCAGCCACGGGTGCGTACGGGCCGACAGGCGGCCGGAGAGGACCACCTCGTCGGAGGCCGCGTGGTCGAGCACGGTGGTGAGCAGCGGGTGCGCGTCCGGCTCGTACGCTCCGGCCGGGCGCGGGCGCGGCCAGTAGCGCTGCCGCTGGAAGGCGTAGCCGGGCACGCCGGGCGAGCGGGTACCGGGGCCGAAGTACGCGGCCCAGTCGGGGTCGGTGCCCCGGGCGAACAGCGCGGCCAGGGCGGCGGCGAGGGTGTGCTCCTCGGCCTGGCGGCGGCGCATGAGGGGGACGAACCCGGTCGCCCCGGCGTGGGCCTCGGTGACGCACTGCTGGGCCATCGCGGTCAGGACGGCGTCGGGGCCGATCTCCAGGTACGTACGGACGCCGGCGGCCTCCAGGTGGAGGACGGCGTCGTGGAAGCGGACGGCTTCGCGGACGTGCGTCACCCAGTAGGCGGGGGAGGTGAGTTCCCCGGCGGTGGCGAGGGTGCCCGTGAGGGTGGAGACGAGCGGGATCTCGGGGGCGTGGTAGGTGAGGGATTCCGCAACCTCACGGAACGCCTCCAGCATCGGCTCCATCAGCGGGGAGTGGAAGGCGTGCGAGACCGTGAGGCGCTTGGTCTTGTGGCCCCGCTCGGCCAGCTGCGCGGCCACCTCCAGGACGGCCGCCTCGGCGCCCGAAACCACCACCGCCGACGGACCGTTGACCGCCGCGATGTCGACGTCGGCCGACAGCAGCGGACGGACCTCGGCCTCGGCCGCCTGGACGGAGACCATCGCGCCGCCCTCCGGCAGCGCGCCCATCAGGGCGCCGCGGGCCGACACCAGCCGGGCCGCGTCCGCCAGCGACAGCACCCCGGCCACGTGCGCGGCGGCGATCTCGCCGATCGAGTGACCGGCGACGAAGTCCGGACGCAGGCCCAGCGACTCCGCGAGGCGGTACAGCGCCACCTCGACGGCGAAGAGGGCCGGCTGGGTGAACTCCGTGCGGTGGATCTCCTCGCCGCCCCCGAACACCAGGTCCTTCAGGGGGAGGTCGAAGTGGGTGCACGCCTCGTCGAACGCGGCGGCGAACACCGGCTGGGCCTCGTACAGCTCACGGCCCATACCGGGGCGCTGCGCGCCCTGGCCGGTGAAGAGGAAGGCGGACCTGCCCGGGGTGGCCGGGTCGGGGGCCGTGCCGGCCAGAGCCTCCAGGGCGGCCAGGGCCTCGGTCCGGTCGTGTGCGACCACGGCGGCACGGTGCTCGAAGGCCTTGCGGCTCACCGCCAGCGACCGGCCCACGGCCGTGAGGTCGGCCCCGGGATCGGCCGACACCCGGGCCAGCAGCCGCTCGGCCTGGGCGCGGAGCGCGTCCGCGTCACGGCCCGACAGCGGCCAGGGCGCGGCGGCGGGAGAGCGGTCCGACGGCCCGGCGGGGGCTGCGGGTGCGGGGGCGGCGGGTGCGGGGGGTGCCTCCTCCAGGATGACGTGCGCGTTGGTGCCGCTGATCCCGAAGGAGGACACGGCCGCGCGGCGCGGCTCGTCCGCCGGGGCCCAGGCCAGGGGGTCGGTCAGCAGCCGGACCGCGCCCGCCGTCCAGTCGACCTGCGGGGTCGGGGCGTCCACGTGCAGGGTCTTGGGGACGAGGCCGTGCCGCATCGCGAGGATCATCTTGATCACGCCGGCCACGCCGGCCGCGGCCTGGGTGTGGCCGAGGTTGGACTTGAGGGAGCCCAGCCACAGCGGACGGTCGGCCGGGCGGTCCTGCCCGTAGGTGGCGAGCAGGGCCTGGGCCTCGATCGGGTCGCCGAGCGGCGTCCCGGTGCCGTGCGCCTCCACCACGTCGACCTGCCCGCCCGTCAGGCCGGCGTTGGCGAGGGCCTGGCGGATGACGCGCTGCTGGGAGGGGCCGTTGGGGGCGGACAGGCCGTTGGAGGCGCCGTCCTGGTTGACCGCGGACCCCTTGAGGACCGCCAGGACCTCGTGGCCGTTGCGGCGGGCGTCCGAGAGCCGCTCGACGAGGAGCAGGCCGACGCCCTCGGACCAGCCGGTGCCGTCGGCCGCCGCCGCGAACGCCCGGCACCGCCCGTCGGGCGACAGGCCGCGCTGGCGGCTGAAGTCGACGAAGGCGTCGGGGGTGGACATGATGGTCACCCCGCCGACGAGGGCGAGTCCGCACTCGCCGCGCCGCAGGGCCTCCGCCGCGAGGTGCAGGGCGACGAGGGAGGACGAGCAGGCGGTGTCCACCGTCAGCGCGGGCCCCTCGAAGCCGAAGCTGTACGCGATCCGGCCCGAGACGACGCTGCTCGCGCCGCCCGTGCCCAGGTAGCCCTCCAGGTCCTCGGCGGACCGCGCCACCAGGGCCGTGTAGTCCTGGCCGTTGGATCCGACGTAGACGCCGGTGCGGCTGCCGCGCAGGGAGTCGGGGTCGATGCCCGCCTGCTCGAACAGCTCCCAGGAGGTTTCCAGCAGCAGCCGCTGCTGGGGGTCCATGGCGAGGGCCTCGCGCGGGGAGATCCCGAAGAAGCCGGCGTCGAAGTCGCCCACGGCGGGCAGGAAGCCGCCCGCCGTCGCGTACGTGGTCCCGGGCGCGTCGGGGTCCTCGTCGAACAGGCCGTCGAGGTCCCAGCCGCGGTCCTGCGGGAACGGGCCCACGGCGTCGACGCCGTCCGCCAGCAGGGTCCACAGGCCGTCGGCCGAGGTGACCCCGCCCGGGAAGCGGCAGGCGACCCCGACGACCACCACGGGGTCGGCGGCGTCCGCCACCGGGCCCGCCACGGCGGCCTCGGTCACCGAACCGACCAGTTCGCCCCGCAGGAACTCCGCCAGCGCGACCGGGCTGGGGTAGTCGAAGGCGAGGGAGGCCGGCAGGCGCAGTCCGGTGACCGCGCCGAGCCGGCTGCCGAGTTCCACCGAGGCCAGCGAGTCGAAGCCCAGCTGCCGGAAGGACCGCTCGGGGGCGATGGCGTCCGGTGACGGGTGCATCAGCAGGTCGGCGGCGTGCCCGCGGATCAGTTCGACGAGGGCCGCGCGCTGCCGGTCCGGGCTCAGGCCTGCCAGCGTGCCGGCGAATCCGGACGCCGGTCCGGGGAGCGCCGCGCCGGTGATCGCCCGCAGGACGGCCCGGCGGGCCGCCGGGCCGTGGGCCCGTGCGTACCGGTCCCAGTCGATGTCGGCGGCCAGTACGGCGGTTTCGCCGTGGCGGATCGCGCCGTCCAGCAGCCGCAGGGCCCGCCGCGGGCTCATCGGGCGGAAGCCGGTGCGGCGCATGCGTTCGCGGACGACGGCGTCGGCCGCGGCCATGCCCTCGCCGTCCCAGGCGCCCCACGCGACGGCGGTGGCCGGCAGGCCTTCGCGGCGGCGCTGCCGGGCGAGGGCGTCCAGGGCGGCGTTCGCCGCCGCGTAGTTCCCCTGTCCGGCGGCGCCGAGGACGCCGGCGAGCGAGGAGAAGAGGACGAACGCGTCGAGGGCCAGGCCGCGCGTGAGCCGGTGCAGGGTGAGGGCGGCGTCCGTCTTGCCGGCCAGTACGCCGGTGAGCTGCGCGGGGGTGAGGGCGCTCAGCACGCCGTCGTCGAGGACTCCGGCCGTGTGGAAGACGGCCGTCAGCGGATGTTCGGCCGGCACCTCGGCGAGCAGGGCGGCGAGGGCGTCCTCGTCGGAGACGTCGCAGGCCGCGAGGGTGACCTCGGCCCCCAGGGCGGCCAGGCCTTCGACGAGCGCGGCGGCGCCGGGGGCGTCGGCGCCCCGCCGGCTGACGAGCAGCAGGTGGTCGGCGCCGGCCTCGGCGAGCCGGCGGGCGACGTGGCCGCCGAGGGCGCCGGTGCCGCCGGTGACCAGGACGGTGCCGCGCGGCGACCAGTCGCGGGCGGGCTGCGACCCCGACCAGCCGGTCCGCACCAGCCGCCGGGCGTGGAGCCCGGAGGGCCTCAGGGCGGTCTCGTCCTCGTCGGCGCCGCCGCACAGGAGGGCGCACAGCCGTCGCAGGGCGTCGGCGTCGGGCTCCTCGGGCAGGTCGACCAGGCCGCCCCAGCCGGCGGGGAGTTCCAGCGCGGCCACCCGGCCCAGGCCCCAGAGCTGGGCCTGGCGGGGACGCACGGGGCCGTCGTCGTGGCCGTCGACCGCGACGGCTCCGCGCGTGGCGATCCACAGGGGCGCCGACAGGCCGGTGTCCCCGAGGGCCTGGATCAGGGCGAGGGTGGCGGCCGTCGCGTCGGCGCTGTCGGCGGTCTCTCCGCCGGTGCCGACGCCGGTGCCGGTGTCGGTGTTGACGCCGGTGTCGACGCCGAGGAGGGACAGCACGCCCGCGAGGCCGTCCGCCGGGAGGGCGGGGGCGATCCGCCGGGCGAGGACGGTCCGGTCGTGCTCGGCGGCGGTCAGGGGCAGCTCCACGACGTGGGCGCCCCGGTCGGCCAGCGCGGCGAGGACGGCGTCGGTGGCCCCCGCCCGGCGGCCGGCGTCCGTGACGACCAGCCAGGAGCCGGGCGCTGCGGGCGCCTCGGAGGGGTCGTCGAGGCGCTCCCACGTCTCGCGGTAGAGCAGGTCGTCGTCCGTTTCGGGGAGGCGACCGGAGGCGGCCGTCAGGGGCGCGGCGGGCCAGTAGCGCTGCCGCTGGAACGGGTACGTCGGCAGGTCGACGCGGCGACCGGACAGCAGGCGCGTCCAGTCGGGGTCGAAGCCGCGGACGAACGCTCCCGCGAGGGCGGACGTCAGGGTGACCGTCTCGGCGCGGTCGCGGCGCAGCAGGGGCAGGAGGGTGGCGGGTTCGTCGAGGCAGGCCTGTCCCATGGCGGTGAGGACGGCGTCGGGGCCGATCTCCAGGTAGGTGCGGACGCCGGCCGTCTCCAGGTGGCGCATGGCGTCGTGGAAGCGGACGGCCTCGCGGACGTGCGTCACCCAGTAGGCGGGGGAGGTCAGTTCCCCGGCGGTGGCGAGGGTGCCCGTGAGGGTGGAGACGAGCGGGATCTCGGGGGCGTGGTAGGTGAGGGACTCGGTGACTTCGCGGAAGGCCTCCAGCATCGGCTCCATCAGCGGGGAGTGGAAGGCGTGCGAGACCGTGAGGCGCTTGGTCTTGTGGCCCCGCTCGGCCAGCTGCGCGGCGACCTCCAGTACGGCCCGCTCGGCGCCTGAAATCACCACTGATGAGGGCCCGTTGACCGCCGCGATGTCCACATCGGAGCGGAGTAGCGGGCGGACCTCGGCCTCGGCCGCCTGGACGGAGACCATCGCGCCGCCCTCCGGCAGCGCGCCCATCAGCGCACCACGGGCCGACACCAGCCGGGCCGCGTCCGCCAGCGACAGCACCCCGGCCACGTGCGCGGCGGCGATCTCGCCGATCGAGTGACCCGCCAGGAAGTCGGGGCGGATGCCGTAGGACTCCAGCAGGCGGTACAGCGCCACCTCGACCGCGAAGAGGGCCGGCTGGGTGAACTCCGTGCGGTGGATCTCCTCCCCGCCCCCGAACACCAGCTCCTTCAGCGGCAGGTCGAAGTGCGCGCACACCTCATCGAACGCGGCGGCGAACACCGGCTGCGCCCCGTACAGCTCACGGCCCATCCCCGGACGCTGCGCGCCCTGGCCGGAGAAGAGGAAGGCAAGCTTCCCGCCGGACACCGCGCCCTCGACGGCCCCGGACGCCGGACGGCCCGCGGCCAGGGCCTCCAGGGCGGACAGCAGACCGTCCCGGTCCGCCGCCACCACGGCCGCCCGGGTGCCCAGGGCCGCCCGCGAGGTCGCCAGCGAGAAGGCCACGTCCGCCACGTGCAGGTCCGTGTCCGCCGTCACCCGCTCCAGCAGCCGGCCCGCCTGCGCCCGCACCGCCTGCGCGTCCCGGCCCGACAGCACCCACAGGGGCAGGGGGGCGTCCGCCGTCGGCGGCTCCGGCGCGCTGAGGGGCGGTGCTTCCTCCAGGATGACGTGGGCGTTGGTACCGCTGATGCCGAAGGAGGAGACGGCGGCCCGGCGGGGTTCGCCCGTCTCGGGCCAGGTGACGCTCTCACCGAGCAGTTCGACCCGGCCGGCCGTCCAGTCGACGTGCGGGGTGGGCGCGTCGACGTGCAGGGTGCGGGGCAGGATGCCGTGGCGCATCGCCGTCATCATCTTGATGACGCCGGCCATGCCCGCCGCGGCCTGGGTGTGCCCCAGGTTCGACTTGACGGAGCCCAGCCACAGCGGCCGGTCCGTCGCCGCCCGGTCCTGTCCGTAGGTGGCGAGGAGCGCCTGCGCCTCGATGGGGTCGCCGAGGGTCGTGCCCGTGCCGTGGGCCTCGACGGCGTCGACCTGCCGGGCCGTCAGGCCGGCGTTGGCGAGGGCCTGACGGATGACGCGCTGCTGGGAGGGGCCGTTGGGGGCGGACAGGCCGTTGGATGCGCCGTCCTGGTTGACCGCGGACCCCTTGAGGACCGCGAGGACCTCGTGGCCGTTGCGGCGGGCGTCCGAGAGCCGCTCGACGAGGAGCAGGCCGACGCCCTCGGACCAGGCGGTGCCGTCGGCGGCGGCGGCGAAGGGCTTGCAGCGGCCGTCGGGGGCCAGTCCGCGCTGGCGGCTGAAGTCGACGAAGGAGGCCGGGGTGGACATCAGGGCGACACCGCCGGCCACGGCGAGCGAGCATTCGCCCCGGCGCAGGGCCTCGGCCGCGAGGTGCAGGGCGACGAGGGAGGACGAGCACGCCGTGTCGACGGTCAGCGCGGGGCCCTGGAACCCGTAGAAGTAGGACAGCCGGCCCGACAGGACGCTGCCCGCGCCGCCCGTGCTGAGGTACCCCTCCAGGCCGCTCTCCCCGGCGAGCCGGGGCGCGTAGTCGTGGTACATCTGCCCGGCGTAGACGCCGGTGCGGCTGCCGCGCAGGGAGTCGGGGTCGATGCCCGCCCGCTCGAACAGCTCCCAGGAGGTCTCCAGCAGCAGCCGCTGCTGGGGGTCCATGGCGAGGGCCTCGCGCGGGGAGATCCCGAAGAAGCCGGCGTCGAATTCGGCGGCCCCGTCGAGGAACCCGCCGTCGCGGGTGTACGTGGTCCCGGGCGCGTCGGGGTCGGCGTCGAACAGGCCGTCGAGGTCCCAGCCGCGGTCCTGCGGGAAGGGGCCGACGGCATCGGCGCCGGAGGCGACCAGCCGCCAGAGTTCCTCGGGCGATCCCACACCGCCCGGGAACCGGCAGGCGGCGCCGACCACGACGACCGGGTCGGCGGCGTCGGCCCGCGGGTCCTGCCCGGCCCGCTCCCCCTGCGCGGGGGCGGAGGTCCCGTCGAGGAGTGCGCCGCGCAGGAAGCGGGCCAGCAGGAGCGGGCTCGGGTGGTCGAACGCCAGCGAGGCCGGAAGCCGCAGGCCGGTGGCGGTGGACAGGCGCGTGGCCAGCCTGACCGAGGCCATGGAGTCGAAGCCGAGCGGCCGGGACCGCTCGCGGGGGTCGGAGGCGGGGGCGGTGCCGCGGACGTCGGCGATGGCGTCGGCGACGATGCGCAGCAGGCGCCGTTCGCGGCCGGCCTCGCCCAGGGGGGCCAGTTCCGCGGTCAGCCTCAGCGTCAGTGCCGGGTCCCCGGTGGCCGTGGCGGTGGCGGTGGCGCGTGCCGGCTCGTCGCCGAACGCGTGGACGCGGACGGCCGGTTCGCCCTCGATCAGCGCGGCGTCGAGGCCTTCGGCCAGCTCCCGCCCGGTGACCTCCGGTGCCGCGCTCAGGGAGAGCGCCGTACGGCCGTCCGCGCGCAGGCGCCGGGCGACGGCGTCGAAGACGGTACCGGGTACGGCACCGGGCCCGGTGGGGGTGAGCAGGACCACGGCGTGCGTGTCGAAGCCGGTCAGGGCACGGTCGACCGCCTCGGCGTCGGCGGGGTCGCAGGCGGCGCGGACGACGTCCGGGCACAGGTGGGCGCCGGTCAGGTGGGCGGCCAGGGCCGCGGCGCGGTCCTGCTCGCCCGGTCCGGTGATCAGGAGCACGGGGGTGCCGGCCAGTGCGCTCGTGTCGTCGGCGGGGAGCGAGGCGGGCAGCGGCGCCGGTTCGGGCAGGGTCCGGCCGACCCGCTCGTGGTGGGTGGAGCCGGCCGCGAGGAGCCGCGAGGGCTCGGAGCCGTTCCCGACCAGGCCGCGGACGGTCTTGCCGGAGGCGGTCCGGGGGATGCGGGTCGTGAGGTGGAGCGCGGCGGGCACCTTGAAGTAGGCGAGCTGCTCGCGGCACCGGGTCAGGATGTCCGCGGGCGACAGGCTCCGGCCGTCCTTGGGCACCACGTAGGCGACGGGGACCTCGCCTAGTCCGGGGTGGGGGCGCGCGACCACGGCGGCGTCGGCGACGGCTTCGTCGGCGCGGATCAGGTCCTCGATCTCGGCGGGGTGGATGTTCTCGCCGCCCCGGATGATCAGTTCCTTGAGCCGTCCGGTGATGGTCAGGAAGCCGTCGGCGTCGAGCCGTCCCAGGTCGCCGGTGCGGTACCAGCCGTCGTGGAAGGCCGCCGCGGTCGCCTCGGGGGCGTGGTGGTAGCCGAGCATCAGGCTGGGGCTGTCGACCCAGATCTCGCCCTCGTCGCCGCCGGAGACGTCGAGCCGGGTGGCCGGGTCGACGACGCGCAGGCCCAGGCCCGGTACGGGGCGGCCGCAGGAGCCGGGGACGCGCGGTCCGGTGAGCGGGTTGCAGGTGATGACGCCGGTGGTCTCGGTGCTGCCGTAGCTGTCGATCAGCGGGACGCCGAAGGCCTCGGCGAAGCGTTCGCCGAGGGCCGCGCCGGTCACCGCGCCGGCCACCAGGAACGCCCGCAGTCCGGTGAGGGCCGGTTCGCCCTCGCCCGCGCTGTCCAGCAGGTGGTGGCACAGCGTCGGGACGGCCGCCATCAGGGTGTACGGGGCCGCGCGCAGTTCGGCGATCACCTCGCCCGGAGTGAAGTCGGCCATGATCCGCGCGGAGGCGCCGGTGGCGGTGACGCCGAGGACGCAGAGGTTGAACGCGAAGCTGTGGTGCAGCGGCAGGGGCCACAGCAGCCGGTCGTCCTCGGTGATGCCGAGGACCGCCGGGTAGCCGGCCGCGACGGACCGGAGGCCGGCGCGCTGGGTGGACAGGACGCCCTTGGGGGCGCCGGTGGTGCCGGAGGTGTAGAGCATCCAGGCGACCTCGTCGAGGCCGAGGTCGTCCGGGGCGGGCACGGCCGGGTCGGTGGCGCACAGCCGCGCGAAGTCGTGGACGTCGTGGGTGGCGGGGGTGGCGGGGGTGGCGGGGGTGTCCTCGGGGGTGTCCTCGGGGGTGTCGCCCGGTGCGGAGAGGACGACGAAGCGGATGCCGTGGCCGACCGCGTCCAGGCGGCGGTACTGCGCGAGGCGGGGCGCGTCGGTGATGACGAGGACGGCTTCGGAGTCGTCGAGGACGTGCCTCAGTTCCGCGTCCCCCGCGTGCGGGTTGACCGGTACGGCGACGAGGGACGCCCGGGTCGCGGCGAGGAATCCCTCTACCGTCTCCACCCGGTTGCCCAGGTGGACGAGGACGCGTCGGCCGCGGCCGTCCGCGAGGGCGGCGAGGTGACCGGCGAGCCGGCCCGTCGTCGTCGCCAGTTCCCCGTAAGTGACGCCGCGCGTCCCGTCGGAGTAGGCGGTCCGGGCGGCGCGCTCGCGTGCGTGCTCCCGGAGGAGTTCCGAGATCGGCCTGACAAGGCCGGCCCGCACACCCTGCTCCCCCATTGCGTGTCCCTCGCATCCGATCGACCACATTGATCCGGACCAATGCTCTTACCGAACGGGAGAAAGCTTTATGAATTTCTTTGGCTTCCCCCGCCAGGCGGCCGATACTATGCGAACCGACAAGCGAGATCAACTTCAATAGTGGTGTTACCCAGGGCGACCCCTATCAGCCCCTATAAACCCCTGAGGAAACCCCTACCAGAGCCCGCCAGGCAACCCCTATAAAGCAATCCGAGGAGTATTCGTGTCCCTTCCGATAATGGATGACGAGTTTTTGAGCAACCCCTATCCGGCCTTCGCCGGCCTCAGGGCGCAGGGGCCGGTGCACCGGATGCTGCTGCCCAGCGGCCTGCGGGTATGGGCGGTTGTCAGCCACGAGGAGGCCCGGGTCGCGATGACCCACCCGGCGCTGTCCAAGGACATCGACACCTCCGTCGAGCTGGGCTACTTCGACCGCGAGATGAGCGCCGGCGGCACGCCCCGGCTGGAGCACAGCTCGGTGGGCCGGCACATGCTCAACATGGACCCGCCGGGCCACACCCGGCTGCGCAAGCTGGTCAACAAGGCCCTGACCGCGCGGAGCGTGGAGCGGCTGCGGCCCACGATCGAGCGGATCAGCGCGGACCTGCTGGACGCGGCCGAGAAGGCCGCCGCGGAATCGGGCGACGGCACCGTGGACCTCGTGGAGCACTACACCGCGGTGTTCCCGGTCAAGGTGCTCGGGGAGCTGCTGGGCATCACGGCCGAGCACCTGCCGATCCTGGTGGGGCTGACGGGCGCCATCATGTCGAACGACAACGAGAACGCCGGCGCGAACATGGCGAAGTTCGGGCAGCACATCGGCGCGATGATCCAGCAGAAGCGGGCCGATCCGGGCGACGACCTCATCAGCGCCCTGGTGACCGCCCGCGACGACCAGGACCAGCTGTCCGACGTGGAACTGGTCTCGACGGTCTTCCTGCTGGTGGTGGCGGGATACGAAACCACCGTGAACATGATCGGGCACGGCGTGCGGGCGCTGCTGAACCATCCGGAACAGCTCGCGGCGGTCCGCGAGGACCCGGCCCTCATT
Organism: Streptomyces sp. NBC_01276; assembly: GCF_041435355.1. GTDB lineage: Bacteria > Actinomycetota > Actinomycetes > Streptomycetales > Streptomycetaceae > Streptomyces. The sequence goes on from NZ_CP108444.1 coordinate 121,315, forward strand.
CCGGCCGCCAACGAGGAATTCCTCCGCTACGAGGGTCCGGGGAACCGGGCGACCCTGCGCTACGCGACCGAGCCGCTGGAACTGGGCGGCGTGACCGTCGGGGCGGGCGAATACGTGTCGGTGCTGCTCGGGTCGGCCAACCGGGACGAGGCGAAGTTCGCCTGCCCGCACATGCTCGATGTGGCCCGGTCCACCAACGGACATCTGGGATTCGGGCACGGAATCCACTACTGCGTCGGCGCGCCGCTCGCCCGTGCGGAAATGGAAATCGCGCTGCGCGATATCCTCACCCGATTCCCCGGCCTTTCCCTCGCCGTGCCGGATTCGGAATTGCGCTGGCGCAAGAGTTTCATGATGCAGGGCCTGGAGACGCTTCCGGTGCGACTGCGCCCGTAGCGGGAAGCGGGAAAAGGAAAGGGCCTGCGCCCGGCGGATCGTTCCGCCCGGCGCAGGCCCTCCTGCTTGTCCCTACTTGCCGAACTCCGCCCGGATGAAGTCGAAGATCTCGTCGGCGGAGGCGGTGCCCAGGGCCGCGGTGGCACCGGTGCCCCCGTCCGCGTCCGTCCCGTCCGCGGGCCCGGCGGGCGATGCCGTCGCCAGGAGCGCCAGCAGGCCGTTCAGGCGCGCGGACACGTCCGCCCGTACGTCCTCGGACGCGTCGGAGGCGACCGCCCGCAGGGTGCCCTCCAGCCGGTCCAGTTCGCCGAACACCGGCGGGCGGACCTCCTCGACGACGAGCAGGCCGCGCAGGTGGGCGGCGAGCGCGGCCGGCGTCGGGTAGTCGAAGACGAGGGTGGTGGGCAGGCGCAGCCCGGTGGCGGTGCCGAGGCGGTTGCGGAGCTGGACCGCGGTGAGGGAGTCCAGCCCCAGTTCCAGGAAGCCCCGGTCGGCCTCGACGGCCTGCGGCCCGGCGTGGCCGAGGACGGTGGCGGCGTGGCCGCGCACCAGGTCGGACAGGATCCGCGTGCGCTCGTTCTCCGGGAGTCCCGCCAGCTGCTGCGCCAGGGAGGTCGGCGGCGCCGCCTCGACGGCCGCTGCCCGGCGCACCGGTACGGGGACCAGGGCGCGCAGCAGCGACGGCACGCTCTCGCCGGCCGCGGCCTGGGCGCGCAGCGCCGCGAGGTCCACCCGCATCGGCACGAGCACGGCCTCGTCGCGGGTGAGGGCGGCGTCCAGGAGTTCCAGGCCCTCGGCGGTCGTCAGGGCCTGGGCGCCCGCGCGCTCGATGCGGGCGATGCCGGCCCCGTCGAGGTGCCCGGTCATGCCGCTGCGTTCGGCCCACAGGCCCCAGGCGAGGGACTGGGCGGGCAGGCCGAGGGAGCGCCGGTGCTGGGCGAGGGCGTCGACGTAGGCGTTGGCCGCCGCGTAGTTGCCCTGGCCGGGGGCGCCGAACAGGCTCGCGGCGGAGGAGAAGAGGACGAACGCCGACAGGTCCAGGCCGGCGGTGAGTTCGTGGAGGTGCCCGGCCGCGTCGGCCTTGGGGCGCAGGACCGCGTCGAAGCGCTCCGGGGTGAGGGACTCGATCACACCGTCGTCCAGGACCCCCGCCGTGTGGATGACGGCGGTGAGCGGGTGGGCCGCCGGGACCGAGGCCAGGAGGGCGGCCACGGCGTCGCGGTCGGCGGTGTCGCAGGCGGCGACGGTGACCGAGGCGCCCGCCTCGGACAGTTCGGCGACGAGGTCCTCGGCGCCGCCGGAGCGGGAGGCCAGCAGGAGGTGGCGTACGCCGTGTTCGGTGACCAGGTGGCGGGCGACGGCCCGGCCGAGGGTTCCGGTGCCGCCGGTGACCAGGACGGTACCGCCGGGTGCCAGGAGCGGCTCGCGCGGTGCGGGGGCGGCGTCCGTCGCGGTGGCGGCGGTCGCGCTCGTGGTCGTACGGGCCAGGCGCGGGGCGTGGACCGTACCGCCGCGCAGCGCGGTCTGGGGTTCCGCGGAGGCCACGGCCCGGCCCAGGGCGCTCTCGTCGGCGGCTCCGAGCGCGCTCTCGGCGGTGTCCCCGGCGGCCGGCTCCAGGTCGATCAGCAGGAACCGCTCGGGGTGCTCCGACTGCGCCGAGCGCACCAGGCCCCACACGGCGGCCTGGACCAGGTCCGGGGCCCCGTCGGCCTCCCCCGTCATCACGGCGCCCCGGGTGACGACGGCGAGGCGGGAGTCCGCGAGGCGGGAGTCGGCGAGCCAGGACCGCAGCAGTTCCAGGGTGGCGGCGGTAGCGGAGCGCACGTCGGGGGCGCCCGCTGCGGGCGAGGCCAGTACGAGCGCGGGGGCGGCGGTGAGCTCCGCGAGGTGCCCGATCCGCTGCGCGCCGGCCGCCGGGCCGGGGGTGGCGCCGCCGAGCACCGCCCAGGGGCCGCCGGGGGCCGCCTGCGCGGCCGGGAGCGGGGTCCAGTCGAGGCGGAACAGCGCGTCGGCGTGCCGGGAGCGGGCGGCGGCGAGCCGGTCGCGGGTCAGCGGGCGCAGCACCAGGGAGGCGACGGTGGCCACCGGGAGGCCGGTCTGGTCGGCGAGTTGGAGGGAGACGGCGTCGTTGCCGGCGGGCGCGAGGGCGACCCGCAGGGCCGTGGCGCCGGTGGCGTGCAGGGTCACGTCGTGCCAGGAGAAGGGCATCCGCCCCTGGCCGATCCCGCCGTCCCCGCCGTCCCCGCCGTCCCCGCCGGGCAGCGCGCCGAGCGGGATCGCGTGCAGGGCGGAGTCCGAGAGGGCGGGGTGCAGGCCGAAGCGGCCGGCCGGGTCCCGCTGGTCCTCGGGGAGGCCGACCTCGGCGAAGACCTCGTCGCCCCGGCGCCACGCGGCGCGCAGCCCCCGGAAGACGGGCCCGTACCCGAAGCCCGCCTCGGCGAAGCGGTCGTAGAGGTCCGTCACGTCGACCGGGTGCGCCCCCTCGGGCGGCCACACGCCGAAGCCGGCGGTGGCGGGGGCGGTGTCCGGGGCGAGGTGCCCGCCGGCCTGACGGGTCCACGGCCGCCCGGCCCCGGCCGGGTCGCCGTCCGGGCCGTCGCCGCCGTCCGGGCCGTCGCCGCGCGCGTACACGGCCACCGGCCGGCGGCCGGCGTCGTCCGGTGCGCCGACGGTGAGCTGGACCTGGACACCGCCCTGCTCGGGCAGCGGCAGCGGGGCCTCCAGGACGAGTTCCTCCACCCGGGGGCAGCCGAGCCGGCGGCCGGCGTGCAGGGCCAGTTCCAGGAAGGCCGTGCCCGGCAGGAGCGCGTCGCCGAGCAGGGCGTGGTCGGCGAGCCAGGGGTGGGAGGTGCGCGAGAGGCGGGTGGTGAAGAGGAAGCCGTCGGTGTCGGGCAGCGGGACGGCGGCGCCGAGCAGGGGGTGTCCGGCGGAGCCGAGGCCGAGCGCGGTGGCGTCGCCGGCGGGGGCGAAGGCCTCCGGCCAGTACCGGCTGCGCTGGAAGGCGTACGTGGGCAGGTCGACGGGCCGGGCCGGCCGGCCGGAGCGCGCCGCGGCCCAGTCCACGTCGACGCCGTGGACGTGGGCGGTGGCGAGCGAGGTCAGGAAGCGGGCGGGGCCGCCGGAGTCGCGGCGCAGGGTCTCGCCCAGGAAGGCGTCGGTGCCGGCTTGTTCGAGGGTCTCGGCCAGCCCCACGCCGAGCACCGGGTGCGGGCCGATCTCCAGGAAGTGGGCGTAGCCGTCGGCGGCCAGGGCCCGGACGGCCGGTTCCAGCCGGACGGTCTGGCGCATGTTGCGGTACCAGTAGCCGGCGTCCAGCTCCTCGGTCTCCAGCAGGGTGCCGGTCACGGTGGAGTAGTAGGGGACGGCGGATCCGGCGGGGGCGACCGGGGCGAGGGCGTCGAGCATCCGCTCGCGCACCTCCTCGATGCGGGCCGAGTGCCCCGGGGTGTCCACGCCGTGGACCCGCCGGGCCCAGACGCCGTCGGCCGTGAGCTTCTCCAGGAGTTCGTCCAGGGCCGTGCGGTCGCCCGCGACGACCGCGGAGGTCGGTCCGTTGACGGCGGCGAGGGAGAGCCTGCCGTCCCACGCGGGCAGCAGGTCCTCGACGCGGTCCGCGGGCAGGGCGACGGAGGCCATGGCGCTGGTGCCCGACAGTTCGAGCAGGGCCTGGCTGCGCAGGGCGACGATCCTGGCCCCGTCGGCCAGGGAGAGCGCGCCGGCGACGACGGCCGCGGCGACCTCGCCCTGGCTGTGGCCGACCACGGCGGCCGGTTCGACGCCGCAGGCCCGCCAGAGTTCGGCGAGGGAGACCATCACCGCGAACAGGGCGGGCTGCAGGACGTCCACCCGGTCCAGGGAGGGCGCTCCGTCCGCCGCCCGCAGGACGTCGGTCAGCGACCAGTCCAGATGGGGGGCGAACGCGGCCGCGCAGGCTTCGACGCGTGCGGCGAAGACCGGGGAGGTGTCGAGGAGTTCGAGGGCCATGCCGGTCCACTGCGAGCCCTGGCCGGGGAAGACGAACACCGGCCGGACGCCGGAGGACCGGGCCACGCCGGTGACCGGCCCGGCGGGGAGCCGGCCGGCGGTGAGCCGGCCCGCGTCCCCGTCCGCGTTCCCGTCCGCGTTCCCGTCCGCGTCCGAGGCCAGGGCGTCCAGGCCGCCGAGGAAGCCGTCGCGGCCGTCGGCGAGGAGGACCGCGCGGTGTTCGAAGGCCGAGCGGGCGTGCAGCAGGGCGCCGCCCACGTCGTACGGGTCGAGGTGCGGGTCGGCCCGGACGAGGGCCCGCAGCCGCCCGGCCTGTGCGCGCAGGGCCGGGGCGGTGCGGCCCGAGAGCGGCCAGGCGGTGGCGGCGGCGCCGGGGGCGAAGGCGGCGGGGAGGGCGGCGGGCGCGGCGGTGTCCTCGCCGCCGGCCGCGGGGGCCTCGGCGGGGAGGGGGGCCGGGCCGGGGGCGGGTGCCTGTTCCAGGATGGCGTGGGCGTTGGTGCCGCTGATGCCGAAGGAGGAGACGGCGGCGCGTCGGGGGCGTCCGGTCTCGGGCCACGGCCGAGCCTCGGCCAGCAGTTCCACCGCGCCGGAGGCCCAGTCGACGTGCGGGGTCGGCTCCGTGGCGTGCAGGGACTTCGGCAGGACGCCGTGCCGCATGGCCATGACCATCTTGATGACCCCGCCGGCGCCGGCGGCGGCCTGGGTGTGGCCGATGTTGGACTTGAGGGAGCCCAGCCACAGCGGCCGGTCCGCCGGGCGCTCCTGGCCGTAGGTGGCCAGCAGCGACTGCGCCTCGATCGGGTCGCCGAGGGAGGTGCCCGTGCCGTGGGCCTCGACCGCGTCGACCTGGTCGGCGGTCAGCCGGGCGTTGGCCAGGGCCTGCCCGATGACCCGCTGCTGCGAGGGGCCGTTGGGGGCGGTCAGGCCGTTGCTCGCGCCGTCCTGGTTGACGGCGGAGCCGCGGATCACGGCGAGGACCTCGTGGCCGTTGCGGCGGGCGTCGGAGAGCCGTTCCAGGAGGAGCATGCCCACTCCTTCGGACCAGCCGGTGCCGTCGGCGTGCGCGGAGAAGGGCTTGCAGCGGCCGTCGGGGGCGAGCGAGCGCTGGCGGCTGAACTCGACGAAGGAGGCGGGGGTGGACATGACCGTCGCGCCGCCGGTCATCGCCAGCGAGCACTCGCCGCGGCGCAGCGACTCGGCCGCCAGGTGCAGGGTCACCAGCGAGGAGGAGCAGGCGGTGTCCACGGTGAGGGCGGGGCCCTCGAAGCCGAAGGTGTAGGCGATGCGTCCCGAGGCGATGCTGCCGGCGCTGCCGTTGATCACGTAGCCGGCCAGGTTCTCCCGGCCTTCCAGGAGGTTGGCGTAGTCGTGGTACATCACGGAGAGGAACACGCCGGTGCGGCTGCCGCGCAGCGAGGCGGCGTCGATCCCGGCCCGTTCGACGACCTCCCAGGCGGTCTCCATCAGGAGGCGCTGCTGGGGGTCCATCGCGAGGGCCTCGCGCTGGTTGATGCCGAAGAACGCGGCGTCGAACTCGGCGACGCGGTCGATGAACCCGCCCTCGCGGGTGTACGTGGTCCCGGGCCGTTCGGGGTCCGGGTCGTACAGCGCGTCGAGGTCCCAGCCGCGGTCGGCGGGGAAGGGGGAGATCGCGTCGACTCCCCCGTCGAGCAGCCGCCACAGGTCCTCCGGCGAGGTCACCCCGCCGGGGAAGCGGCAGCCCATCCCGACGATGGCGATGGGCTCGTGGCCCGCTTCCTCGGCATCGTGGAGCTGCTGCTTGACGGAGCGCAGTTCGACGGTCGCGCGCTTCAGGTAGTCGCGGAGTTCTTGTTCGGTCGCCATCGGCATTGCCCTTTGTTGTCTGATGTCGGAAACAGCTGCGGAGGGGGCCGCGCGTTCCGCACCGTCCGGGCCCCGCTCAGTGCACGTCGGAGTCGGCCGTGGCGGACAGCAGCGACAGGCGGCTCGCGGTCCGGTTGACGTCGAGCGGCAGGGACTCCCCCCGCAGCACCTCGTCGAGCGGTGCCTCTCCGACGAGGACGAGGCGTACGTCCCGGTCGCAGAGCACGTCGATGAGGTTGGCGAACCGCTGGGCCGCGTCGCGGTCCTCGCCGGCCAGGCGGGGCAGGCCGGAGAGCACCCAGACGGGGTGGCGGTCCGTCAGTGCGAGGTAGTCGCCGGTCGAGTTCGGCCGGTCGCACAGGTCGTGGAAGTCGAACCAGATCCGCTCGTCGTCGACGGCCAGCGCCTGGACGGTGCGGCCACCGGTCACCTCCACCTGCTGCCGGTCGCCGGCCCGCGGGAGGCCGAGGCCGTGTTCGGCGAGCTGCTCCTCGGTGCCGGGCCAGAGGTAGGCCCCTCGTTCGAACTCGGAGCGGGCGGTGCCCGGCGCGTACTCGGCCCGGTAGTCCCGTCCGCCGCCGAGCTCGACGACGTCCATGGTCTCTTCGAGCATCTTGATCGTCGGCAGGAACATCTCGTGGAAGACGGGGTTGGGGAGCAGTCCGGCCGGGGGGTAGTTGGAGGTGGTGAGCAGGGTGATCCTCTGGTCGAGGATCGAGCGCAGGACGCGGCCGATCAGCATCGCGTCACCGGCGTCGTGGACGTGGAACTCGTCGAAGACGAGGAAGCGGCAGTCGCCCAGCAGTTCGGTGACGGCGAGGTCGGTGACCCGGCGGTCGCCCTGGTGGCGGTGGTAGGCGGCGTGGAACTCGCGGAAGAAGTCGTGGAAGTGCAGCCGTCGCTTGTTCCGCAGGGGCACGGCCTCGTACAGGGTGGTGGTCAGCCAGCTCTTGCCGCGGCCGACCGACCCCCACAGGTACACCCCGCGCGGGGGTTTGGCGCCGCGGCCGAACAGTCCCCGTTTGCGCGTGACGTCCGCGCCGAGTTCACCGAGCCTGAGGGCGGCCTGTCGCTGGGCGTCGTCCAGGACGAAGCCTGCCTGCCGGGCGGCGTTCTCGAACTCCCGCATCAACTGATGATCACCAGTTTCCCCTTGGTACCGAATCCCGATGCGCACGTGCGATCAAGAGATGATCATCATTCCTGACGCGTACGGCCCCTTCCAAGACTGGATCACCGCAGGCCCGGTCCTCACCCCTGATCCGGGCGCGGACACCCCTGCGTCCGCTCCGGGCACCCCTGTCCGTCCCCCGTCCACCCCTGTGCCGCCGCCGGCCGCCGGTCAGTGGGTGAGGCCGCGTACGGCGCTGCGCAGGGCTGCGGCGACGAAGGCGTGGACCCGGTCCAGGTGGTCCTGGAAGGCGAAGTGGCCGCCGGTCAGCACCAGGCGGTCGAAGGGGCCGGTGGTGATCTCGGCCCACTCCGCGAGCGCGTCGACCGGCACGTAGGGGTCGGCGTCGCCGCCGATCGCGGTGACGGGGCAGCCGAAGGGAGGCGCGGGCCGGTGGCGGTAGGCGTCGCAGAGTTCGAAGTCGGCGCGCAGCAGGGGGGATACGAGGTCCAGGAGTTCGGGGTTGCGGAAGACCTCGGCGGGGGTGCCGCCGGTGGTGCGCAGCCACTCGCGGAACTCGTTCTCGGGGAGCTCGTGCAGCGGGGTGCCCCCGGTGCGGGGGCGGCGGCCCGGCATGCCGCTGCCGGACACGAACATCCGGATCGGCTCGGGCAGGCCGGCGGCGACCAGCCGGCGGGTGAGCTCCAGGCCGAGCATGGAGCCCATGCTGTGGCCGAAGACCGCGTACGGGCGGTCGACGAGCGGGACGACCCGTGTCATCAGCGCGTCGAGCAGGGGCTCGACGCGGCGCGGCGGCGGGTCCCCGAACTCGGTTCCGCGGCCGGGCAGTTCGACGGCGTGGACGTCGACGTCGGGGGCCAGCGCCTGCGGCCAGCCGCGCCGGTACGTCACCGCGCTGCCGCCGGCCCACGGAAGGCAGAACAGCCGTACGGGTGCGTCCGGGCACTCCACGTCCCAAGGCCGACGGACCACGGTTCCCCCAACATCGCTCGCTTGCACGCGTCGCGCCCGACGTTACGGCGGCGCGTGCCCGGGACCCACCCCTGCCGGGGCCCCTGGCCACCCCAGTCCGGGCGCCGGGACCCGGGCCGGGGCGGACTCGCCCGCCGGCCGCTACGCGACCCCCGCCCCGGGGAAGGCGCTTTCGAGGCTGTCGAACTGGAGGTCCATGGGCAGGTCCTGGCGGCGCGAGATGCCGAGCTTGCGGTAGGCGCGGGTGAGGTGCTGCTCGACGGTGCTGACGGTGACGTAGAGCTTGGCGGAGATCTCCCGGTTGGTGTACCCGTACGCGGCCAGCGCCGCGACCCGCCGCTCGGACTCGCTGAGCTGCTCGGCCTCCGGGGACTCCTCGGTGCGCTGGACGGGCGCGGGGCGCTGCTCGGTCCCGGTCTGGCCCGGCATGATCTGCTCGCACAGCGGCAGGGCCCCGCAGTCGGCGGCCAGGTGCCAGGCCCGGCGGGTGACCATGCCGGCCCGGGTGCCCTCGCCGAGCAGGAGCAGGGCGCGGCCGAGGTCGGCGAGGGCCTTGGCCAGTTCCAGCCGGTCGCCGGAGCGGCTGAGTTCGTCGACGGCCCGGGTGAGCAGTTTGGGGCGCTGGCGCAGTTCGGAGGTGGCCGCGCGCAGCCTCAGGGAGACGCCGCGCACGCGCGGGCTGCGCACGCCGGAGGTGGCGAGCTGCTCGACGACGAAGCGTTCGGCCTGGCGGTGCTCGCCGAGCCGCAGCAGGGCCTCGGCGGCGTCGGTGCGCCAGGGGAGCTGGCGCGGCCGGTCCAGGCCCCAGCGCTGGGCGAGCCGGCCGGCGTCGAGGAACTCGCCGAGGGCGGCGCGGTGGCGGTGGGTGGCCAGGTAGTAGTAGCCGCGCGCCCTGAGGTAGTTGAGGGCGTAGACGCTGGAGAAGAGCTCTTCGGGGACGGGCATCTGGAGGCGGCGCGCCACGGCGTCGTAGCGGCCCATCGCGGTGAGGGCGGTGACGAGGGTGGCGACGGGGCCGAAGAGGAACAGTCCGCCCCGGTCGGCGACGGCGTCGACGGCGGCGGAAGCCTCGCGCTCGGCGCCGGCGAGGTCGCCCAGGCGCAGCAGTGCCTCGGAGTGCACGAGCCCGAACACGGACTGCCAGCCGGGGTTGTCGGCGGGCTGCGCCTCGGTCTGCAGGCGCCGGCACCAGACGACGGCCCGGTCGGGGCGGTCGGCGTGCACGAGGGTGCGGACGGCCTGGACGATGGGGTCGAAGGTGGCGTGGGCCAGCGGGGTGCCCTTGAGGAGGCGTTCGGCGGCCTGTTCGTCGCCGGCGCTGTCGGGGTGGGTCCACAGGGCGGCGGAGGAGCGCAGTTCGGCGGTGCCGGTACGGGAGGGGCTGCCCGGGTGGTCGCCGGGCGAGCCGGGTCCGGCGGCCGGGGCGCCCGCGGGGGCCGTGGCCGGGGGCAGCGCGAAGAGTTCGCGCAGCGGGTCCTCGCGGGTGGTACGGGCGGCGGTACGCGGGTCCGCCATGCGTTCGAGGGCCTCGGCGGCGTCCTCGATGCGGCCCTGCGCGACGAGGAGCCGGGCGAGCCGGCCGGCCGCGGCGGGGCCGAGGCCGCCGCGGCGCAGTGCCGCGAGCGGCCCGTCGAGGTGGCGTTCGGCGGCGGCGGGGTGCTTGCGCCAGGTCACCGCGGCCAGCTGGAGGCCGATCTCCCAGCCGGTCTGCTCGTCCGCGCAGAGGGTGCGGGCGAGCTCCAGGTAGGCGGCGGCCCGGTCGCAGGTCTCGTCGTCGACCAGGTCCTGGAGGGCGGCCTCGCGCAGGACCCGGACGGGCCAGTCGCCGCGCGGTGCCTCCTCGGATCCGGCTCCGGCCTCCGAGGCGGCGAGGAGGTGCGGGGCGACGGCGGCGGCCCGGGCGCCCGCCTCGTGCAGGACGTGGGCGGCGCGGGTGCGCAGCAGGGCGAGTTCGTGCCGGGAGACGCCGTCGAGGACGGCGGCGGCGACGGCGGGGTGGCGCAGCCGCCCGTCGTCCGTGAGCCCGGAGGCCTCCAGGGCGGCGGCCGCGCGGGCGGCCGCGGTGGGGCCGGTGCCGGCGAGCCGGGCCGTCAGTTCGGGGGTGGCGTCGTCGCCGAGGGCGGCGAGGGCCACGGCGAGGGTGCGGGAGTCCGCGCCGTCGCGGTGCAGGCAGGTCAGCGCGGCCTGGGTGAAGGGGCCGCCCGGTGCGGGTTCCGGCCACCGGTCGGCGGGGCCGCGTACGGAGCGGGGCCGTTCGCTGAGCAGGGCGCGCAGCAGCAGCGGGTTCCCGCCGGTGGCGCCGTACAGCCAGGCGGTGCCCTCGGCCGTCGCGGGGCGGCCGGTGTGGTCCTCCAGCAGGGCGGCGGTGCCGCTCTCGTCGAGCCGTCCGAGCGGGATCCGGACGAAGCCGGGGTGGCGCAGGAACTCGGTGCGGGCGAGCGGGCTGTCCGCGTGCTCGTGGGGCGCGTCGGCCAGGACCAGCAGGAGCCGTTCGCCGCGTACGGCGCGGGCCACGTCCAGCAGTCGTTCGAGGGACGCGGGGTCGGTGTGGTGGAGGTCGTCCACGCACAGGACGACGGGGGTCCGCTCGGCGGCGGTGCGCAGCGCCGCGATGAACTCGCGGCCCGTGAGCGGCTCCCGGCCACCGGCCGCGGCCGGGAGGGTGTCGTCGGGGAGTCCCGCGGTCAGCTGGCGCAGGACGCCGTGGGGGACGTCGCGTTCCCGGGTGGAACCGGCGGCCCGCAGCACCAGGGCGCCGAGCCGCTCGGCGGTTTCGGCCACGTGCAGGAGCATCTCCGTCTTCCCGCAGCCGACCGCGCCTTCCAGGAGCACGAGGCCCGCCGTCCCGGACGTACATGCCGTCAGCGCGCCTTCGAGCTGCGCACATACGTCGTCCCTGCACCTGAGCCTCATGGTCCGCCCCCTCCGCATTGCTGTGCCTCGAACCGCAGCAAACGATGCCTTGAGACCCGCTGGAGTTGGCGGGTCCGGCGCCGGTCACTAGTTGCCCGGCAGGAAATGCGGAGGCGTGATCACGCCCTTCTCGGGGGTGGTGGCGCACGGGAAGCGGAACGCGTGGTACACCCGGTCGTCGCGGGCGGCGCCCGGTCGTCGCCGCTCGCGACGACGGGTCTCAGGCGCCGGTGAGGGCCGGGGCGGACGCGTCCTCGGGGGCGTCGAGGAGGGCCCGCTCGGCCGGGGTGAACGGAGGGCCGTCGAGTTCGCTGAAGGCGCCGGCCGCGCCGGCCTTGCGCAGGGCGGCGACCAGGTGCGGGGACTCCAGGCTGGCCACGGGCGCGGCGAGCGAGGTGACCTGCATGGCCGCCGCGTTGACCACGGGGTCGTAGAGGGCGGCGGTGCCGAGCAGGTCGGCGAACTGCTGGGCGTCCTGCGGGCGCGGGGCGATCCGAGGGTCCTTGGCGTGGTTGCGGGTGCCGGGGTAGCAGATGTCCTGGGTGGTGGCGAGCAGCCACGGGTCGTCGACGACCTTGGCGACGGCGTGCCGGGCGGCGTCGGCGGTGCCGTCGCCCAGGCCGCCGCGGGTCAGCGCGGTGTCCAGGGCGCGGGCGCTGAGGGCGGCGCAGCTCATGCCGTGTCCGTAGACGGGGTTGAAGGCGGCGAGGGCGTCGCCGAGCACCAGGAGGCCCTCGGGCCAGGCGGCGAGGCGCTCGTAGTAGCGGCGGCGGTTGACGGTGGAGCGGGATCCCTGGACCGGGCCGAGGGGTTCGGCGCGTTCCAGCAGGTCGGCGATGACCGGGTGGCGCAGGCCGCGCGCGAAGGGAATGAACGCCTCGTCCTCGGTGGGCGGCTCGGCGCCGCGGGTGCCCGCGAGGGTGACCAGCCAGCGGCCGCCCTCGATGGGGACGAGGGCGCCGTTGCGGCCGGGCTCGCCGGTGCCGGGGGCGGCGGCGACGTTGACCATGGGGAAGGTCTCCGCGCCGGCGGGGGCCCGGTAGACGCGGGTGGCGTAGGCGATGCCGGTGTCGACGACGTCCTCCTCGACCTCCGGCAGGCCCAGCTCGGGAAGCCACTTGAGGGTCTGGGAGGGGCGGCCGCCGGTGTCGACGACGAAGTCGGCGGCGAGCTCGCCCTCCCGGCCCGCGGCGTCGCGCAGGCGGACGCCGGTGACGCGGGCGGCGGAACCGAGGAGGCCGGTGACTCCGGTCTCCTGGAGCACCTCGATCCGCGGGTTCTTCAGCGCCTGCTCGCGGACCACCCAGTCGAGCAGGGCGCGGCTGGCGGTGATCATGAACTGGCTGCCGGGGAAGCGGGTCTGCCAGCCGTACGGGGTGAACCAGACGATGTCGCGCGGCAGGTAGAGGCGGTGGGCCCCCGCGTCGGCCAGCTCCTTGAGGGTGCCGGGCAGCAGGGACTCGATGGCGCGGGCGCCGCCGGACCACAGGAGGTGGGCGTGCCGTGCCTGGGGGACGCCCTTGCGCAGCTCCGGCCCGTCGGGGAACACGTCCCGTTCCACCACGGTGACGCGGTCCACGTGCCGCGCGAGCACCGCGGACGCCAGCATCCCGGCGAGGCCGCCGCCGATTACCACTGCGCGTGTTTCTGCGGTCATGAGAGCGTGACCCTTCCATCCGTCAGACGCATTGCGCACCGTCGAATTCGAATTCCCGGGAGCCGGTGCAGGCATTCCCGATCCCCGCGACGCTAGCACTCGCCCACAATGCCCTGAACCCCTACGAACCCCTATCAAACAAGGCGCCTATGGCGGGATCGTGGTGCTCGCCGCGACGATGGTCCGGCCTGCCGAAAGGAGAAGAATTCATGCTGGACGAGGCGGCGCTGAAGGACCTGATCCTGGAACACACGCGCCGGGTCAACGCGGGGGACGTCGAGGGGCTGCTGAAGCTGTACTCGCCGGACGTCCGCTTCGAGGACCCCGTGGGCGCCGGGGCGCAGCAGGGCCACGCGGCGCTGCGCGCGCACGCGACCGGTGCGGTGACCGGCAACACGGTGGAGGTGCCGGGTCCGCCGGTGGCGGCCCAGGACGGGCGTCACGCCGCCGTTCCGGTCGCCGCCACGATGGACTACCTGCCGCTCGGGCCGATCCTGACGCGGCACGGCGTACTGCCGGTTCCGGCCGATCCCGCGCGGCAGCGGATGCTGTTCCGCTTCGTGATGGTGATCCGGGCCGGGGACGACGGGCTCATCGAGGACATGAAGGCCTACTGGGGGGCGAGCGACGTCTCCCTCGTCGACGCGGCTTAGGGGAGGAAGAGATGCTGGACGAGGCGACCCGCAAGGAACTGGCGCTGGAGCACTGCCGTCGCATGAGCAGCGGCAACGTGGACCACATGCTGGAGCTCTACACGAAGGACGTACGGTTCGAGGACCCGGTCGGTTCGGTTCCCATGATCGGGCACGACGCATTGCGCGTGCATTTCCAGCGGGCCGCGGAAGCGAAAACGGTGGACGTCGCCGGTGTTCCGGTGGCCGCACAGGACGGTCTGCACGTGGCCATTCCGGTGTCGGTGTACATGAATTACCTTCCGCTGGGTCCCGCGCTGACGAAGCACGGTTATCTGGACAAGCCCGCGGACCCGTTCCGCAAGCGCATCAAATTCGCGCTCACGAGCATCTTCCGGACCGGTTCGCACGGTCTGATCGAAGCGGTGTGGGTGTACTGGGGGAAGTCGGACCTGTCCCTGCTCGACCCCGGGCAGGAGTGACACGGCGCCGCGCCCGTACGAAGAGGCCGTCCGCACCGGGATGCTCCGGTACGGACGGCCTCTTCGTGCGCCGGGTCACGGCGTCTGCTCAGGCGGCCAGGTCGCGCCGCCCGAACAGGGCGGTGCCCGCCCACAGGAGCAGCACGGCCACGGCGGTCAGCAGCAGCAGCGGCAGTACCCGTACGTCCACCGCGGGCAGCGCCGGCAGGTGGCTGAACGGGGAGACGTCGCGCACCGCCTGGGGCAGCTTCAGCAGGGCGCCGAGCTGTCCGACGACCAGGCAGAGGGCGAGCGCGCCCCACGCGGCGCCGGAGGAGGCGCCCGGCGCGAGGCCGAACACCAGCACCACGACACCGGCGAGGACCAGCACCGCGGGGGCCTGGACCAGCGCCGCCCCGGTCAGGTCGGCCACGCCCGCGCCGACGTCGCCCGCCGCGGCCCCGTAGGTGAGGCCCGCGGCCAGTCCGGCGACGAGCAGCAGGACCAGCGAGCCCGCGACGGCGACGACCACGTGGCTCGCCACCCAGCGGCCCCGCCCGACGGCGGTGGCCAGCAGGGACTCCAGCCGGCCGGAGGTCTCCTCGGCGCGCAGCCGCAGCAGCGCCTGGACGACGAAGCCGGCCGTGATCGCCCCGACCATGACCATCATCGACGCGAAGAAGGTGTCCACGGGGGCACCGCCCCCGCCGCCGATCTTGCCGAGGGTCTCGGTGAGGTCGGCGTTGTCCTTCAGGGCGTCCCCGGCGGACTTGCCCATGCCGCCGATCACCGCCCCGAGCACGGCGACGCCGACGGCCCAGCCGATCAGCGAGCCGCGGTGCAGGCGCCGGGCCAGCCCGTACGCGCCGAGCAGCCCGGGAGCGGCGGCGGCCGGGCCCGGACGGTCCTCGAACACGCCGGCGCCGAGGTCGCGGCGCGCGGAGAGGCGTACGGCGACGGCCGCGGTGACGGCGGCGAACAGCAGCGGGAGCACGAGGACCCACCACCGGTCCTCGCCGAACGGGCCGGCCTGCTGGGCCCAGCCGATCGGGGACAGCCAGGACAGCCAGGAGCTCTCCACGACGGTGCCCGACGCCTGGACCTCTCCGCCCGCGTCGGCGATGCCGCGGACCAGGAAGGCGACGGCGATCACCGCGCCGGCCAGCGAGTTGGCGCCCCGCGAGGTACCGGCCAGCTGGGCGGTGATGGCGGCCACGCCCGCGAAGGCGAGTCCGGTCGCGGCGACGGCCGCGGCGGCCACGAGCGAGCTGCCGATGGGCAGCCCGGCCAGCGGCAGCACGATGCCGAGGAAGATGAACAGCCCCACGTTGGCCTGGAGGGCCAGCAGCAGGGCCGCGGCGAGGCCCGCCTGGCGGCCCACGGGAGCCGCCCCGACGAGTTCGGCGCGGCCGCTCTCCTCGTTCTGGCGGGTGTGCCGCACGACGGCGAAGGTGTTCATCAGACCGGCCAGGACGCACAGGAACGTCAGGACCTGGACCATGGCCAGCGCGCCCTCGCTGGTGCCGACGGGCGCGCCGCGGGTGAGCAGCAGGGCCGGGTTGTCGGTGAGCAGCTTGACCGCGTCGGTGCGGGCGGCCTCGTCGGCGTAGGTCTTGCCGACGCTGCTCGCCGCGCTGTAGGCGAGCGCCGCGGTGCCGTAGAGCCAGACGGCCAGCTGGATGCGGTCCCGGCGCAGCGCGAGCTTGAGCAGCGGCTGGGTGTTCGCGTACTCGCTCATCGCGCGCCCGCTCCCGCCTTGGCGCGCCGTCCGCTCGGCTGCTCGCCGCCTTCCTCGACGTGGTCGCCGTAGTGGCGCAGGAAGAGCTCTTCGAGGGTGGGCGGGGTGCTGGTGAGCGCGCGGACGCCGAAGGAGGCCACGTGCGAGAGCACGGTGTCGAGGTTGCCGTTGTCCACGTCGAAGCGGACGTGGTGGCCCTCGGCGCGCACGTTGTGGACGCCCGCGAGCGCCTCGACGCCGGTGACGGCGCGCTCGGACTCGACGGAGAGGGCGGTGCGGGTGAGGTGGCGCAGCTCGGTGAGGGTGCCCGTCTCGACGGTGCGGCCCTTGCGGATGATGCTGACGCGGTCGCACAGGGCCTCGACCTCGCCGAGGATGTGGCTGGAGAGCAGGACGGTGCGGCCCTGCCGCTTGACCTCCTTGACGCTGTCCTGGAAGACGGCCTCCATCAGCGGGTCGAGGCCGCTGGTGGGCTCGTCGAGGATGAGGAGTTCGGCGTCGGAGGCGAAGGCGGCCACGAGGGCGACCTTCTGCCGGTTGCCCTTGGAGTAGGTGCGGCACTTCTTGGTCGGGTCGAGCTGGAAGCGTTCGACCAGCTCGTTCCGGCGGTCCTGGTCGATGCCTCCGCGCAGGGCGCCGAGGGTGTCGATGGCCTCGCCGCCGGAGAGGTTGCGCCACAGGCTCACGTCGCCGGGGACGTAGGCGAGCCGGCGGTGGATGTCCACCGCGTCGGCCCAGGGGTCCTTGCCGAGCAGGGAGGCCTGTCCGCCGTCCAGCCTGAGCAGGCCCAGCAGGGCCCGGATGGTGGTGGACTTGCCGGCCCCGTTGGGGCCGAGGAAGCCGTGCACCTCGCCCGTGCGTACGGTCAGGTCGAGTCCGTCGAGTGCCCGGAACTTCCCGAAGTTCTTGATCAGTCCTGTTGCGGCGATCGCGTTCTCGCTCGGTGCCACCGCACACCACCTTTCACGATGTCGTGTTCATCGGAGTCGTCGTCCGTGCGACTCCCGAAGACGACGGCACCGCGGCCAGGTTGCGGCCCGGATCAGCATTCCGCCGATCGGCTTTCCGGAGCAATGTGAGGGCGTGCCCGTGACCGGATTCAGGGGTGCGTACGGGTGTCGGGTAGGGGTTGACCCACCCCTCGCCAATCCGGACCGTTGCAGGGCACACGGAAAAGATGAGGGAGCGTCATGTCTACCGTCACCATCGACCCCCGGATGATCACCGCGCTGCGGAATTTCCCCTTCACCCCCATCCGCGGCCTCGACATCGAGCCGGTCCTCGCCGACCTCCGCCGGGAGGAACCGGTCAGCCGCATCACCCTTCCCTACGGCGGCGACGCCTGGCTCGTGACCAGGTACGAGGACGTCCGGGCCGCCCTCGCGGACCAGAGACTGAGCCGCGCGGCCGTGGTGAACAAGGACGTACCGCGCCGCCAGAAGATGCTCGTGGGCCCCGAGGGCATCATGTACATGGACCCGCCGGACCACTCGCGCCTGCGCCGCCTGCTGACCAAGGCGTTCACCAAGCGGCGCGTCGAGCAACTGCGTCCGCGCGTCGAGGAGATCGCCGCGGAACTGGCCGGAAACCTCGCGTCCCAGGGGTCCCCCGCCGACCTGGTGGCGCACTACTCGTGGCCGCTGCCGACCCGGGTCATCTGCGAGCTGCTGGGCGTCCCGTACGAGGACCGGGAGGTGTTCCGGCGCGGCGCGGACGCGCTGATGCAGGGCGACACCCTGCCGCACGCCGAATTCACCTCGCGCGTCAACGAGTTGTGCTTCTACATCATGGACCTGATCGCGCGTCGCCGGACCAGTCCCTCGGACGACATGCTCAGCGCCCTGATCCAGGCCCGGGACGAGGGCGACCGGCTCACCGAGCAGGAGCTGGTCTCGCTGACGGTGGTGCTGCTGGCCGGCGGCCACGAGACCACCGCCAACCAGATCACCAACTTCGTGTATACGCTGCTGCGCCACCCGGCCCAGCTGGCGCTGCTGCGCGAGCGGCCCGAGCTGCTGCCGCGGGCCGTGGACGAGCTGATGCGCTACATCCCGCTCGGCACCGGCCACCACGCGGCGATGATCGCCACGGAGGAGCTGGAGATCGGCGGCACCACGATCGCCGAGGGCGAGGCCGTGTACGTCCACATCCACTCGGCCAACCACGACGCGACGGCCTTCGCCGACCCGGAGCGGCTCGACCTGACCCGTGAGGACAACCACCACATGGGCTTCGGGCACGGGGTCCACTTCTGCGTGGGGGCCCAGCTGGCGCGCATGGAGCTCGGGGTGGCCGTCAAGGCCCTGGTGGACCGCTTCCCCACCCTGGAGCTGGGGATCGAGGACGAC
The DNA here is from genome assembly GCF_041435355.1 of Streptomyces sp. NBC_01276. Lineage (GTDB taxonomy): Bacteria > Actinomycetota > Actinomycetes > Streptomycetales > Streptomycetaceae > Streptomyces. The sequence goes on from NZ_CP108444.1 coordinate 139,393, forward strand.
GCCATCGCCTGGCGGGCCAGCCTGCTGGTGCGCGGGCCCCTGGAACTGCCGGTCCGCTGGTGACGGCGCACCCGGTGACGGCACCGCTGTAACGACGAGGACAGGAGAGGACGAGCATGACGACCGAGACCCTGGAGAAGACGCGCTGGCAGATCAGCGTGGACCGGGCGGCGTGTACGGGCACGGGCATGTGCGTGCACGCGGCGCCGGCGTACTTCCGGCTGGTGGAGGGCCGCGCCGAGGCCCTGTGCGGGACCGCGGACGCCGACGCGGGGCTGCTGGACGCGGCCCTGAACTGCCCGGTGGAGGCCATCCGCCTCACCGAGGTGGCGACCGGAACGGTGATCGCCCCGGAGCTGTGAGCGGGTGCGCGGAAGGGGCCCGGGAGCCGGTCGGCTCCCGGGCCCCTTCCGTGTGCCGGGGCGACGCCGCGGGGCGCGGCCGGCCGGTGCCGGGCGCGCCCCACGGACCGTCAGAAGGTGTAGCGCATCACGCGGTTGTACTTCCGCAGCACCGGGATCGCGTTCATGATCTTGCACATGATCCGGGAGGTCCACGGCATGTGCGACACGTACGGGGAGTCGGTGAAGGTCCACTCCAGCTTGTGCTCGATCCGCGGGTCCCACTGCTCCAGCGTCTTCGGGTCCTCCAGGCCCCAGATGAAGCGCTGGCCGGTCGCCTTGACCGTCCAGTGCTTGTTCATCGCCTTCACCGAGAACGGGGTGTAGGCGTCGAACAGCAGCTCGCCCTTGGGGAAGCGGCCGACGATCCGGGTGATGAGGTCACGGACCTGGTCCTCGGTGAAGTACACGAGGACGCCCTCGGCGACGACGAGCACCGGGCGGTCGGAGGGGATCGAGTCCAGCCAGTCGGGGTCGAGGGCCGAGGCGCCGATGACGTGGTGGTGGTCGCGCTCCGGGAACAGGTCGCGGTAGATCTGCGCGATCTCCGGCAGGTCCAGGTCGTACCACTCGACGTCGTCGGAGGGCTCGATGCGGAAGACGCGGCCGTCGAGGCCGGCGCCGAGGTGGAGGACGACGGAGCGCGGGTTGCGGATGAGGAAGTCCTGCACCCAGCGGTCCACCTCCTTGCCGCGGATGGCGAGGGAGATCGCGTCGTCGTCGCGCATCTTGAGCTGGACCTTCAGCTCGTCGTAGTCCTCGATGGACTCGACCGCCCGGACCGCGAGGCGGTCGTTGAGGATCGGGCGTCCCGACTTGGCGTCATGGGCCCGGGAGTAGAGGGCGACGAGGAGGTTTCTCGTCGCCGCGCTGAACTGCACCTTGGTCTGCATGGGGACACCCGTCTCGGTTCGTTCGTTCGTTCGCTCGTTCGGTACGGCAGTGGCCGCGGCGGCGGCCGCCGGCGCGCGGGGTTCGGCGCGCGGGGTTCAGCGCGCGGGGTTCAGCGCGCGGGGTTCAGCGCCCCGCGGGCACCGAGGTGAAGGCCGCGAGGTCCTCGACGACCGCCCGGGTCACGCCGGCCTGCTGCGGGGTGAGGTAGAAGTGCCCGCCGGGGAAGGTGCGCAGGCCGAACGCGCCGCCGGTCAGCTCCCGCCACTCCGCCGCCTCGGGGACGCTGACGCGCGGGTCGGACTCGCCGGTGAGCACGCTGATCGGGCAGTTCAGGGCCGGTCCGGGACCGTCCGGGCGGTAGCGGTAGGTCTCGATGGCCTTGTAGTCGCTGCGGATCGCCGGGAGCACCATGCGCAGCAGCTCCTCGTCGGCGAGCAGGCCCGCGTCGGTGCCGCTCAGGGCCCGGATCTCGGCGATCAGCGCGTCGTCGCCGCGCGTGTGGACGTTCTCCTCGCGGCGGACGGTCGGGGAGCGCCGGCCGGAGGCGATCAGGCCGAGCAGCGGAGCCCCCTCGCGCTCGAACCTCCGCGCGAGTTCGAAGGAGAGCACCGCTCCCATGCTGTGCCCGAACAGCACCAGCGGCTTGTCGGTCCAGGGCTGGAGCGCGCGGTGGATCTGCTCCACCAGCGCGGCCACGTCGTCCAGGGGCGGTTCGGCGCGGCGGTCCTGGCGGCCGGGGTACTGCACCGCCAGTACCTCGGCGTGCCCGGCCAGCTCCTTGGAGAGGGAGAAGAAGAAGGAGGCGCTGCCACCGGCGTGCGGCAGCAGCACCAGGCGGTGGTGCGCTTCCGGCGCGGGGTGGAATCGCCGGATCCACAGGTCGCTGTGCTCGTCGGGGGTGCTCATCTCCGTACCTTTCCTCGGTCGTGATCGCCTGTCGGGTGCGCCGGGGCACCGGGGTGCCGGCGGCGCGGTGGGGTGGCTCAGACGCCGATGTCGCTCATGCCCCAGAAGACGCGCATGTCCTCGATCAGGCCGTCGGCGTTGATGGTGAAGACGTCGACCGCGTTGATGTTGGTGCGGGTGCGGTTCGGGTCGAGGATGTTGGTCATCGTCGCGGCGACCGGGACGGCGACCTGCTTGCCGTCCTGGCCCACGGAGGCGTGGCCGGGGGCGACGGTGACCTCGGCGGCGACGTTGCTGTGGAAGTACTCGCGCTGCGCGGCGCGGCCGACACGGGGCTCGCGGCCGACCGGGTCCTCGATCCGGGCGTCCTCGGTGAAGTGGGTGAGGATGGCGTCGATGTCGCCCTCGTTCACCTTGCGGAAGTACTCCGCGACGATCTCCTTGCGCTTCTGCTCGTCCAGCATGGGGTTCCTCCACGGTCGTGATCGACGTACGTACGTACGCGGGCGTGACCGTAGGCGCGTGGCTTAAAGCCGCGCTTAAGACCCCGCGCGCGGGCGGCTCCGGACATACGTCCACCCCCGGCCGTCAGGAGCCGGGGGTGGACGGGTACGGGGCGGACGCGCGGTCCGCCGGGCGCCTGCGGCTAGCCGAAGATCCAGAACCGTTCGCGCTGGAAGGGGTAGGTCGGCAGGTCCACGCGGTGGGCCCCGCTGTCCTCGAACACCGCCGCCCAGTCGACCGGTTCGCCGGCGCTGTGGAAGGCGGCGGCCAGGGCCAGCGGCGCGTCGGCCGCCCGGTCCGGGTCCGGGGCCGGGGCGGGGGCCGGGGCCGGGGCGGCCAGGGCCTCGGCGAGGCCCTCGGTCCAGTCCTCGCCGAGCGGTTCCCCGGACTCGGCGTCCAGGAGGGCGATTTCCGGCCGCGCCGTAGCCGTCACCCGGGGCCGCCCGCCCTCCGCGAGGACGGCCAGCGCCTCGACGGCCTCCTCCAGGCCGAGCGCGCCCGCGACGTGCGCGGCGGCGAGCCGGCCGGGGCCGGACACCAGCAGCGCCTGGGGAGCCAGCCCCCAGCTCTCGTACAGCCGGAAGAGGGCCACCTCCTCGGCGAAGGCCTCGGCGACGGGCGGGAAGGGGGCCGCCAGCCGGACATCGAGGTGCGCCCGTACGGCGTCCCGGGCGTCGGCGAAGACGGGCCGGGCCGCGTACGGGGCGTTGGCGAGGCCGCGTACGGCTCCGGTGAACGCGATCCGCGCGGAGCCTGCGGAGACGACCCGGGGATCGTCCTCACCCCGTTCGACCGAGCCGAGCGCCCCCAGCAGCTCCTCGCGGTCCGCGGCGAGCACGACCGCCCGGTGTTCGAAGGCGGCCCGGCCGGTGGCCAGCGTGAAGCCGACGTCGGCGGGGTCGAGGGCGGGGTCCTCGGCGAGTGCCGCGCCCAGGCGCGCCGCCTGGGCCCGCAGCGCCCCCGGGGTGCGGCCGGACAGCGGGACCGCGACGGCGCCCGGGGCGCCGCCGGACCGGCCGGCCCGCGCCGGCTCCTCGGCGGGCGGGGCTTCGAGGATCAGGTGGACCTGGGTGCCGCTGGCGCCGAGCGAGGAGACCCCGGCCCGGCGCGGGCGGCCGGTCTCCGGCCACGGGGTGGGCTCGGTGACCAGGCGTACGGCGCCCGCCGACCAGTCCACGCGGCTGGTGGGCTCCTTGACGTTCAGCGTCTGCGGGAGCAGGGCGTGGCGCAGGGCCAGCACCGTCTTGATGACGCCGGTGACGCCGGAGGCGGACTGCGGGTGGCCGATGTTGGACTTGACGGTCGACAGCAGCAGCGGCCGGTCCGCCGGGCGGTCCTGGCCGTACGTCGCGAGCAGGGCCTCGGCCTCGATGGCGTCGCCGAGCGGGGTTCCGGTGCCGTGGCCCTCGACCGCGTCCACGTCCCGGGCGCTCAGGCCGGCGTCGGCCAGGGCCTGCCGGATGAGGCGCTGCTGGGAGACGCCGCTGGGGGCGGTGAGGCCGTTGCCGGCGCCGTGGTGGTTGACCGCGGAGCCCCGTACGACGGCCAGGACCGGGTGGCCCAGGCGCCGCGCCCGGGACAGGCGTTCGACGAGCACCATGCCGGCGCCCTCGCCCCAGCCGGTGCCGTCGGCGTCCTCGGAGAAGGGCTTGCAGCGGCCGTCGGCGGCGGCGCCGCCCATGTGGTGCCAGGCGACCGGGGCGGACAGGACGGTGACTCCGCCGGCGAGGGACATCGCGCACTCGCCGCGCCGGACCGACTGGACGGCCAGGTGCAGGGCGACGCCGGACGAGGAGCAGCCGGTGTCGACGGTGAGGGTGGGGCCGTGGATGTCGAGGGCGTAGGCGACCCGGCCGGAGGCGATGGCCGGGGCGATGCCGCTGCCGAAGTGCGGTTCGCTCTCCTCGGGGATCCGCTCCGTGGGCAGGAAGCCCTGGTAGCCGACGCCGAGGTAGAGGCCGATCTGCTCGTCGGTGAGTCCGCGGGGGTCGACCCCGGCGCGCTCGAAGGCCTCCCAGGCGGTTTCGAGGAGGATCCGCTGCTGGGGGTCCATGACGAGGGCCTCGGCCTCGGAGATGCCGAAGAAGGCGGCGTCGAACTCGCCGATGCCGCGCAGCAGTCCGGCCTGGCTGAGCGTCTTGACGGCCTGGAAGCCCTCCTCGCCCTCGGCCGCGCCCCCGGTGGCGGCGTCGGCGATCCGCCAGCCGCGGTCGCGCGGCAGGTCCCCGACGAGGTCCTCGCCCTCGGAGACGGCCTGCCACAGCTGTTCGGGGGTCTCGATGCCGCCGGGGAGGCGGCAGCTCATCCCGACGATGACGACGGGGTCCTCGTCCCCGGCGGCGCCGTGGCCGTCGGCGGCGGGAGCGGACGGCTCCTGCTCGCCGGAGCCGAGGAGTTCGGCGCCGAGGAAGCGGGCGAGGGCGACCGGGCTCGGGTGGTCGTATACCAGGGTGGCCGGGAGCGTCAGTCCGGTCGCGTCGGTGAGCCGGTTGCGCAGTTCGACGACGGTGAGCGAGTCGAAGCCGAGTTCCTTGAAGGCCCGGCCCGCTTCGATCGCCTCGCCCGAGGCGTGGCCGAGCACGGAGGCCGCCCGGTCCCGTACGAGGTCGGTCAGCAGGGTGGTGCGCTCGCCCGGGGAGGCCGCGCGCAGGCTGCGGACCAGCTCGGAGGAGGAGTCGTCGGCGGGCCGGGGCGCGGTGGGCGCGGCCTGCGGCACGAGGTCGGTGAGCAGGGCGCTGGGGCGCTCGGAGGTGAAGCCGGGGGCGAAGCGGGCCCAGTCCACGTCGGCGACGGCGACGAAGGTCTCGTCGTGTTCGACGGCCTGGACCATGGCGTTCAGGGCGGCCCGCGGATCCATTTCGAGGACGCCGCGGCGGCGCATGTACTCCTCGGCCCCTTCCAGTTCCATCATGCCGCCGCCGCCCCAGGCGCCCCAGGCGAGGGAGGTGGCGCTCCGGCCGCGGGCCCGGCGCCGCTGCGCGAGGGCGTCGAGGTAGGCGTTGGCGGAGGCGTAGGCGGTGTGCCGGGCCGCGCCCCACACCCCGGAATTGGAGGAGAAGAGGACGAAGGCGTCGAGGTCGGCGTCGGCGAGGAGGGCGTCGAGGTGGTCGGCGCCGGCCACCTTGGCGGCCGAGAGCGCCTCGAACTCCTGCGCCGTGGTCTCGCCGGCGAGGGTGTACTGCGGGACGCCGACGGCGTGGACGACCGCGGTCAGGGGCTGTCCGGCCGGGATCGCGTCGAGGACCGCCTCCAGCTGTGCGCGGTCCGCCACGTCGCAGGCGGCGAGGGTCACCTCGGCGCCCAACGCCCTTATCTCGGCGGCGAGTTCCGTCGCGCCCGGGGTGTCGGGGCCGCGCCGGCCGACGAGGACGAGGTGGGCGGCGCCGGTGGCGGCGAGGCGGCGGGCGACCTGTGCGCCGACGCCTCCGGTGCCGCCGGTGACCAGGACGGTCCCGGACGGCTCCCAGCGGCGGACCGGCTCGCGGTCGCCGAGCGGGGCGCGCACCAGGCGGCGGCCGAGGACGCCGCTGGTACGGACGGCGACCTGGTCCTCGTCGCCGTAGCCGCCGGCGAGGAGCCGGGCGAGCCGGTCCAGTGCCCGCTGGTCCAGGGCCGGCGGCAGGTCGACGAGACCGCCCCAGCTGCCCGGCTGTTCGAGGGCGACCACCCGGCCGAGGCCCCAGACGCGGGCCTGCGCGGGTATGGCCGGGGCGTCCGCGCGGCCGGCGGCGACGGCTCCCCGGGTGGCGGCCCAGTGCCGGGCGGTGATCCCGGCGTCGGCCAGGGCCTGGACGAGGACGTGGGTGCCGGTGGCGCCGGCCGCCTCGTCGAGGGCGAGGAGGGAGAGGACCCCGCCGAGGCCGGGCAGGGCGGCGGTGGTCTCGCCGAGCCGGGCGGTGAGGGCCGCGCGGTCGGCGGCGGCCGGGTCGGTTTCGAAGAGGACGGTTTCGACGCCGCGGGCCGCGAGGCCGGCGGCGACCGTACCCGCCACGCCGCCCGCGGCGGGCGGGGCGACGATCAGCCAGGTGCCGGCCGGGGCGGGCGCGGCGGCGGGCCCGGCGGTCAGCGGGGTCCAGGTGACCTTGTAGCGCCAGGAGTCGAGGGTGGAGCGGGCCTGCTGTCCGCGCCGCCAGGTGGCGAGGGCGGGCAGCAGCTCGCCGAGGGCCCGGCGCTCGTCGAGGGCGAGGGTGCCGGCCAGGGCCTCCAGGTCCTCGGCCTCGACGGCGGCCCAGAAGCGGGCCTCGGTCTCGTCGGCGCCGACGGGTCCGGTGGCCGGCGCCTCGGGCCGGACGGGGGCGGGCTTGAGCCAGTAGCTCTGGCGTTGGAAGGCGTACGTGGGCAGGGCGACGGTGATGGCGTCCGGGCCGCTGAGGGCGGTCCAGTCGACGTCGACGCCGCGGGTCCAGGCGGTGGCCAGGGAGGTGGTGAAGCGGGCCAGGCCGCCCTCACCGCGCCGCAGCGTGCCGGTGGCCAGGATCTCCGTGCCCGCGGCCTCCGCCGTCTCCACCAGCCCGTACGTCAGCACCGGGTGCGCGCTGGACTCCACGAACGCCCGGAACCCGTCGGCCAGCAGGGAGCGGACGACCGGCTCGAAGGACACCGGCCGGCGGCAGTTCTCGTACCAGTACGCCGCCGTCAGCTCGGGACCCTCCAGCACCTCGCCCGTCACGGTCGAGTACAGCGGGACGGAACCGGTCCGCGGCTCCACGAAGCCCAGCAGGTCCAGGATCCGCTCCTTCAGCGGCTCCACCTGCGCGCAGTGGGAGGCCACCGTGGACGGCACGATCTTCGCGCGCACCCCCTCGGCCTCCAGGGCGGCGACCAGCTCCTCCAGCGGAGCCACGTCACCGGCCACCGTCACCGCGCTCGGACCGTTGATCCCGGCGATCGACAGCGCGTCCCCGTACGGGACGAGCCGGGACTCGGCCTCGGCGCGCGACAGGGAGACGGAGGCGACGGCGCCGTTGCCGACCAGCTCGTCGGCGAACAGACGCGAGCGGAGCACGACCACCTTCGCCGCGTCCCGGAGGGTCAGGGCCCCCGAGACGACGGCGGCGGCGATCTCGCCCTGCGAGTGGCCCACCACCGCGTCGGCCCGCACGCCGGCGGCCCGCCACAGCTCGGCCAGCGACACCATCACCGTGAACAGGACCGGCTGGAGCACCTCGATGCGGGTCAGGTCCCCGTCCCCGCGCAGCACCCCCTCCACCGACCAGTCGACGTGCTCCTCGACGGCCCCCGCGACCTCGGCGAAGCGGGCCGCGAACACCGGCGAGGAGTCGAGGAGTTCGACGCCCATGCCGGCCCACTGCGAGCCCTGGCCGGGGAAGACGAACACCGTCTTGCCGCCCGCGTCCGCGACGCCGGCCACGACGGGCGCGTCGAGCGCGGCGAGGAGCTCCTCGCGGGAGGAGCCGAGCGCCACGGCCCGGTGGTCGAACGCCGAGCGGGTCGCGGCCAGCGAGAGCGCCACGTCCTGCGGGCGCAGCGCGGGGTCCGCCCCGACGAACCGGCGCAGGCGGGCGGTCTGCGCGGTCAGCGCCGCCGCCCCCTTGCCGGACAGCACCCACGGGACGGGACCGCCCGTGCCCACGGCGGGGGCCGGGGCGGGCTCCTCCTCCCGCTCCGGAACGGGGGGTGCCTCGGGGGCGGCTTCCAGGATGGCGTGCGCGTTGGTGCCGCTGAGGCCGAAGGAGGACACGGCGGCCCGGCGCGGGTGGTCGGTCTCGGGCCAGGTCCTGGACTCCGTCAGGAGTGCGACGTCGCCGGCGGCCCAGTCGATGTGCGGGGACGGCGCGTCGACGTGCAGGGTCTTGGGGAGCACCCCGTGGCGCAGCGACATGACGGTCTTGATGATGCCGCCGACGCCCGCCGCCGCCTGGGTGTGCCCGATGTTGGACTTGATGGAGCCCAGCCACAGCGGCTTGCCCTCGGGCCGGCCGCGTCCGTACGTGGCGAGCAGGGCGTTGGCCTCGATGGGGTCGCCGAGGGTGGTGCCCGTACCGTGCGCCTCGACCGCGTCGACCTGGTCGGGGGTGAGGCGGGCGTTGGCGAGCGCGGCCCGGATGACGCGCTGCTGGGCCTTGCCGCTGGGGGCGGTCAGGCCGTTGCTGGCGCCGTCCTGGTTGATGGCGGAGCCGCGGATGACGGCGAGGACCTCGTGGCCGTTGCGGCGCGCGTCGGAGAGCTTCTCCAACAGGACCAGGCCGACGCCCTCGGAGAAGGAGGTGCCGTCGGCGCCGGCCGCGAACGCCTTGCAGCGGCCGCTGAACGCCATGACCCCCTGGGCGCTGAAGCCGACGAACAGGCCGGGGGACGCCATCACGGTGACCCCGCCGGCCAGGGCGAGCGAGCACTCGCCCTGGCGCAGCGCCTGGGCCGCGAGGTGCACGGCGACCAGGGAGGAGGAGCACGCGGTGTCGATGGTGACCGCGGGACCCTCGAACCCGTAGGTGTAGGAGAGGCGGCCGGAGATCACACTGGCCACGGAGCCGGTGACGAGGTGCCCCTCGGCGCCCTCGGCCTCGTCGCCGAGGCTCTGGGCGTACGAGGGCTGGGAGGCGCCGATGTAGACGCCGGTCTGGCTGCCCTTGAGCCGGAGCGGGTCGATGCCGGCCCGCTCCAGCGTCTCCCACGAGGCCTCCAGCAGCAGCCGCTGCTGGGGGTCCATCGCGAGGGCCTCGCGCGGCGAGATCCCGAAGAACGCGGCGTCGAACTCGTCGACGTCGGGGACGAACGCGGCTTCGCGCACCGTTCCCGTGTCGCCGAGGTCCCAGCCGCGGTTGTCGGGGAAGCCGGAGACCGCGTCCCCCTCCTCGGCGACGAACTCCCACAGGTCTTCGGGGGATTCGATGCCGCCGGGGAAGCGGCAGCTCATGGCGACGACGGCGATCGGCTCGTGCGCGGCGTCCACCAGGTGCTGGTTCTGCCGGCGCAGCCGTTCCGTCTCCGTCAGCGACGCCCGCAGCGCTTCGACGACCTTTTCCGAGGGGGTGCTCATGGGTGTGATCTCCGGATCTCGTCTTCGCGGATCAGTGGTTGTCGCCGTCCAGGGCCAGGGACACGAGATCGTCGAGGTCCATCGTGGCGATCGAGTCCTCCCGTGCCCCGGTGTGGTCGGACGTGGCCGGTTCGGCCGCCGGGCTGCCCGCCAGGCGCAGCAGGGTGTCGAGGACGCCCGCTTCGCTCAGCCGGGCCAGCGGGAGGGTGGCCAGGGCCCGCCGCAGGTGTGCCTCGTCGACCGGCGTGCCCGTGCCGGCCGTGGCCGCCGCGGTGTCCGCTCCGGTCTGCGGGGCGAGTTCGTCCCGCAGGTGCTCCGCGAGTTCGACCGGGGTGGGGTGGTCGAAGACGATGGTCGCGGGCAGCCGCAGTCCGGTGGCCGCGCCGAGCCGGTTGCGCAGCTCGACCGCGGTCAGCGAGTCGAAGCCGAGCTCCTTGAAGGCCCGGTCGGCCTCGATGGATCCGGGGTTGGCGTGGCCCAGGACGGCCGCGACGTTGGTCCGTACGAGGTCCAGCAGGACGTCGCGGCGGCGCTCGGCGGAGAGTCCGGCGAGCTTGCGGGTGAGCGAGGAGCCGTCCGGTTCCGCGGTGGCGGCCGTGCCCGCGGCCCGGCGCACCGGGGTGCGGACCAGCGAGCGGTACAGCGCGGGCAGGCCGGCCCCGCCGGCGGAGTCGCGCAGCGCGGCCGGGTCGAGCCGGACGGGGACGCTCAGTGCCTCGTCCCGGTCCACGGCCGCGTCGAACAGGGCGAGGCCCTGCTCCGCGGTGAGCGGGGTGACGCCGCCGCGGCCGAACCGGGCCAGGTCGGTGTCGTCGAGTCCGGCGGTGAGCTCGCTGGTCTGGTGCCACATGCCCCAGGCGAGGGAGGTGGCGGGCAGGCCCTGGGCGCGGCGGTGGTGGGCGAGCGCGTCCAGGTAGGTGTTGGCGGCGGCGTAGTTGGCCTGTCCGGAGTTCCCGGTCACGCCGGCCGCCGAGGAGTAGAGGACGAAGTGGCGCAGGTCCAGGTCGCGGGTGAGCGCGTGGAGGTTCCAGGCGGCGTCCACCTTGGGCCGCATGGCGCGCTCCATGCGGGCCGGGGTCAGCGAGGCGAAGACGCCGTCGTCGACGACCCCGGCCGCGTGCACCACGCCGGTCAGCGGCCGGTCGGCGGGGATCGCGGCGAGGACGGCGGCGAGCGCGTCGCGGTCGGCGGCGTCGCAGGCCACGACCTCGGCCGTACCGCCCGACTCCGCTATCTCCGCGACGAGTTCGGCCGCGCCGGGGGCGTCCGGGCCGCGGCGGCCGGCCAGCAGCAGGTGCCGTACGCCGTGCTCGGTGACCAGGTGCTTGGCGAGGAGGGCGCCCAGGGTGCCGGTTCCGCCGGTGATCAGCACGGTTCCGGCCGGGTCCCAGCCCTGCGGGACGGTCAGGACGATCTTGCCGGTGTGCTTGGCCTGGCTCATGAAGCGGAAGGCCTCGGGGGCCCGGCGGACGTCCCAGGTGCGGGTGGGGAGCGGGCTCAGGGCGCCCGCCTCGAAGAGGCCCGCCAGTTCGGCGAGCATCCCGGCGGTGCGCTCCGGGCCGGCCTCGGCCAGGTCGAAGCGGCGGTAGTGGACGCCCGGGTGGTCGAGGCCCACCTGTCCGGCGTCGCGGACGTCGGTGGCGCCGAGTTCGACGAACCGGCCGCCGCGCGGCAGCAGCCGCAGCGAGGCGTCGACCAGGTCGCCGGCCAGGCAGTCCAGGACGACGTCGACGCCCTCGCCGCCGGTGGCGGAGCGGAAGCGCTCCTCGAAGGAGGCGTCGCGGGAGGAGGCGATGCGGGCGTCGTCGAGACCGGCCGCGCGCAGCGCGTGCCACTTGCCCTCGCTCGCCGTGCCGAACACCTCGGCGCCCAGGTGCCGGGCGATCTGCACGGCGGCCGAGCCGACACCGCCCGCGGCGGCGTGGACCAGGACCCGTTCGCCGGCCTTCAGGCCCGCCAGGTCGACGAGCGCGTAGTACGCGGTGAGGAAGGCGGCGGGCACCGAGGCGGCCTTCTCGAAGGACCAGCCCTCGGGGATGCGGGCCACCATCTTGGCGTCCGCGACGGCGAGCGGCCCGAAGGCGTGCGGGACCATGCCCGCCACCCGGTCGCCGGGGGCGAGGTGGGTGACGTCCGGGGCGGTCTCGACGACCACACCGGCCGCCTCGCAGCCCATGAACCCGCCGCCCGGGTACATCCCGAGGGAGACGAGGACGTCGCGGAAGTTGAGCCCGGCGGCGTGCACGGCGATCCGCACCGCGCCCTCGGGCAGCGCTCCGGCCGCCTCGGGCCGGGGCAGCAGGCACAGGTGGTCGAGGGTTCCGGCGGCGGTGGTGTCCAGGGCCCAGGCGGCGGCACCGGCCGGTACCGGCAGGGCCGTGCCCGCGCCGGACCGGACCAGGCGCGGCACCAGGGCGGTGCCGGCGCGCAGCGCGGTCTGCGGCTCGTCGTGGACGAGGGCCGTGGCAACCGCGCCCCGCAGGGCGGCGGCCGACTCCTCGGTGGTGTCGAGGTCGGCGATCAGGAGCCGGCCGGGGTTCTCGGCCTGTGCCGAGCGGATCAGGCCCCAGGCGGGCGAGTGCGCGAGGCCGGTGGCGTCCTCGCCGGTACGGGTGGCGACCGCGCCGTGGGTGAGGACGACCAGCCGGGATCCGGCGAAGCGTTCCCCGGCCACCCATTCCTGCACGGTGGCCACCAGGGCGGCGGCCTCGGCGTGGACCTCGGGGAGGGCGCCGTGGGAGCCGGTGGCCGGGCCGTCGGTCCTGTCCCCGTAGGGGAGGACCACGGTCTGCGGCAGGGCCGCGCCGTCGGCGGCGGCGAGGGCCGCGAGGTCCTCGTAGCGGTCGACGACCGCGCCCGCGCCTTCCAGCGCGGCGGCGACGGCGGACGCGCCGGAGCCCAGCACGGCCCAGTTCCCGGCGGCGGAGGCGTCGGCGCCGGTGGGCAGCGCCGTCCAGTCGAGGCGGAACAGTCCGTCGGTGCCGCCGTCGCCGCCCTGCCGCAGGGTGGCCGTGTCGACGGGGCGCAGGACGAGCGCGTCGACGGTGGCGACCGGTGCGCCGGCCGCGTCGGCGACGTCCACCGCGATGGTGTCGGTGCCCGCCGCGCTGACGCGGACCCGCAGGGTGCCGGCGCCGGCCGCGTGGAGGCAGACTCCGCTCCAGGCGAAGGGCAGCCGGGCCTGGCCGGTCAGCTCGATGAACTCGCCGAGCCGCATGGCGTGCAGCGCGGCGTCGAGCAGGGCGGGGTGCAGGAGGTAGGCGGCCGCTTCGCCCTGGTGGCCGTCGGGCAGCGCGACCTCGGCGAACACGTCCCCGGTGGAGGCGTGGCGCCATGCGGCGCGCAGGCCCTGGAAGGCGGGGCCGAACCGGTAGCCGGTCTCTGCCGCGGCGTCGTAGAAGCCTTCGAGGTCCACGGGTTCGGTGCCGGCGGGCGGCCAGGAGGTCAGGTCGTATCCGGGTGCGCGGTCCCCGGGGGCGAGGACGCCGCTGGCGTGCCGGGTCCAGGGCAGGTCGGCGGGCGCGTCCTCGGCGCGGGAGTGGACGGTGACGGGGCGGGTGCCGGAGCCGCCGTCGGGGCCGACGAGCACCTGGAGGTGGACTCCGCCGCTGGCCGGGAGGACGAGCGGCGCTTCGAGGGTGAGCTCGTCCAGCAGGGTGTAGCCGGCTTCGTCGCCGGCGCGTACGGCGAGTTCGACGAAGGCGGTGCCGGGGAGGAGGGGCGTGCCGGAGACCGCGTGGTCGGCGAGCCAGGACTGGGTGTCGGGGGCGATCCGGCCGGTGAACAGGAGGCCTTCGCCGCCCGCGAGGCTCACGGCCGCGCCGAGCATCGGGTGTCCGGCGTCCGAGAGCCCGAAGCCGGTGGCGTCGCCGGAGAAGGGCGGCAGCGGGTCCGGCCAGAAGGGCTCGTTCTGGAAGGCGTACGTCGGCAGGTCGACCCGCCGGGCGTCCTGGCCGGCGTGGACCGCTTGCCAGTCGACGGGGGCGCCGTGGGTCCAGGCCTGGGCGAGGGAGGCGAGGAAGCGCTGCGGGCCGCCCTCGTCGCGGCGCAGGGTGCCGAGGGTGACGGCGGACGCGCCGGCGGCCTCGATGGTCTCCTGGACGCCGATGGTCAGCACGGGGTGGGCGCTGGTCTCGACGAAGACCTTGTGGCCGCGCTCCAGGAGGCCGTTGATGGCGTCCTGGAAACGGACGGTGCGGCGGAGGTTGGTGTACCAGTACTCCGCGTCCAGCTCGGAACCGTCGGCCCACTCCCCCGTCACCGTCGAGAAGAACGGAATCTCGGCGGTCCGCGGCTCGATGCCCGCGAGGAGGCCGATGACCTCGTCACGGATGGACTCCACCTGCGGACCGTGCGAGGCATAGTCCACATTGATCCGACGGGCACGCACCCCATCGGCCTCACAGACCGCCATCAGCTCGTCCAGAGCCTCCGGAGCACCCGAAACCACCGTCGACCGCGGACCGTTCACCGAAGCCAGCGCCAGACGCTCACCCCAGCCGGAGATACGTTCCACCACCGCATCGGCCGTCTCGGCCACCGACACCATGCCGCCCCTGCCGGCCAGGGCGAGCAGCGCCTTGGCCCGCAGCGCGGACACCTTCGCCGCATCCTCCAACGACAGAGCCCCGGACACGGCCGCCGCCGCGATCTCCCCCTGCGAGTGACCGACGACCGCGGCCGGAACGACGCCGTTGGCCCGCCACAGCTCGGCGAGGGACACCATCACCGCCCACAGCGCGGGCTGGACCACATCCACCCGGTCGAAGCCCGGCGCGCCGTCCTTCTGGCGGAGCACGTCCAGCAGGGACCAGTCCGTGTGCGGGGCAAGGGCCCGCTCGCAGTCGTCGAGGCGGGCGGCGAACACCGGCGAGGCGTCGTACAGCTCCACCGCCATCCCCGCCCACTGGGAACCCTGCCCGGGGAAGACGAACACGGGGCGGCCCGTGCCCTTGACGACGGCGCCCTCGGTGACGCCGGCACCGGCCGTGCCCTCGGCCAGGGCGGTGAGCCCGGCGAGGAGTCCTTCGCGGTCGTCGGCCTGGACCGCGCCACGGCGTTCCAGGGCGGCCCGGGTGGTGGCCAGCGACCAGGCGACGTCCACCGGGCGCAGCGCCTCGGCGTCCTCGGCCCCGGCGAAGTCGCGCAGCCGCTCGGCCTGGCCGCGCAGGCCGGCCGTGCCGCGCCCGGAGACGATCCAGGGCAGGGCGGCGGCCGGGAAGGCCGGGACGGTGGGCACGCGGGCGGGCTCGTCGGCGGGCGGCGCCTGCTCCAGGACGACGTGGACGTTGGTGCCGCTGCCGCCGAAGGAGGAGACGCCGGCCCGGCGCGGGCGGCCCGTCTCGGGCCACGGGCGGGCCTCGGTGAGCAGTTCCACGGCGCCCGACGCCCAGTCGATCTCGTGGGCGGGCTCGGCGACGTGGAGGGTCTTGGGCAGGATGCCGTGGCGCAGCGCCATGACGGTCTTGATGACGCCCGCGACGCCGGAGGCGGCCTGGGAGTGGCCCAGGTTGGACTTCAGGGAGCCCAGCCACAGGGGCCGGTCGGCGGTGTGGGCCTGGCCGTAGGTGGCGAGCAGGGCCTGTGCCTCGATGGGGTCGCCGAGGGTGGTGCCGGTGCCGTGCGCCTCGACGGCGTCGACGTCGGCGGGGTCGAGGCCCGCGTCGGCGAGGGCCGCGCGGATGACGCGCTGCTGGGCGGGCCCGCTGGGGGCGGAGAGGCCGTTGCTGGCGCCGTCCTGGTTGGCGGCCGTACCGCGGATGACGGCGAGGACCTGGTGGCCGTTGGCCTGTGCGTCGGAGAGCCGCTCCAGCATGATCACGCCGACGCCCTCGGACCAGCCGGTGCCGTCGGCGTCCTGGGAGAAGGACTTGCAGCGGCCGGACGGGGAGAGTCCGCCCTGCTGGCTGAAGCCGATGAAGACACCGGGCGAGCACATGACCATCGCGCCGCCGGCGAGCGCCATGCGGCAGTCACCGGTGCGCAGGGCCTGCACGGCGAGGTGCAGGGCGGTCAGGGAGGAGGAGCACATGGTGTCGACGGTGACGGCCGGGCCCTCCAGCCCGAAGGTGTAGGCGAGGCGGCCGGAGGCGACGGCGGCGGAGGCGCCGAACAGCATCTGGCCGTCGGAGCCCTCGGGCATCTGCACGTCGTGGCCGTAGCCGGGGTAGCCGGCGCCGATGAACACGCCGGTGCTGCTGCCCTTGAGGGTGTCCGGGTCGAGGCCGGCCCGTTCGAAGACCTCCCAGGCGGTCTCCAGGAGGAGGCGCTGCTGCGGGTCCATGGTGAGGGCCTCGCGCGGCGAGATGCCGAAGAAGCCGGGGTCGAAGTGGGTGGCGGTGTCGACGAAGCCGCCCTCGCGGACGTAGCTCGTACCGGCCTTGGCGCGGTCGGGGTCGTAGAAGCCGTCGAGGTTCCAGCCCCGGTCGGTGGGGAAGTCGCCGATGGCGTCGCGGCCTTCGGCGACGAGCTGCCACATGTCCTCGGGCGAGGTGATTCCGCCGGGATAGCGGCAGCTCATGGAGACGATGGCGATGGGCTCGTCGGAGGCGGCGACCGGGGCGGCGGCCTCGGCGGTGGTGTCCTCGTCGCCGAGGAGTCCGGTGCGCAGCAGTTCGGCGACGGCCTGGGGGGTGGGGTGGTCGAAGACCATCGTCGCGGGCAGGGTGAGGCCGGTGGCGGCGGTGAGCCGGTTGCGCAGGTCGACGGAGGTCAGCGAGTCGAAGCCGGTGGCCTTGAAGGCGCGTCCGGGCTCGATCGCGTCGGGGGAGGGGTGGCCCAGGACGGCGGCCGCCTCCCGGCGGACCAGGTCGAGCAGGATCGTGTCGCGTTCGCCTTCGGGGGCCTGGCGCAGGCGGCGGGCGAACTCTGCGGCCGGGTCGTCCGCGTCGGTGTCCTCGTCGGGGCGGACGGCGTCGAGGGCCTTGCGTGCCTCGGGGATGCCGGTGAGCAGCGGGCTGGGCCGGGTGGCGGTGAAGCCGGGCGCGAAGCGGGACCAGTCGACGTCGGCGACGGCGACGAACGCCTCGTCGTGTTCGACGGCCTGGACCATCGCGGACAGGGCCGTCACCGGGTCCATCTCCAGGACGCCGCGGCGGCTCATGTACTCCTGCGCGCCGGCGGTCTCCATGATGCCGCCGCCGCCCCAGGCGCCCCAGGCGACGGAGGTGGCGGTGAGGCCGCGGGCCCGGCGGTGTTCGGCGAGCGCGTCGAGGTGGGCGTTGGCGGCGGCGTAGGCGGTGTGGCCGGCGGCGCCCCAGACACCGGAGTTGGAGGAGAACAGGACGAAGGCGTCCAGGGCGGTGTCGCCGAGGAGTTCGTCGAGGTGGGTGGCGCCGGCGGCCTTCCCGGCGAGGACCCGCGCGAACTCCTCGGGCGTGACCTCCTCCAAGGCCGTGGACTGGGGGACTCCGGCGGCGTGGACGACGGCGGTGAGGGGGGTGGCGGCGGGTACGGAGGCCAGCAGCGCGGCAACCGCGTCGCGGTCGGCGACGTCGCAGGCGACGGCTTCGGCCTCGGCGCCCAGGGCCCGCAGCTCCGCGAGGAGTCCGTCGGCGCCGGGGGCGTCGGGGCCGCGACGGCCGGCCAGCAGGAGGCGTTCGGCGCCGGCGGCGGCGAGCCAGCGGGCCACGTGGGCGCCGACTCCGCCGGTGCCGCCGGTGACGAGGACGGTGCCGTGCGGGCGCCAGTCGCGGGCGGGTTCGCGGTCGTCGAGGGCGGCGCGGACCAGGCGGCGGCCGAAGGTGCCGGAGCCGCGGACGGCGATCTGGTCCTCCTCGCCGGCGCCGCCGGCGAGGATCTGGACGAGCCGGGTCAGGGCGCGGTCGTCGGCGGCGCGCGGCAGGTCGACGAGTCCGCCCCAGCCGCGGGGCCGTTCGAGGGCGACGACCCGGCCCAGGCCCCAGACCTGGGCCTGGGCGGGGTCGGGGGCTTCGTCGGAGCGGCCGGTGGAGACGGCGCCGCGGGTCACCGTCCACACCGGGGCGCCGGTGAGGCCGGCGTCGGTGAGGGCCTGGACCAGGACGAGGCCGTGCAGGGCGCCGTCGGCGCCGAGGCCGGCCAGGGAGAGGACCCCGGTGACCTCGGTGCCGGCGACGGCGGTGCGGACCAGTTCGGCGAGGGCGGCGCGGTCGGTGCCGCCGGCGCGTACGGTCACGGTCGAGGCGCCGTGCCGGGCGAGCGCGGCGGCGCAGTCGGCGGCCGGGGACTCGTGGGCCGGGTCGGCGGGCAGCACGACCAGCCAGGTGCCGGTCAGGGGTGCGGGGGCGGGCTCCGGGAGGCGGTCCCAGGAGACGCGGTAGCGCCAGGAGTCGACGGTGGACCGCTCGCGGCGGCGGCGCCGCCAGGAGGACAGGGCGGGCAGCAGTTCGCCCAGGGAGCGGCGCTCCTCCAGGTCGAGGGTGCCGGCGAGGGCTTCGAGGTCCTCGCGTTCGACGGCGTCCCAGAAGCGGGCCTCGGCCTCGTCGGCGGGCAGGGTCGCGGCATCGGCGGGGGCGGCATCGGCCGCCTCCAGCCAGTACCGCTGCTGCTGGAAGGCGTAGGTGGGCAGTTCGACGGTGCGGGGGCCGTGCGGGGCGACGAGGGTGGCCCAGTCGACGCCGGCGCCGCCCACCCAGGCCTCGGCGAGGGAGGTCAGGAGGCGGCGCGAGCCGCCGTCGTCGCGGCGCAGGGTGCCGAGGGTGACGGCGGCGGCGGCCGTGGTGTCGATGGTCTCCTGGACGCCGACGGTCAGGACGGGGTGGGCGCTGGACTCGACGAAGATGCCGTGGCCCTCGGCGAGGAGGGCGCGGACGGCCTCCTCGAAGCGGACGGTGGTGCGCAGGTTGGTGTACCAGTACTCGGCGTCGAGTTCCGTGCCGTCGAGGAATCCGGCGGTGACGGTGGAGAAGAAGGGGGTCTCGGCGGTGCGCGGCTCGATGCCGGCGAGGAGGCCGGTGACCTCGTCGCGGATGGACTCGACCTGCGCGGAGTGCGAGGCGTAGTCGACGTTGATGCGGCGGGCCCGTACGCCGTCGGCCTCGCAGGCCGCGAGGAGCTCGTCCAGGGCCTGCGGGTCACCGGAGACCACCGTGGAGCGGGGGCCGTTGACGGAGGCGAGGGAGAGCCGCTCGCCCCAGGTGGAGATGCGTTCGCGGACGGCGTCGGCGGTGTCGGCGACGGACACCATGCCGCCCTTGCCGGCCAGGGCGACGATGGCCCGCGCGCGCAGCGCGGACACCTTCGCCGCGTCCTGGAGGGACAGGGCGCCGCAGACGGCGGCGGCGGCGATCTCGCCCTGCGAGTGGCCGACGACCGCGGCCGGAACGACCCCGGCGGCCCGCCACAGCTCGGCGAGGGAGACCATGACCGCCCACAGCGCGGGCTGGACCACGTCGACCCGGTCGAAGCCGGGAGCCCCGGCCTCCTGCCGCAGCACGGCCGGCAGGGACCAGTCGGTGTGCGGGGCGAGGGCCTCGGCGCACGCGTCGAGGCGGGCCGCGAACACCGGGGAGGCCTCGTACAGCTCCACGGCCATGCCGGCCCACTGGGAGCCCTGGCCGGGGAAGACGAGGACGACCCCGGAGCCGGGCAGGGTGGCGCCCTGGACGACGGTGGTGGCTCCGGGTGCGGCGTCGGCGAGGGCTGCGAGGCCCTCCTGGAAGCCGTGGTCGCCGACGGCGACGACCACGGCGCGCTGCTCCAGGGCGGCGCGGGTGGTGGCCAGGGAGTGGGCGACGTCGGCGGGGCCGGGCGCGTCCTCCCGGCCGGCGAAGGCGCGCAGCCGGTCCGCCTGGGCACGCAGGGCGCCCGGGGTGTGGCCGGAGAGGGGCCACGGGATCAGCGGGGTGGACAGGACGGCGGCCGGGGCGGCGGGGGCGGCGGCGCCCTCGGCGTCGGCGTCCGGGCCGTCGGGGGCGTCCTGTTCGAGGATGACGTGCGCGTTGGTGCCGCCGACACCGAAGGCGGAGACGCCCGCGCGGCGCGGGCCGCCGTCGCGGGAGGTCCACTCGACGGGCTCGCGCAGCAGCCGTACGGAGCCGGCCGACCAGTCGACCTGGCTGGTGGGCGCGTCGACGTGGAGGGTGCGGGGCAGCAGGCCGTGGCGCATGGCCATGACCATCTTCATCACGCCGGCCATGCCGGCGGCGGCCTGGGTGTGGCCGATGTTGGACTTCACGGAGCCGAGCCACAGCGGCCGGTCCTCGGGGCGGTTCTTCCCGTAGGCGGTGAGCAGGGCCTGCGCCTCGATGGGGTCGCCGAGGGTGGTGCCGGTGCCGTGCGCCTCGACGGCGTCGATCTGCTGGGCGCCGAGGCGGGCGTTGGTGAGGGCCTGCTTGATGACGCGGATCTGGGAGGGGCCGTTGGGGGCGGTCAGGCCGTTGGAGGCGCCGTCCTGGTTGACGGCGGAGCCGCGGATCACGGCCAGGACCTCGTGTCCGTTGCGGCGGGCGTCCGAGAGCCGCTCCAGCAGCAGGACGCCGATGCCCTCGGCGAACCCGGTGCCGTCGGCGGAGTCGGCGAAGGCCTTGCAGCGGCCGTCGGCGGCCAGGCCGCGCTGGCGGCTGAACTCGACGAACAGACCGGGGGTGGACATGACGGTGACGCCGGCGGCCAGGGCGAGGGAGCACTCGTCCTGGCGCAGGGCCTGCACGGCCAGGTGCAGGGCGACGAGGGAGGAGGAGCAGGCGGTGTCGACGGTGACGGCCGGCCCCTCCAGGCCGAAGGTGTAGGCGAGGCGGCCGGAGACGACGGCCGCCGCGCTGCCCGTGCCGAGGTAGCCCTCGACGTCGTCGGGGACCGAGTCGAGGTCGGTGGCGTAGCTGGAGGAGGAGGCGCCGACGAACACGCCGGTGCGGCTGCCCTTGAGCGACGTCGGGTCGTACCCGGCGCGCTCCAGGACCTCCCAGGAGGTCTCCAGCAGCAGCCGCTGCTGCGGGTCCATGGCGAGCGCCTCGCGCGGCGAGATGCCGAAGAGCTGCGCGTCGAAGCGCGGGACGTCCCGGAGGAACCCGCCCTGCTTGGTGTAGGAGGTGCCGATCCGGTCGGGGTCGGGGTCGTAGAGGGCGTCCAGGTCCCAGCCGCGGTCCTCGGGGAAGCCGCCGATGCCGTCGCGGCCGTCGGCGACGAGGTCCCACAGCTGTTCGGGCGTGCCGACCTGTCCGGGGAAGCGGCAGGCCATGCGGACGATGGCGACGGGCTCGGGCTCTTCGAGCTCCTTGACGCGCCGGCGCGCGTTGCGCAGGTCGGCGGTGGCCCGCTTCAGATATTCGCGGAGCTTTTCTTCATTGTTCGTGCTCAACGTCACTCACCTACCGGGAACGGGAAGCCAACACGGCGCGGTCGTTGCGGGCGCGGGGTCACTGCGTCTCCAACTCGTCGTCGAGCAGGTCGAAGAGCTCGCTGTCCGAGGCCGAGTCGAGGTCGGCGTCGGAGGCGGGCGCCGCGTCCGCTCCGGTGGCGTTCCAGGCGGCGAGCAGCGCGTGGAGCCTGCCGCTGATCCGGCCGCGGTCTTCGGGGGTGGCCTGCGCGGCCGCGGCGAGGGCGCCGCCGAGCCGGTCGATCTCGTCGAGCAGCGGGTCCAGGCCGTCGGTGTCGCCGAGGAGTTCGGTGCGCAGCAGGGCGGCGAGCTCGACGGGCGTCGGGTGGTCGAAGACCAGGGTGGAGGGCAGGCTCAGGCCGGTGGCGGCGCCGAGCCGGTTGCGCAGTTCGACGGCGCTGAGGGAGTCGAAGCCCAGTTCGCGGAAGGCCCGCTGGGGTCCTACGGCGGCCAGGGCCTCCGGGCCGGTGGTGCCGTGGCCGAGGACGGAGGCGGCCTGCTTGCGGACGAGGTCGAGCAGGAGGCGGTCCTGCTCGGCCGCCGGGAGGCCGGTGAGCCGGTGCAGGAGGGCGTCGGCGGCGCCGTCGGCCTCCTCGGCCTCGGCGGCCGCGGTGGCCTCGGCGCGGGCGAGGAGCCGCGCCGCCTCGGGGACCATCTCGAACAGGGGGCTGTTGCGTTCGGTGTTGGTGCCCAGCGAGAAGCTGTCCCAGCGGATGTCGATGATGACGGGGGCGGTCTCCTCGTGGTCGAGGGACTGCTGGAGCGCGGCGGTGGCGAGCTCCGGGGGGAGCTCCCAGACGCCCTGGAGGCGGGCGCGTTCGCCGACGCCGTTGTCGGCCATGCCGCTGCCCTCCCAGGTGCCCCACACGACGGCGGTGGCGGGCAGGCCGAGGGCGCGGCGCTGCTCGGCGAGGGCGTCGAGGAAGGTGTTGCCGGGGGTGTAGTTGCCCAGGCCCGCGGAGCCGTAGGCGGCGCCGAAGGAGGAGAACAGGACGAAGGCGGTGAGCTCCTTGTCCCGGGTCAGTTCCTGGAGGTTGAGGGCGCCGCGCACCTTGACGGCGAGGACGCGCTCCATGCGGTCGGGGGTGAGCGAGTCGACCATGCCGTCGTCGAGGACGGCGGCGGTGTGGAACACCGAGGTCAGCGGGGCGTCGGCGGGGACGGCGTCGATGACGGCGGCCAGGGCGGCGGCGTCGCTGACGTCGGCGGCGGCGAGGGTGACCCGGGCGCCGAGGGCGGTGAGTTCGGCTTCGAGGGCGGCGGCGCCGGGGGCGTCGGGTCCGCTGCGGCTGATCAGGAGGAGGTGTTCGGCGCCGGCGCGGGCGAGCCAGCGGGCGGTCTGCGCGCCGAGGCCGCCGGTGCCGCCGGTGATCAGGGCGGTGCCGGACGGCTGCCAGGTGCGGGCCGGTCCGGTGTCGCCGAGGGGGGCCCGGACCAGGCGGCGGACCAGGACGTTCCAGGACCGTACGGCGAGCTGGTCCTCGTCGCCGGGTTCGGTGAGGACGCCGGCGAGCCGGTTCCAGGCCTCCTCGTCGGGCTGCTGCGGCAGGTCGACGATGCCGCCCCACAGCCGCGGGTGCTCCTGCACGAGGACGCGGGCCAGGCCCCAGACGGCGGCCTGGACGGGGCTGGTCAGCGGGTCGGAGTCGCCGACGGAGACGGCGCCCTGGGTGAGGGCCCACACCGGGGCGTCGAACTCGGCGAGTTCACGGACCTGGAGGATCGCCTGGACGAGGGTGACGGTGCCGGCCAGGCCGAGCGGGAGCTCGGGGTGGTCGGGGTGGGGGCGCTCGTCGAGGGGGAGCAGGGACAGGATCCCGGTGACGGAGTCCTCGCCCTCGATGGTGAGTTCCTGGTGGAGCTGCTGGGCGAGGGTGTAGCGGTCGGAGGCCCAGACGTCGACGGGGACGCGGACGGTGCGGGCGCCCCGGTCGGCGAGGCGGTCGGCGGCGGCCGCGGCGAGCGCGTCGTCGCCGCCCTCGGACTCCACGATCAGCCAGGTGCCGGTCAGCCGCGGTGCGGCGGTCTCGGCGACCGTCCACACGGTGCGGTAGCGCCAGGAGTCGATCGCGGACTTCTCGCGGCGGGTGCGGCGCCAGGCGGCCAGGGCGGGCAGGGCCTCGCCGAGGGGCTGGTCGGCGCCGACGCCGAGGGGCGCCAGGTCGCCGCTGTCCACTGCCGCCCAGAAGGCGGCGTCGACCTCGTCGCCGCCGTGCGCGGCGACGGCGGGGGCCGCCGGGTCGGCGGGGGTGGCGTCGAGCCAGTAGGGGCGGTGCTGGAAGGCGTACGTGGGCAGGTCGACCCGCTGTGCGCCGTCGGGGAAGACGGTGGGCCAGGCGACGCCGGCGCCGCGGGTCCAGGCTTCGGCGAGGGAGGTGAGGAACCGCTGCGGGCCGCCCTCGTCGCGGCGCAGGGTGGCGAGGGTGACGGCGGACGCGGCGGCCGGTGCCTCGGCGGCATCGATGGTCTCCTGGACGCCGATGGTGAGGACGGGGTGGGCGCTGGCCTCGATGAACAGGCCGTGGCCGGCGGTGAGGAGGCTGCGGACGGCCTCCTCGAAGCGGACGGTGGTGCGCAGGTTGGTGTACCAGTACGCGGCGTCCAGCTCGGAGCCGTCGGCCCACTCCCCCGTCACGGTGGAGAAGAAGGGGATCTCGGCGGTGCGCGGCTCGATGCCGGCGAGGAGGCCGGTGACCTCGTCGCGGATGGACTCGACCTGCGCGGAGTGCGAGGCGTAGTCGACGTTGATGCGGCGGGCCCGTACGCCGTCGGCCTCGCAGGCCGCGAGGAGCTCGTCCAGGGCCTGCGGGTCACCGGAGACCACCGTGGAGCGGGGGCCGTTGACGGAGGCGAGGGAGAGCCGCTCGCCCCAGGTGGAGATGCGTTCGGTCACGGCGTCGGCGACGTCGGCCACCGACACCATGCCGCCCTTGCCCGCGAGGGCCACGATCGCCTTGGCCCGCAGCGCGGACACCTTCGCCGCGTCCTGGAGCGACAGGGCGCCGCAGACGGCGGCGGCCGCGATCTCGCCCTGCGAGTGGCCCAGCACGGCGGCCGGGCGCACCCCGTGGAAGCGCCACAGCTCGGCGAGGGAGACCATCACGGCCCACAGGGCGGGCTGGACCACGTCGACGCGGTCGAAGCCGGGGACGCCGTCCTTCTGGCGGAGCACGTCCAGCAGCGACCAGTCGGTGTGCGGGGCGAGTGCCTCGGCGCACGCGTCGAGGCGGGCGGCGAACACCGGGGAGGCCTCGTACAGCTCCACGGCCATGCCGACCCACTGGGAGCCCTGGCCGGGGAAGACGAGGACGGGACGGTCGGCGCCCGCGGCGGCGGTGACGCCGGTGGTGTCGCCCTCGGCGAGCTCGGCGAGCCCGGCGAGGAACTCCTCGTGCTTGGCGGCGACGACCGCGCCGCGCACCGGGTGGGCGGTACGGGTGGTGGCCAGCGAGAAGCCGGTGGAGGCGGGCGCGGCGCCGTCCCGTACGTGGGCCAGCAGGCGGGCGGCCTGCTCGCGCAGGGCGGCGGGGGTGCGGGCGGAGAGGATCCACGGCACGGGGCCGCCGGTCTCCTCCCCGGGGGACGGCTGCGCCGGCCGGTCGGCGGGGGCGGCCTCTTCGAGGATGACGTGGGCGTTGGTGCCGCTGACGCCGAAGGAGGAGACCCCGGCCCGGCGGGGCTCGTCGCCGCGGGGCGTCCAGTCCCGGGACTCGTTCAGCAGCCGGACGCCGCCGGAGGACCAGTCGATGTGCGGGGACGGCTCGTCCGCGTGGAGGGTCTTGGGGAGGACGCCGTGGCGCAGTGCCTGCACCATCTTGATGACGCCTGCGAGGCCGGCGACGGGGCCGCCGTGCCCGATGTTGGACTTCGAGGAGCCGAGCCACAGGGGCTGGTCGGCGGTGTGCTCCTGCCCGTAGGTGGCGAGCAGGGCCTGCGCCTCGATGGGGTCGCCGAGGGAGGTGCCGGTGCCGTGCGCCTCGACGGCGTCGACGTCCTGCGGGGTGAGGCGGGCGTTGGCGAGGGCGCGGCGGATGACCTCCTGCTGCGCGGGCTCGCTGGGGGCGGTGAGGCCGTTGCTGGCGCCGTCCTGGTTGAGGGCGGAACCGCGGATGACGGCGAGGACCCGGTGGCCGTTGCGGCGCGCGTCGGAGAGGCGCTCCACGAGCAGCACGCCGGCGCCCTCGGACCAGGTGGTGCCGTCGGCGTCGGCGCCGAAGGCCTTGCAGCGGCCGTCGGCGGCCAGCGCGCGTTGCCGGCTGAACTCGACGAACGCGGCGGGGCTGGACATGACGGCCACGCCCGCGGCCAGGGCGAGCGAGCACTCGCCCTGGCGCAGGGCCTGCACGGCCAGGTGCAGGGCGACGAGGCCGGAGGAGCAGGCGGTGTCGACGGTGACGGCGGGGCCGGCCAGCCCGAAGGCGTAGGCGACCCGCCCCGACAGGACGCTCGACATGGTGCCGGTGCCGATGTAGCCCTCGACCCCGTCCGGCAGCGCGTCCAGCCGGGAGGCGTAGTCGGAGGCGACGGCGCCGACGAAGACGCCCGTCTCGGTGCCCTTCAGCGACGTCGGGTCGTACCCGGCGCGCTCCAGGGTCTCCCAGGCGGTCTCCAGGAACAGCCGCTGCTGCGGGTCCATGGCGGCCGCCTCGCGCGGCGAGATGCCGAAGAGCTCCGGGTCGAAGAGGGTGGCGCCCTGCAGGAAGCCGCCCTCGCGGACGTACGTCTTGCCGGGGGCGTCGGGGTCGGGGTCGTACAGGTCGGTGTCCCAGCCGCGGTCGGCCGGGAAGGGGCCGATCGCGTCGGTACCGGACGCCACGAGGTTCCAGAAGCCCTCGGGGTCGGTGACCCCGCCCGGGAAGCGGCAGGCCATCGAAACGATGGCGATCGGCTCGTGCCCGGCGTCCTCCGCGTCGCGCAGCTGCTGCTTGGTACGGCTCAGATCGGCTGTGACGCGCTTGAGGTATTCACGGAGCTTCTCTTCGTTGCTCGTCGACATGCTCGGTACTCCTAAGTGGATATGGGACGCAGGAGCAGGTCAGGAAGCTCCCAGTTCCTTGTCGATCAGTGCGAAGATCTCGTCGTCCGTCACCGCGGCGAGGGCGTCGTCGTCGAGGACGTCCGCCTCCGTCTCGGTGGCGCGCCACTTCCACAGCAGCGCTTCGAGCCGCTTGGTGACGGTGTCGCGGGCGGCGCCGTCCGGGGCTGCGTCCCCCAGTACGGCTTCCAGGGCGGCGAGTTCCCGCAGTCCGGGCGCCTGCGCGCCGCGGGCGGTGCCCAGCTGGTCGAGGAGGTGCCGGGCGAGGGCGAGTGGGGTCGGGTGGCTGAAGACGAGGGTCGCGGGCAGGGACAGGCCGGTCGCGGCGGTGAGCCGGTTGCGCAGTTCGACCGCGGTCAGCGAGTCGAACCCGAGCTCCCGGAAGGCCCGTTCGGCCTCCACGGATTCCGTCTCCTGGTGGCCGAGGACCGCGGCCACCCGGGTACGGACGAGGTCGGTGACCGTGCGCTCCTGCTCCTGCGGGGAGAGCGCGGCCAGCCGCTGTGCGAACGTGTCGGCCTCCGCCGCGTCCTGCGAGGCGGCCGTCCGGCGTACGGGCGTACGCGTCGCGGTGCCCGCCCCGCCGGTGGCTCCGGCGGCGGCCGCGGCGGCGGTCAGTTCCCCGGCGGACACCAGCCGCGACGCGAACGACGCGACGGTGGCCACGGGGCGGCCGGTGGCGTCGGCGACCGTGAGGGCCACCTCGTCCGGTCCGGCCGGGGTCAGGTGCACGCGCACGCGCGAGGCGCCCGTGGCGTGCAGGCGCACGCCGCTCCACGCGAACGGCAGCCAGGCCGTTCCGTCCTCCGCTTCCGGCCCGCTCACCGCCAGCGCGTGGAGCGCGGCGTCGAGCAGGGCCGGGTGGAGGCCGAACCGGCCGGCGTCCTCCTGCTGATCCTCGGGCAGCACCACCTCGGCGTACACCCCGACACCGTCGCCCGGGAGCCAGACCTCGGCCAACCCCTGAAAGGCGGGGCCGTACCCGTACCCCGACCCCGACAGCCCCTCATAGAACCCGTCGAGGTCCACCCGCTCGGCGCCGGCCGGGGGCCAGACGGTGAGCTCGCGGCCCGGTTCGGGGGTTTCGGCGCGGCTGAGGACGCCCTGGGCGTGGCGGGTCCAGGGGCCGTCGGCGGCGTCCTGGCGGCCGTACACGGCGACGGTGCGCCTGGAGGCGGCGTCGGGCGGGCCGAGGACGATCTGGAGCAGTACGGGGCCCTCGTCGGGCAGGACGAGGGGTGCCTCCAGGGTGAGTTCGTCGAGGGTGTCGCAGCCGGCCTCGTCACCGGCGCGGACGGCGAGTTCGACGAACGCGGCGCCGGGCAGCACCCGGGCTCCGGCGACGGCGTGGTCGGCGAGCCAGGGGTGGGTGCGCAGCGACAGGCGGCCGGTGAGGACGGTCTGGCCGCCCTCGGCGAGGCGGACGGCCGCCCCGAGGAGGGGGTGGTCGGCGGCGCCGAGACCGGCGGCGGCCACGTCGGCGGCGGCGGAGCCCGCGCCGGTGGCCGTCAGCCAGTAGCGCTCGCGCTGGAAGGCGTACGTGGGCAGCTCCACGCCGGAGACGTCCTGGCCGGCGTGGACCGTCTGCCAGTCGACGGGGGCGCCGTGGGTCCAGGCCTCGGCGAGGGAGGCGAGGAAGCGCTGCGGGCCGCCCTCGTCGCGGCGCAGGGTCCCGAGGGTGACGGCGGCCGGCTCCGTGGTGTCGATGGTCTCCTGGACGCCGATGGTGAGGACGGGGTGGGCGCTGGCCTCGACGAAGACCTTGTGGCCGCGCTCCAGGAGGCCGCCGATGGCGTCCTGGAAGCGGACCGTGTGGCGGAGGTTGGTGTACCAGTACTCGGCGTCGAGCTCGGAGCCGTCGGCCCACTCCCCCGTCACCGTGGAGAAGAACGGGACCTCCGCCGTCCGCGGCTCGATGCCCGCGAGGAGACCGATGACCTCGTCGCGGATCGACTCGACCTGCGGACCGTGCGAGGCGTAGTCGACGTTGATGCGACGCGCCCGGACGCCGTCGGCCTCACAGGCCGCCATCAGCTCGTCCAGGGCCTCCGGATCACCCGAGACCACCGTGGACTGCGGACCGTTCACCGAGGCCAGCGCGAGCCGCTCACTCCAGGCGGAGATACGTTCCGCCACAGCCTCGGCCGTGTCCGCGACGGAGACCATGCCGCCCTTGCCGGCGAGCGCCACGATGGCCCGCGCGCGCAGCGCGGACACCTTCGCCGCGTCCTCCAGCGACAGCGCGCCGGAGACGGCGGCGGCGGCGATCTCGCCCTGCGAGTGACCCACGACGGCCGCCGGAACGACCCCGGCCGCACGCCACACCTCGGCGAGGGACACCATCACCGCCCACAGCGCGGGCTGGACCACGTCCACCCGGTCGAAACCGGGAGCCCCCTCCTTCTGCCGGAGCACGTCCAGCAGCGACCAGTCCGTGTGCGGGGCCAGCGCCTCCGCGCACGCGTCCAGACGGGCCGCGAACACCGGCGAGGCCTCGTACAGCTCCACCGCCATCCCCGCCCACTGGGAGCCCTGCCCCGGGAACACGAAGACCGTCTTGCCGGTGCCCGCCTGCCCCTGGTGCACGCCCGTCGCGGTGTCGCCCCCGGCGAGGGCGGCGAGGGCGCGCTCGGTGTCCTGGGCGGAGCCCGGCGAGGTGATCGCCGCGCGGTGGTCGAAGGCGGCCCGGGTGGTGGCCAGGGCGATGCCGGTGGCGGTGTGCGCGCCGGGGTGCTTCGCGGCGTGCGCGGCGAGCCGTCCGGCCTGGCCGCGCAGGGCGGCGGCGGTGCGGGCCGACAGGAGCCACGGGGTTCCCGCCACGGGGGCGGACAGGACGGCGGGACGGCCGGAGCCGGACTCGGCCGGCTCGCCCTCGGTGTCGGCTCCGGTGTCCGCTCCGGTGTCCTCGGGGGTCTGTTCCAGGATGACGTGGGCGTTGGTGCCGCTGATGCCGAACGCGGACACCCCGGCCCGCCGCGGACGGCCGGTCTCCGGCCAGGCGCGCGCCTCGGTCAGCAGCTCCACGGCGCCGGAGGCCCAGTCGATCTTCGGGGAGGGCGCGTCGACGTGCAGGGTCTGCGGGAGCAGGCCGCCGCGCATCGCCATGACCATCTTCATGACGCCGGCCGCGCCCGAAGCCGCCGAGGTGTGGCCGATGTTGGACTTCACGGAGCCGAGCCACAGCGGCCGGTCGGCGGGCCGGTTCTGCCCGTAGGTGGCGAGGAGGGCCTGCGCCTCGATGGGGTCGCCGAGGGTGGTGCCGGTGCCGTGCGCCTCGACGGCGTCGACGTCGGCGGCGGAGACGCGGGCGTTGGCGAGGGCCTGCTTGATGACCCGCATCTGGGCAGGCCCGTTGGGGGCGGTGAGCCCGTTGCTGGCGCCGTCCTGGTTGACGGCGGTGCCCCGGATCACGGCCAGGACGCGGCGGCCGGCGCGGCGGGCGTCGGAGAGCCGTTCGAGGAGGAGCATGCCGACGCCCTCGGCGGGCCCGAAGCCGTCGGCGGCGGCGGCGAAGGCCTTGCAGCGGCCGTCGGCGGCCAGCGCCCGCTGGCGGCTGAACTCCACGAACCCCGCGGGGTTCGACATGACGGTGACACCGCCGGCGAGGGCCATGGAGCACTCGCCGCCCCGCAGCGCCTGGGCGGCCATGTGCAGGGCGACGAGGGAGGAGGAGCAGGCGGTGTCGATGGTGACGGCCGGGCCCTCCAGGCCGAGGGAGTAGGAGAGCCGGCCGGACATGACGCTGGCCAGGTTGCCGGTGCCGAGGTACCCCTCCAGTTCCTCCGGGGCCTGGAGGATGCCGGTGGTGTAGTCGATGGCGCTGAAGCCCACGAAGGTGCCGGTGAGGCTGCCGGCGAGGGTGGTGGGGTCGATCCCGGCGCGTTCGACGGCCTCCCAGCCGGTCTCCAGCAGCAGCCGCTGCTGGGGGTCCATGGCGAGGGCCTCGCGCGGGGAGATCCCGAAGAAGCCGGCGTCGAACGCGTCGAGGTCGTGCAGGAAGCCGCCTTCCTTCACGTAGTTGGTGCCGGGCTTGTCGGGGTCGGGGTCGTAGAGGGACTCGATGTCCCACCCGCGGTTGACGGGGAAGTCGCCGACGGCGTCGCCGCCGGCGGCGACGAGCTCCCACAGGTCCTCTGGGGAGCTCACCCCGCCGGGGTAGCGGCAGGCCATGCCGGTGATCGCGATCGGCTCGTGGCCGGCCGACTCGGCGGCCTGCAGCCGCTTGCGGGTCTGCTGCAGGTCGGCCGTCGCCCGCTTGAGGTATTCGAGGAGCTTCTCTTCGTTGTTCGCCATGGTCGGTATCTCCGTGGGCCCCGTGGGGCGGATCGCTGGCCGGCGGGTGGGATGGGGGAAGGGGTGCCTCCCCGGACGGGCCGTGGCCCGGCCGGGGAGACACCCCTCCCGGATGTGTCAGGAGGTGCCCAGCTCTTTGTCGAGCAGGGCGAACATGTCGTCGGCGGTGGCGCCCTGGAGGCCGTCGCCGGTGCTCTCGTCCGGGGCGGCTTCGGTGCCGCCCACGGTCCACAGCAGGGCTTCGAGGCGCTGCCTGAGCTTGGTGCGTGTGTCGCTGTCGGGCGCGGCGGCGGCGAGCGCGCCTTCGAGGCGGTCGAGCTCGTCGAGGACCGAGCCGACGGGTGCCGTCGACTCGGGCAGCAGGGCGCCGCGCAGGTGGCCGGCGAGGGCCGCCGGGTTGGGGTAGTCGAAGACGATGGTGGCGGGGAGCTTCAGACCGGTGGCGGCGCCGAGCCGGTCGCGCAGCTCGACGGCGGTCAGCGAGTCGAAGCCGAGGCCCTTGAAGGCGCGCCCGGGTTCGATGGCGTCGCCCGAGTCGTGGCCGAGGACGCCGGCCACCTTCTCGCGCACCAGGTCGAGGAGGATCGTCTCGCGCTCGGCGGGGTTCGCCGCGGTGAGCTCCTCGACGAGCCGGGCCGCGGACCCGGTGGCGGCGGCCGCCGCCGTCCCGGCGGGTTCGTCGGAGGCCTTCAGGGCGGCGCGGGCCTCCGGGACGCCCTGGATGAGCGGGCTGGGACGGCCGGAGGTGAAGCCGCGGGCGAAGCGCTCCCACTCGACGTCGGCGACGGCGCGGAACACCTCATCGTGCTCGACGGCCTGGACCATCGCGTTCAGGGCGAGTTCGGGGTCCATCTCGATGACGCCGCGGCGGCGCATGTACTCCTCCACGCCCTCGCCCTCCATCATGCCGCCGCCGCCCCAGGCGCCCCAGGCGAGGGAGGTGGCGGTCAGGCCGCGGGCCCGGCGCTGCTGGGCGAACGCGTCGAGCCAGGCGTTGCCGGGGGCGTAGCCGCCGTGCCGGCCGCTGCCCCAGACACCGGAGTTGGAGGAGAACAGGACGAACGCGTCGAGCGCGGTGTCGCCGAGGAGCTCGTCGAGGTGACGGGCGCCGTCGATCTTGCCCTCGTTGATCTTCCGGTACTCGTCGGTGGTCATCTCGTCGACGAGGGTCGACTGGACGATGCCGACGGCGTGGACGACCGCGGTCAGGGGCTGTCCGGCCGGGATCGCGTCGAGGACCGCCTTGAGCTGTGCGCGGTCGGACACGTCGCAGGCCGCGATGGTGACGTCGGCGCCCAGCGCCCTGAGCTCGGCGGCGAGTTCCGCCGCCCCGGGGGCGTCGGCGCCGCGCCGGCTGGTGAGGACGAGGTGGGCGGCGCCGGTGGCGGCGAGGCGGCGGGCCACGCGGGCGCCGACGCCTCCGGTGCCGCCGGTGACCAGGACGGTCCCGGACGGCTCCCAGCGGCGGACCGGCTCGCGGTCGCCGAGCGGGGCGCGCACCAGGCGGCGGCCGAAGGCTCCGCCGGCCCGGACGGCGACCTGGTCCTCGTCGCCGGGGCCGGTGAGGACCCGGGCGAGCCGGGCCGCGGCCCGCTCGTCGAGTTCCGCCGGCAGGTCGACGAGTCCGCCCCAGGTGCGGGGCTGTTCGAGGCCGACGACCCGGCCGAGGCCCCACAGCTGGGCCTGGACGGGGTCGGCGGGCGCGTCCGACGGCCCGGTGGCGACGGCGCCGTGGGTGAGCGCCCACAGGGGCGCGGTGACGCCGGCGTCGTTCAGTGCCTGGACGAGGACGAGGGTGCCGGTGGCGACGGCGTCCCGGTCGGCGGCGTCGCCGAACAGGGAGACCACCCCGGTGAACGGGCCGTCGGGCAGCAGCGCGGCCCAGGCCGTGCGGTCGGCGTCGGCCGGGTCGAGGGCGATGCGGTGGACGTCGGCGCCGTGCGCGGCGAGCGCGGCGACGGTGGCGGCGGTGCGCTCCGGGTCGGCCGTCCGCAGGGGTTCCACGACGAGCCAGCCTCCGGTGAGCCGGTCGCCGGCGTCCTCGGGCAGCAGGGTCCAGTCGACGTCGTAGCGCCAGGAGTCGACGGTGGAGCGTTCGCGCCGGCCGCGCCGCCAGGTGGCGAGCTCGGGCAGCAGGTCGCGCAGCGGGCGGTCGCCGTCGAGGCCGACGGTCTCGGCCAGGGAGTCGAGGTCGCCGGCCTCGACGGCCGACCAGAACGCGCCCTCGGTCTCCTCGCCCGGGCCCTGCGGGGCGGCGGACTCGGCGGGGCCGGAGGCCAGCCAGTAGCGCTGCTGCTGGAAGGCGTACGTGGGGAGTTCGACGGTGCGCGCGCCGCGTCCGGCGAGGACGGAGTCCCAGTCGACGTCGACGCCGCGGGTCCAGGCGGCGGCGAGGGAGGTGTAGAAGCGGGCGAGGCCGCCCTCCTCGCGGCGCAGGGTGCCCAGGGCCAGGGCTTCGGATCCGGCGTCCTCGGCGGTCTCCATGACCCCGTACACGAGGACGGGGTGGGCGCTGGACTCGACGAACACGCGGTGTCCGTCGGCCAGCAGGGAGCGGACCACGGGCTCGAAGGACACCGGCTGACGGCAGTTCTCGTACCAGTAGGCGGCGGTGAGTTCGGAGCCGTCCAGGACCTCGCCCGTGACGGTGGAGTACAGGGGGACGGATCCGGCGCGCGGCCGGACGAACGACAGGAGTTCGATCACCCGGTCCTTGAGGCGGTCGACCTGGGCGCAGTGGGAGGCCACCGTGGAGGGGATGATCTTCGCCCGGACGCCGTCGGCCTCCAGGGCCGCGACGAGCTCCTCCAGGGGAGCCACCTCACCGGCGACGGTGACGGTGCCCGGACCGTTGATCCCCGCGATGGACAGCGCGTCCCCGTACCGGGCGATCCGCTCGCGGACCGCGTCCGCGCCCAGCGACACCGAGGCGACCGCACCCCGGCCCACCAGCTCGTCCGCGAACAGCTGCGAACGCAGCACGACCACCTTCGCGCCGTCCTCCAGCGACAACGCACCCGACACGACGGCAGCGGCGATCTCACCCTGCGAGTGACCCACCACCGCGTCCGGCACCACACCCGCCGCACGCCACAGCTCGGCCAGCGACACCATCACGGTGAACAGCACCGGCTGGAGCACCTCGATACGGGTCAGGTCCCCGTCCCCGCGCAGCACCCCCTCCACCGACCAGTCGACATGCGCCTGGACGGCCGCCGCGACCTCGGCGAACCGGGCCGCGAACACCGGCGAGGAATCCAGCAGCTCCACCGCCATCCCCGCCCACTGCGACCCCTGACCGGGGAAGACGAACACCGTCTTGCCCTCGGTGTCGGCGGCGCCGGTGACGGTGCGTCCGGCGGGCGCGCCGGCCGCGAGCGCGGCGAGTCCGGCGAGGGCCTCCTCACGGCTGCCGAGGACGACGGCGGCCCGGTGCTCCAGGCGCGCCCGGGTGGTGGCCAGGGACAGGGCCACGTCGGACAGGGACAGGTCGACGTCGGCGGCGAGGTGGTCGTGCAGCCGCCCCGCCTGTGCCTGGAGGGCGGCCGGGTTCTTGCCGGTCAGGGTCCAGGGCACGGTGGCGGCGAGGACTCCCGCCACCGTCGGGCGTGCGGTGTCCTCGGGCGCCCGGTCGTGGTCCGGGGTCGCGGCCCGCGGGGCCTGCTCCAGGATGACGTGGGCGTTGGTGCCGCTGAGGCCGAAGGAGGAGACACCGACGCGGCGCGGGTGGCCGGTCTCGGGCCAGGCGCGCTGCTCGGTGAGCAGTTCGACGGCCCCGGTGGACCATTCGACGTGCGGGGAGGGCTCGTCGACGTGCAGGGTCTTGGCGAGGACGCCGTGGCGCAGGGCCATCACGGACTTGATGACGCCCGCGATGCCGGAGACGGCCTGGGTGTGGCCGATGTTGGACTTGAGGGAGCCGAGCCACAGCGGCCGGTCCTCGGGGCGGCCCTGGCCGTAGGTGGCGAGCAGGGCGTGCGCCTCGATGGGGTCGCCGAGCTTCGTGCCGGTGCCGTGGGCCTCGACGGCGTCGACGTCCTGCGCGGCGAGCTTGGCGGAGGCCAGGGCCTGGCGGATGACGCGCTGCTGGGACGGGCCGCTGGGGGCGGTGAGGCCGTTGCTGGCGCCGTCCTGGTTGGTGGCGGAGCCGCGGACGACCGCGAGGACGCGGTGTCCGTTGCGGCGGGCGTCGGAGAGCTTCTCCAGGAGGAGCACGCCGAGGCCTTCGGAGAAGGCGGTGCCGTCGGCGGCTCCGGCGAAGGCCTTGGCACGGCCGTCGGCGGCGAGGGCCCGCTGGCGTCCGAACTCCACGAACTCGGCGGGGGTCGACATGACGGCGACGCCGCCGGCCAGGGCCATCGAGCACTCGCCCTGGCGCAGGGACTGCGCGGCCAGGTGCAGGGCGACCAGCGAGGAGGAGCAGGCGGTGTCGACGGTGACGGCCGGTCCTTCGAGGCCGAAGCTGTAGGCGACGCGGCCGGAGATGACGCTGTTGGAGAGGCCGGTGCCGAAGTAGCCCTCGACGCCTTCGGGGATCTCGCGCAGTTCGGTGGCGTACCCGGACGGGACGGCTCCGACGAAGACGCCGGTGCGGCTGCCCTTGAGGGTGGCCGGGTCGATGCCGGCCCGTTCGAAGACCTGCCAGGCGCCTTCCAGGACGAGCCGCTGCTGCGGGTCCATGGCGAGGGCCTCGCGCGGGGAGATCCCGAAGAGTTCGGCGTCGAAGCGGCCGGCGTCGTGCAGGAAGCCGCCTTCCTTGACGTAGGTGCGGCCGGGGGTGCCGGGCTCGGGGTCGTAGAGGGCGTCGAGGTCCCAGCCGCGGTCGGCGGGGAAGGCGCCGATGGCGTCGCCCTCGCCGGTGACGAGCCGCCACAGGGCTTCGGGCGAGTCCACGCCGTCGGGGAAGCGGCAGGCCATGCCGACGATCACGACCGGGTCGCCGTCGGCGGCCGGGGCGGTGAGGGGGGCGTTGTCCTCCTCCCGCTGTTCGCGGTCGGCGTCGCCGACGAGCGCGGTGCGCAGTTGGCGGGCGAGGGAGGCCGGCGTGGGGTGGTCGAAGACGATGGTCGCGGGCAGGCGCAGTCCGGTGGCCCCGCCGAGGCGGTTGCGCAGCTCGACGGCGGTCAGGGAGTCGAAGCCGAGCTCCTTGAAGGCCTTCTCGGCGCCGACGGCTTCGGCGGCGGAGTGCCCGAGGACGGCGGCCGCGTGGGTGCGGACCAGGTCGAGCAGGGTGCGCAGCTGGTCGTCGGGGCTCAGCGCGGTGAGTCGGCGGGCGAGCGCGGAGCCGCCGGCGCCGTCGGCGCTCTCCACCGTGCGGCGGGCGGACACGCGGACCAGGCCGCGGGCGAGCGCGGGCAGGCTGTGGGTGGTGGCCATGGTCCGCAGGGCGCCCGCGTCCAGGCGTACGGGCACCAGGAGGGGTGCGCCGCCGGTGGTGCCCGCGTCGAGGAGGGCGAGGCCCTCGGCCGGGGAGAAGGCGACCATGCCGGAGCGGGCCATGCGGGCAACGTCCTCCTCGGAGAGGTGGCCGGTCATGCCGCTGGCCTCGTCCCACAGTCCCCAGGCGAGGGAGGTGGCGGGCAGGCCCCGGGCGCAGCGGTGCTGGGCGAGGGCGTCGAGGAAGGCGTTGGCGGCGGCGTAGTTGCCCTGGGCGGGGCCTCCGATGACGCCGGCGGCGGAGGAGAACAGGACGAAGGCGGTCAGGTCCAGGTCGCGGGTGAGCTCGTGCAGGAGCGCGGCCGCGTCCGCCTTGGGCCGCAGGACGGCGGCGAGCCGGTCGGCGTCGAGGGAGGCGATCACGCCGTCGTCGAGGACTCCGGCGGTGTGGACGACCGCGCGCAGCGGCCGGCCGGCGGGGATGGCGGCGAGGAGTGCGGTGAGCGCGTCGCGGTCGGCGGCGTCGCACGCCACGACCTCGGCCGAACCGCCCAGCTCCGCTATCTCCGCGACCAGTTCGGCCGCCCCCGGGGCCTGCGGGCCACGGCGGCCGGCCAGCAGCAGGTGGCGTACGCCGTGCTCGGTGACCAGGTGCTTGGCCACGAGGGCGCCCAGGGTGCCCGTACCGCCCGTGATCAGGACCGTCCCGTCCGGGTCCCAGCCCTGCGGGACCGTCAGGACGATCTTGCCGGTGTGCCGGGCCTGGCTCATGAACCGGAACGCCTCGGGGGCCCGCCGGACGTCCCAGGTCCGCAGGGGAAGGGGCCGGAGCGTGCCCGCCTCGAAGAGCCGGCCCAGCTCGGTGAGCATCCCGGCGATCCGGTCGGGTCCCGCCTCGGCGAGGTCGAAGGCCCGGTAACCGACCCCGGGGTGGCCCCGCTCGGTGTCGCGCGGGTCGCGGACGTCGGTCTTGCCCATCTCGACGAACCGGCCGCCGCGCGGCAGCAGCCGCAGCGAGGCGTCGGTGAGTTCGCCCGCGAGGGAGTTCAGGACGACGTCGACGCCCTCGCCGCCGGTGGCGGAGCGGAAGCGCTCCTCGAAGGAGGCGTCGCGGGAGGAGGCGATGTGGGCGTCGTCGAGACCGGCGGCGCGCAGCGCGTCCCACTTGCCCTCACTGGCGGTGGCGAAGACCTCGGCGCCCAGGTGCCGGGCGATCCGCACCGCGGCCGAGCCGACACCGCCCGCGGCGGCGTGGATCAGGATCCGCTCGCCGGCCTTCAGGCCCGCCAGGTCGACGAGCGCGTAGTACGCGGTGAGGAAGGCGGTCGGCGCGGACGCGGCCTCCTCGAAGGACCAGCCGTCGGGAATGCGGGTGACGACGCGCCGGTCGGCCACCGTGTGCGGGCCGAAGGCGCCGGGGAACGGGCCCATCACGCGGTCGCCGACGGCGAGTCCGGTGACGCCGGGACCGGTCTCGGTGACGACGCCGGCGCCCTCGTTGCCCATGGTCGCGTCGCCCGGGTACATGCCGAGCGCGATCATCACGTCGCGGAAGTTCAGGCCGGCGGCCCGGACCGCGATACGGATCTCGCCCTCGGCGAGCGGCCGGGTCCCGGCGGGCACCAGGGCGAGGTGGTCGAGGGTTCCGCCGGAGGAGGCGAGCTGCCACCCGGCGGCGGACCGCGGGGGCGTCAGCATGCCGCCGGGGGCGGTCCCGCGGACCAGGCGCGGCGCGAGCACCACCGTGTCGCGTACGGCGGCCTGCGGCTCGTCGGCGCGCCGCGCGGCGGCGACGGCCGTGGGGAGCGCCGCGGCGGCGGCCTCGGCCGCGTCCACGGCCGCGTCGAGGTCGACGAGCAGCAGCCGGCCCGGGTTCTCGGCCTGCGCGGAGCGGACCAGGCCCCACAGCGGGGCGTGGACGAGGTCGGTGACGTCCTCGCCGGGGCGTACGGAGACGGCGCCGCGGGTGACGACGGCCAGCCGGGCGCCCTCCAGCCGCTCGTCGGCGAGCCACTCCTGGAGGAGGACGAGGACGCGGGCGGTCTCCTCGCGCACCGCGTCGGCGAGCGCGCCGGCCGGGGCGTCCGCGTCGGGGGCCGGTGCGCCGCCGACGGGCAGGACCACGACCTCGGGGGCGGGCAGCCCGGCGGCGACGGCGTCGCCGAGCGTGGCCACGTCGTCGAAGACCTGTGGGAACGCGCCGAGCCGCTGGAAGGCGGCCTCGATGCCGAGGCGGTCCTCGCCGAGGACGATCCAGTCGTGCGGGACGGCGTCCTCGGGGAGGCCGTCCGTCTCCACGGCCGTCCAGTCCAGCCGGTAGAGGGAGTCGTCGGTCGCGGGACCGGCGTCGAGGGAGGCGGCGCCGACGGCCCGGGACACCAGGGCGCCGACGGTGGCGACCGGGCGGCCGGTGGCGTCGGCGATCTCCAGGCCGACGCCGTCCTCGCCGGCCGGGGCGATCCGCACGCGCAGCGCGGTCGCGCCGACCGCGTGGAGGCCGACCCGGTTCCAGGAGAACGGCAGGCGTACGCCCTCGGCCTCGCCGCGCGCGGCGGACACCAGCCCGGCGTGCAGGGCGGCGTCGAGGAGGGCGGGGTGGAGGCCGAAGCGGGCCGCGTCCTCGTGCTGCTCGTGGGGGAGGGCGACCTCGGCGTAGATCTCGTCGCCGCCGGTCTGCTTCCACACGGCGGTCAGGCCCCGGAAGGCGGGCCCGTACTGGTAGCCGGCACCGGCCAGGGCCTCGTAGAAGCCGTCGAGGTCGACGGGTTCGGCGCCCGGCGGCGGCCAGGCTGCCAGGTCGAAGGACGGTTCCCGGCGGGAGCTCAGCAGCAGGCCGGTGGCGTGCCGGGTCCACGGGGTGCCCTCGGGGGCGTCCTCGGGGAGGGAGTAGAGGGCCACGGGACGGTGGCCGTCGGGTTCGTGCCCGCCGACGACGAGCTGGAGGCGGACCGCGCCCTCGACGGGCAGGACGAGGGGGGCCTCCAGGGTGAGCTCGTCGAGCGTGTCGCAGCCGGCCTCGTCACCGGCGCGGACGGCGAGTTCGACGAACGCGGTGCCGGGGAGGATGACGGTGCCGTTCACGGCGTGGTCGGCGAGCCAGGGGTGGGTGCGCAGCGACAGGCGGCCGGTGAGGACGGCCTGGTCCCCGTCGGCGAGGCGGACGGTCGCGCCGAGGAGGGGGTGGTCGGCGGCGCCGAGGCCGGCGGCGGACACGTCCCCGGATCCGGAGCCGGCCACCTCCAGCCAGTAGCGCTCGCGCTGGAAGGCGTACGTGGGCAGCTCGACGCGCCGGCCCGGGTCGTCCGCGGCGGCGTGGACCGTCTGCCAGTCGACGGGGGCGCCGTGGGTCCAGGCCTGGGCGAGGGAGGCGAGGAACCGCTGGGCTCCGCCCTCGTCGCGGCGCAGGGTGCCGAGGGTGACGGCGGACGCGCCGGCGGCCTCGATGGTCTCCTGGACCCCGATCGTCAGCACCGGGTGCGCACTGGACTCCACGAACAGCCCGTGGCCACGCTCCAGCAGGGCGCCGATCGCGTCCTGGAAGCGGACGGTGCGGCGCAGGTTGGTGTACCAGTACTCGGCGTCGAGCTCGGAACCCTCGGCCCACTCCCCCGTCACCGTCGAGAAGAACGGGACCTCGGCGGTCCGGGGCTCGATCCCGGACAGCAGTCCGATGACCTCGTCGCGGATCGACTCGACCTGCGGACCGTGCGAGGCGTAGTCCACGTTGATCCGACGTGCCCGCACCCCATCGGCCTCACAGGCCGCCATCAGCTCGTCCAGAGCCTCCGGATCACCCGAAACCACCGTCGACTGAGGGCCGTTGACGGAAGCCAGGGCCAGACGCTCGCCCCAGCCGGAGATACGTTCCACCACCGCATCGGCCGTGTCGGCGACGGAGACCATGCCGCCCTTGCCGGCCAGGGCGAGCAGCGCCTTGGCCCGCAGCGCGGACACCTTCGCCGCATCCTCCAGCGACAGCGCCCCGGACACGGCCGCGGCCGCGATCTCACCCTGCGAGTGGCCGACCACCGCGGCCGGAACGACCCCGGCCGCACGCCACAGCTCCGCGAGCGACACCATCACCGCCCACAGCGCCGGCTGGACCACATCCACCCGGTCGAAGCCCGGCGCGCCGTCCTTCCCCCGGAGCACGTCCAGAAGGGACCAGTCGGTGTGCGGGGCCAGCGCCTCCGCGCACGCGTCCAGACGGGCCGCGAACACCGGCGAGGAGTCGTACAGCTCCACCGCCATCCCCGCCCACTGCGAGCCCTGCCCCGGGAACACGAACACCGGACGGTCCGCTCCCTTGACCACGGCGCCGTCCACGACACCCGTCGCCGGAAGCCCGGCGGCGAGCGCGTCCAGGCCGGTCAGGAAGCCGTCCCGGTCGGCCGCGAGGACGACACCGCGCCGCTCCAGCCCGGCCCGGGTCGTCACCAGGGCCCGGGCCACGGCGGCGGGTTCCAGGTCGGTGTCGGACTCCGCGTGGGCGCGCAGCCGGGCCGCCTGCCCGTGCAGGGCCTCGGTGGTCTTGCCGGACAGGGTCCACGGGACCGGCCCGCCGGTGACGACGGCCGGAGCCGGAGCGGGGGCCTGGGGTGCGGCGCTCTCGGCGGCCTCCTCGGCCCCGTCCTGTGCGAGGTGCTGCTCCAGGATGATGTGGGCGTTGGTGCCGCTGATGCCGAACGAGGAGACGGCGGCCCGGCGCGGGCGGCCGTCGACGGTCCAGGCGGCGGGCTCGGTGAGGAGTTCCACCGCGCCGGCGGACCAGTCGATGTGCGGGGAGGGCTCGCTGACGTGGAGGGTCTTGGGCATGACGCCGTCCCGCATCGCCATGACCATCTTGATGACGCCGGCGATGCCCGAAGCGGCCTGCGTGTGACCGATGTTGGACTTCACGGAGCCCAGCCGCAGCGGGGTGGCGTCCGCGGGCCGCTGCCCGTAGGTCGCGAGCAGCGCCCCGGCCTCGATCGGGTCGCCGAGGGCCGTGCCGGTGCCGTGCGCCTCGACGACGTCGACGTCCTGGGCGGTCAGCCGGGCGTTGGCGAGGGCCTGCTTGATGACGCGCTGCTGGGAGGGGCCGTTGGGGGCGGTCATGCCGTTGCTGGCGCCGTCCTGGTTGGTCGCCGATCCCCGTACGACGGCCAGGACCTCGTGGCCGTTGCGCACGGCGTCGGAGAGCCGCTCGACGAGGAGGATGCCCGCGCCCTCGGCGAGCGCCATGCCGTCGGCGCCCGCGGAGAAGGCCTTGCAGCGGCCGTCGGCGGCCATGCCGCGCTGTTCGCTGTAGCCGATGAACTCCAGCGGGGTGGACATGACGGTGACGCCGCCGACGAGCGCCATGGAGCACTCGTCGGCGCGCAGCGCCTGGGCGGCCATGTGCAGGGCGACGAGGCCCGAGGAGCAGGCGGTGTCGACGGAGACGGCCGGGCCCTCCAGGCCGAAGGTGTAGGCGATGCGGCCGGAGACGACGCTGGCCGCGCTGCCGGTGGTCAGGTGGCCCTCGTAACCCTCGGGGATGGAGGGCAGGGACCAGCAGTAGTCGAGGTTGTAGCAGCCGACGAAGGTGCCGGTGCGGCTGCCCTTCACGGACTGCGGGTCGATCCCGGCCCGCTCGAAGGCCTCCCAGGCGGCTTCCATGACGAGGCGCTGCTGCGGGTCCATCGCGAGGGCCTCGCGCGGGGAGATCCCGAAGACGCCCGGGTCGAATTCCCCGGCCCCGTAGAGGAATCCGCCTTCCTTCACGTAGGTGCGGCCGGAGCGCTCCGGGTCCGGGTCGTAGATCGCGTCGAGGTCCCAGCCGCGGTCCTCGGGGAAGGGACCGATGGCGTCCCCGCCGTCCGACACCAGGCGCCACAGGTCCTCCGGCGACGCGACGCCGCCGGGGAAGCGGCAGGCCATGCCGACGATCGCGATCGGCTCGTGTCCGGCGTCCTCGGCCTCGCGCAGCCGCTGCTTCGTCTCGTGCAGGTCGGCGGTGACCCACTTGAGGTAGTCGCGGAGCGTCTCTTCGTTCGTCGCCATGGGGACCTCTTTGAACCTCTCGAATAGAGCTGGAATTCGTGTGACCGACTGGCCGGAGGACGCCCTTACTCCGGGCGGCCGAATTCCTTGCGGATGAATGCGAATATCTCTTCGTCGGACGCGGCGTCGAGCTTTCCGCTGACGGATTCGGCGTCCGCCGCGGCCTGTGCGTC
Source organism: Streptomyces sp. NBC_01276 (assembly GCF_041435355.1). GTDB lineage: Bacteria > Actinomycetota > Actinomycetes > Streptomycetales > Streptomycetaceae > Streptomyces. Next base: position 181,295 of record NZ_CP108444.1, read on the forward strand.
CTTCCAGCGGGAGAGCAGTGCCTCCAGGCGGCGGGTGAGGTCCTTGCGCTCGTCCTGGCCGGGTGTCAGCGACAACAGGTCGGACTCGATGCGGTCGAGGTCGCCGTGGACGGAGTCCGTGGTCGCCTCTTCGCGTCGGGTGCCCGTGCCGTCCAGGAGCCGGCCGCGCAGGTAGCCGGCGAGCGCGCCGGGGGTGGGGTAGTCGAAGACCATCGTGGCGGGCAGGCCCAGTCCGGTGGCGGCGTTCAGCCCGTTGCGCAGGCCGACGGCCGTCAGCGAGTCGAAGCCGAGGTCCTTGAAGGCCCGTCCGGCGTCGACGGCACCGGCCGAGGCGTGGCCGAGGACGGCGGCGGCGTGGCCGCACACCAGGTCCGTGAGCACCCGGTCCTGTTCCTCGGCGGACAGTTCGGCGAGCTTGTGGCGCAGCGCTTCGGCCGCTCCCGTGTCCCCGGCGTCCCCGGTGCCGGCGCCGCCCGCGCCGGGCTGCGCGAGGATCCGGCGGGCTTCGGGGACGCCGTCGGTGAGGCGTCCGGTACGGGCCGAGGTGAACAGGGGCAGGAAGCGGTCCCAGTCGACGTCGGCCACGGCCACGGCCGTCTCGTCGTGGTCGAGGATCCGCCGCAGGGCGTGCAGGGCGGCCTCGGGGTCGAGGAGCGGGAGGCCGCGCCGGGCGGAACGCTCGTGGAGTTCGCGTGCCTCGTCGGGGTGGGCGTCCGCGTCGAACAGGTCCCACACGCCCCAGCCGACGGCGGTGGCGGGCAGGCCGCGGGCGCGGCGCTGCTGGGCGAGGGCGTCGAGGTGGGCGTTGGCGGCGGCGAACGCGGCGTGTTCTCCGCCGCCCCAGCAGGCGGTGACGGAAGAGAAGAGGACGAACGCGTCCAGGTCGGGGCCGTCCGCCGAGAACACCTCGTCGAGGGCCCGGGCGGAGGTGACCTTGGCGGCGAGGGCCTCCTCCAGGTGCCGGCCGGTGGTGGCGGCGAGGGGGGCCAGTTCGACGTGCGCGGCGGCGTGGACGACGGTGCGTACGGGCGGCCGTCCCGCCTGATCGGCGCGGGCGGTCAGCGCGGCGAGGGCCGCCGGGTCGGCGCCGTCCCACTCCTCCAGGGTGACCTCGGCGCCCCGGGCGGTGAGTTCGCCCGCCAGGGCTTCGAGGGCGGGGGTGAACTCGGCGGGGGCCGCGGTGAGCAGGAGGTGGCCGGCGCCGGCGGCGGCGAACCGGCGGGCCGTCTCGGCCCCGAGCGGGCCGGCGGCACCGGTGATCAGGGTCGTGCCGGACGGCTGCCAGGTGCGCGCGGGGGCGCCGTCGGGCAGGGCGGCGCGCACGAGCCGGCGTACGTAGGTTCCGGTGGTGCGGACGGCGATCTGGTCCTCGCCGTCACGGCCCGCGAGGGCCCCGGCGAGGCGCGCCGCGGCCGCCTCGTCGAGGTCGGCGGGCAGGTCGACGAGGCCGCCCCAGCCGCGCGGCCGCTCCAGTGCGGCCACCAGGCCCAGGCCCCACACCTGCGCCTGTACGGCGCTGCGCGGGGCGTCCTCGGGTCCGGCGGCGACGGCCCCTCGGGTGACGGTCCACAGGGGGACCTCGATGCCCGCGTCGTCGAGTGCCTGGGTGGCGACGAGGGTGGCGAGGAGCCCGGAGGTCTCGTCGGCGGAGAGGAGGCAGAGGACTCCCGCGAACGGCTCGTGGCCGTCCTGCGCCGTCCGCAGGGCTCCGGCCCACGCGTCCCGGTCGGCCCGGGAGGGGTCGAGGGCGAGGAGGTGGGAGCGGGCGCCGTGGCTGGTCAGCAGCTCCTCGAAGGGCGCGGCGGCGGTGGCCTCGGGGGCCAGCAGCAGCCAGTCGCCGGAGAGCCGTGCGGTGTCGGTGTCGGGGAGGTGCTGCCAGGTGATGCGGTAGCGGCGGGCGTCGAGGGCGCTCGCCTCGCGGCGGTCGCGGCGCCAGGCGGAGAGGGCGGGCAGCAGTTCCCGGAGCGGTCCGGTGTCGTCGAGCGCGAGGGTGTCGGCGAGGGCGGCGACGTCGGCGCTCTCCACGGAGTTCCAGAAGCCGGCCTCGACCTCGTCCACGACGGGGGTCCGGTCGGCCGCCGGGGCGCCTTCGAGCCAGTACGTGCGGCGCTGGAAGGCGTACGTGGGCAGGTCGGCCGGCGCGTCCGGGGTCACGCAGACGCCCTGCCAGTCGACGGGGGCGCCGTGGGTCCAGGCCTCGGCGAGGGAGGCGAGGAACCTCTGCGGGCCGCCCTCGTCGCGGCGCAGGGTGCCGAGGGTGACGGCGGACGCGCCGGCGGCCTCGATGGTCTCCTGGACACCGATCGTCAGCACCGGGTGCGCACTGGACTCCACGAACAGCCCGTGGCCACGCTCCAGGAGGCCGCTGATGGCGTCCTGGAAGCGGACGGTGTGGCGCAGGTTGGTGTACCAGTACTCGGCGTCGAGCTCGGAACCCTCGGCCCACTCCCCCGTCACCGTCGAGAAGAACGGGACCTCGGCGGTCCGCGGCTCGATCCCGGACAGCAGTCCGATGACCTCGTCGCGGATCGACTCCACCTGCGGACCGTGCGAGGCGTAGTCCACGTTGATGCGGCGGGCACGGAGGCCATCGGCCTCACAGGCCGCCATCAGCTCGTCCAGGGCCTCCGGATCACCCGAAACCACCGTCGACTGCGGACCGTTCACCGAAGCCAGCGCCAGACGCTCGCCCCAGCCGGAGATACGTTCCGCCACCGCATCGGCGGCGTCCGCGACCGACACCATGCCGCCCTTGCCCGCCAGCGCCACGATGGCCCGCGCACGCAGCGCGGACACCTTCGCCGCGTCCTCCAGCGACAGCGCCCCGGACACGGCCGCGGCCGCGATCTCACCCTGCGAGTGGCCGACGACCGCGGCCGGGACGACCCCGGCCGCACGCCACAGCTCCGCGAGCGACACCATCACCGCCCACAGCGCCGGCTGGACCACATCCACCCGGTCGAAACCGGGAGCCCCGGCCTCCTGCCGCAGCACCCCCGGCAACGACCAGTCGGTGTGCGGGGCCAGCGCCTCCGCGCACGCGTCCAGACGGGCCGCGAACACCGGCGAGGAGTCGTACAGCTCCACCGCCATCCCCGCCCACTGCGAGCCCTGCCCCGGGAACACGAACACCGGACGGTCCGCTCCCTTGACCACGGCGCCCTCGACGACGCCCGCCGCCGGAAGCCCGGCGGCCAGCGCGTCCAGGCCTGCCCGCGAGCCCGCCGGGACGACCGCGCGCCGCTCCAGTGCGGCCCGCGTCGTGGCCAGGGCGAGGCCGATGGCGGCCTCGGAAACCGCGGTGTCGGCGGTGTCGGCGGTGTCGGCGAAGGCGCGCAGCCGGGCCGCCTGGCCGCGCAGGCCCTCGGTGGTACGGCCGGAGAGCACCCAGGGCAGGGTGGGGGCGGGGAACACCGGCCGGGCCCGCTCGGGTGCCCGCGGGGCGGATCCGGCGCCCGCGTCCTGGTCCGTGTCCTGGCCGGCGGCCTGGACGATCACGTGGGCGTTGGTGCCGCTCGCGCCGAACGAGGAGACGGCGGCGGTGCGGGGGCCCTCCGTGGCGGGCCAGGCCCGCTCCTCGGTGAGGAGTTCCACAGCGCCGGAGGACCAGTCGACCTCGGGGGTGGGGCCGTCGATGTGCAGGCTGCGGGGCAGCACCCCGTCGCGTACGGACATCACGGCCTTGATCACGCCCGCGACGCCCGCCGCGGCCGCCGAGTGGCCGATGTTGGACTTGATGGAGCCCAGGTGCAGGGGGCGGCCCTCGGGGCGGCTGCGGCCGTAAGTGGCGAGGAGGGCCTGTGCCTCGATGGGGTCGCCGAGGGTGGTGCCGGTGCCGTGCGCCTCGACGAGGTCGACCTCGTGGGGCGAGAGCCGGGCGTTGGCGAGGGCCTCCTCGATGACCCGCTGCTGGGAGGGGCCGTTGGGGGCGGTCAGGCCGTTGCTGGCGCCGTCCTGGTTGACGGCGGAGCCGCGGACGACGGCCAGGACCCGGTGTCCGTTGCGGCGGGCGTCCGACAGCTTCTCCAGCAGCAGGACGCCGACCCCCTCCGACCAGCCGGTGCCGTCGGCCGCTGCCGCGAACGGCTTGCAGCGGCCGTCCGGGGAGAGGCCGCGCTGGCGGCTGAACTCGACGTACACCTCGGGCGTCGACATGATCTGCGCGCCGCCCGCGAGGGCGAGCGAGCACTCGCCCTGGCGCAGCGACTGCACGGCCAGGTGGATGGCGACGAGGGAGGAGGAGCACATGGTGTCGACGGAGACGGCCGGGCCCTCCAGCCCGAAGGCGTACGACAGTCGCCCGGAGGACACGGCGGTCGCGATGCCGGTCATCAGGTGGCCCTCGACGTTCTCGGCGGCCCCCTCCCGGTCGCTGCCGTAGCCGGTGTACGTGGTGCCGACGTAGACGCCGGTCCGGCTGCCGGCGACCGCCGTCGGGTCCACGGACGCCCGCTCGAAGGCCTCCCAGGCGGTCTCCAGCAGCAGCCGCTGCTGGGGGTCCATGGCGAGGGCCTCGCGCGGGGAGATCCCGAAGAAGTCGGCGTCGAAGTCGCCCGCGTCGTGGACGAAGCCGCCCTCGCGGACGTACGTGGTGCCGAGGTGGTCGGGGTCCGGGTCGTAGAGGGAGTCGAGGTCCCAGCCGCGGTTGACGGGGAAGCCGGAGACGGCGTCGCGGCCGTCGCGGACGAGGCGCCACAGGTCCTCGGGCGAGCGCACGCCGCCGGGGTAGCGGCACGCCATGCCGACGACGGCGATCGGCTCGGGCTCGTCCGCCTCGACCTCGCGCAGCCGCTGCCGGGTCTGCTTCAGCTCGGCGGTCACCCACCTGAGGTGATCGAGCAGCTTCTGTTCGTTGTCCATCTGGCGGGAGCTCCTTGGATGACGTTCCGGCACGGGCTACGACTTGCCGAGCTCTTCGTGGATGAACGCGAAGATCTCTTCTGCCGAGGCGGACGCCAGTTCGTCGTGGGCGTCGGCTTCTTCGGCCTTCTCCGGGCTGGTGCCGCCCCACTTGGTGAGCAGCACCTGGAGCCGGCCGGCGATGCGGTGGCGCGCCCCGTCGTCCGGGGTGAGCCGGGTGAGGGCCGCGTCGATGCGGTCGAGGTCGGCGAGGACGGAGCGGTCCGTCTCGATGTCGCCGCCCTGGAGGTGCTCGCGCAGGTGCTGGGCGAGCGCGGCGGGTGTGGGGTGGTCGAAGAGGAGGGTCGCGGACAGCTTCAGGCCGGTGTCGGCCGCGACGCGGTTGCGCAGTTCGACGGCGCTGAGCGAGTCGAAGCCGAGGCCCTTGAAGGGCCGCGCCTCCTGGACCCCGTCTGCGGTGCGGTGTCCGAGGACCGCGGCCGCGTGTCCGCGGACCAGTTCGACGAGGAGGTGCTGCTGTTCGGCGGGCGCGGTGGCGGCGAGCCGCTGCCTGAGGGCGGACGCCGAGGCGGCGGCGCCCTGCCCGCCCTCCGGGCCGTCATCCGTCAACGCGGCCTGCACGTCGGGGAGTTCGCTGATCAGGGCGCTGTGCCGCATGGCCGTGTAGGTGGGGGCGAACAGCGCCCAGTCGACGTCGGCGACACCGACGCAGGTCTCGTCGAGGTCGAGGGCCTGCTGGAGGGCGGCGATGGCGGTGCCGGGCGCGATGCCGATCACGCCGCGGCGGCGCAGGTGCTCGTCGATGTCCTCGGAGGCCGCCATGCCGGCTTCGGCCCAGGGGCCCCAGGCGACGGCGGTGGCGGGCAGGCCGTGGGCCCGGCGGCGTTCGGCGAGCGCGTCGAGGTGGGCGTTGGCGGCCGCGTAGGCGGCCTGGCCGCCGCTGCCCCACATGCCGGCGCTGGACGCGAAGACGACGAACGCGGACAGGTCCAGGTCGCGGGTGAGTTCGTCGAGCAGGTCGGCGGCGACCGCCTTGGGGCGCAGTACGTGCGCCAGGTGGTCGGCGGTGACCTCGTCCATGAACCCGTTGTCGGAGACGCCCGCGGCGTGGACGACGGCGGTGAGCGGGCGGTCGGCCGGTACGGAGGCCAGCAGGGCGGCGAGCTGGTCGCGGTCGGCGACGTCGCAGGCGGCGAGGGTCACCTCGGTGCCCGACGCGCGCAGGGCGGCGGCGAGTTCGGTGGCGCCGGGGGCGTCCGCGCCGCGCCGGCTGGTCAGCAGCAGGTGGTCGGCGCCGCCTTCGGCGAGCCAGCCGGCGAGGCGGCTGCCCAGGGCGCCGGTGCCGCCCGTGACCAGGACGGTTCCGGTGGGCCGCCAGGGCGCTGCGGCCGGCCGGTCGGCGGGTGCGGGGGCGCGGCGCAGTCGGCGTACCTGGACTCCGGCGCCGCGGACGGCGAGCTGGTCCTCGCCGTCCGGTGCGGCCAGGACGCCGACGAGCCGGGCGGCGGCCCGCTCGTCGAGGTCGTGGGGCACATCGACGAGGCCGCCCCAGCGGTCGGGGTATTCGAGGGCGGCGACCCGGCCGAGCGCCCACACCTGGGCCTGGGCGCCGGTGGGGTCGGCCGTGGGGTCGGAGGGGCCGGTGGAGACGGCCCCGCTGGTCAGGTTCCACAGCGGGGCGCCGACCCCGGCGTCGCCGAGGGCCTGTGCCAGGGCGGCGGTCGCGGCGAGCGCGGCGCTGACCCCGGGCTGGGCGGTGTGCGGGCGGACGTCGAGCGGGAGCAGGGAGAGCACGCCCGCGAGCTCCTCGCCGGTGCCCGCCACGGCGCGCAGCCGGGCGGCCCACTCGGTGCGGTCGGCGGCGGTCGCGTCGAGGCGCAGGGCGGTGGTGGTGGCGCCGGCGGCGGTGAGCGCGGCGGCGGCCCGGTCGGCGAGCGGCCCGGCGGCGGGGTCCGCGCCGTCGGGTACGACGAGCAGCCAGTGTCCGGCCGTGCGGGTGGCGGCGGCCGGGTCGGCGGCGGGCTTCCAGGTGATGCGGTAGCGCCAGGAGTCGATGGTGTGCTGCTCGCGGCGGCCTCGCCGCCAGGTGGACAGGGCGGGCAGGACGCCGCGCAGCTGCTCCTCGTCGGGGAGGCGGAGGGTGCCGGTGAGGGCCTGGAGGTCCTCGCGTTCGACGGCCGCCCAGAACTCGGTGTCGACCGCGTCCTGTGCGCCGGGGCCGGCGCCGCCGCCTGCGGGGGTGGCGTCGAGCCAGTAGCGGCTGCGCTGGAAGGCGTACGTGGGCAGGTCGACCCGGCAGGCCGGGCGGTCGGCGAGCGGCGGCGTCCAGTCGACGGGGAGGCCGCGGGTCCAGGCTTCGGCGAGGGCGCCGAGGAAGGCCTCGGGCTCGGGCCGGTCCTTGCGCAGGACGGGGGTCAGCAGGCCGGAGAAGGTGTCGGGCAGTGACTCCCCGGCCATGGCGGCGAGGACGCCCTGCGGGCCCAGCTCCAGGAAGTGGGTGACGCCCTGCTCCGCGAGGTGGCGGATGCCGTCGGCGAAGCGGACGGCTCCCCGGACGTGCTCCACCCAGTAGGCGGGCGTGAACTCGGTGATCTGCTCGCCGGTGACGTTGGAGACGACCGGGACCGCGGGGGTCCCGTACTGCAGGCCCTCGGCGACCTCGCGGAAGGCCTCCAGCATGGGCTCCATCAGCGGCGAGTGGAAGGCGTGCGAGACGGTGAGGCGCTTGGTCTTGCGGCCCTGTTCGGCCAGTTTCGCGGCCACGTCGAGGACGGCGTCCTCGGCGCCCGAGACCACCACGGATTCGGGGCCGTTGACGGCCGCGATGTCGGCGTCGGCGGACAGCAGCGGACGGACCTCGTCCTCGGTGGCGCGGACGGAGACCATCGCGCCGCCCTCGGGCAGGGCGCCCATGAGGGCGCCGCGGGCCGTCACCAGGCGGGCCGCGTCGGCGAGGGAGAGCACCCCGGCGACGTGCGCGGCGGCGATCTCACCGATGGAGTGACCGGCCACGAAGTCCGGGCGGATGCCGTAGGACTCCAGTACGCGGAAGAGCGCGACCTCGACGGCGAACAGCGCGGGCTGGGTGAACTCGGTGCGGTGGACCTCGTCCCCGCCGCCGAGGACGAGGTCCTTGAGCGGGAAGTCGAAGTGGGCGCAGACCTCGTCGAAGGCGTCCGCGAACACCGGCTGGGCGTCGTACAGTTCCCGGCCCATGCCCGGACGCTGCGCGCCCTGACCCGAGAACAGGAAGGCGGTACGGGCGCCCGCGACGGACTCGCCGCGGAACGTGCCGGGCGCCGAGGCGCCGGCCGCGAGGGCGTCGAGGCCCTCCAGGTAGCCCTCCCGGCTGTCGGCCAGGACCACGGCGCGGCTCTCCAGCTGCGCGCGCCAGGCCAGCAGGGCGGAGGCGGTGCTCGCCGTGTCCAGTGCGGGGGAGGCGGCGGTGAGGTCCCGCAGGCGGCGCGCCTGCTCGGTCAGGGCGTCGGGGGTGCGGGCGGAGACCAGCCAGGGCAGCAGCTCGCCGGGCGCGGGCTCCGCGGCGGGCGCGGGCTCGGGCTCGGCCGAGGGCTCCTGCGGGCCCTCCTCGATGATCACGTGGGCGTTGGTGCCGCTGACGCCGAACGAGGAGACGCCGGCCCGGCGCGGGCGGCCGGTCTCCGGCCACTCCACGGCCTCGGTGAGCAGTTCCACCGCGCCCGCGGACCAGTCGACGTGCGGGGACGCCTCGTCGACGTGCAGGGTCCTGGGCAGGACGCCGTGGCGCATGGCCATGACCATCTTCATGACGCCGGCGACTCCGGCGGCGGCAGAGGTGTGGCCGATGTTCGACTTGATCGAGCCGAGCAGCAGCGGCCGGTCCCCGGGCCGGTCCTGGCCGTAGGTGGCCAGCAGGGCCTGCGCCTCGATGGGGTCGCCGAGGGCGGTGCCGGTGCCGTGCGCCTCCACGGCGTCCACGTCCCGCGCGGTCAGCCGGGCGTTGGCGAGGGCCTGGCGGATGACGCGCTGCTGGGAGGGCCCGTTGGGGGCCATGAGGCCGTTGCTGGCGCCGTCCTGGTTGGTGGCCGTGCCGCGGACGACGGCGAGGACGCGGTGGCCGTTGCGGCGGGCGTCGGAGAGCTTCTCCAGCAGGAGGACTCCGGCCCCCTCCGACCAGGCGGTTCCGTCGGCGGAGGAGGAGAACGCCTTGCAGCGGCCGTCGGCGGCCAGGCCGCGCTGGCGGCTGAACTCCACGAACAGGTCGGGTGTCGGCATGACGGTGACGCCCGCGGCCAGCGCCATGGTGCACTCCCCGGCCCGCAGGGCCTGGGCGGCGAGGTGCAGGGCGACGAGGGAGGAGGAGCAGGCGGTGTCGACGGTGACGGCCGGCCCCTCCAGCCCGAAGCTGTAGGCGATGCGACCGGAGATGACGCTGGTCAGGTTGCCGGTGAGGGAGTAGCCCTCGACGCCTTCGCCGCCCATCTGCCGGAGCCCGCCGAAGTAGCCGGGCTGGGTGGCGCCCGCGAAGACGCCGATGGGGGCGGACTTCACGCTCGTCGGGTCGATGCCGGCCCGCTCGAAGACCTCCCAGGAGGCCTCCAGCAGCAGCCGCTGCTGGGGGTCCATGGCGACGGCCTCGCGCGGGGAGATCCCGAAGAAGGCCGGGTCGAAGTCTGCGGCGTCGTGGAGGAACCCGCCCTCGCGGACGTAGGTCGTGCCGGGGTGGTCGGGGTCCGGGTGGTAGAGGGCCTCCAGGTCCCAGCCGCGGTCGACGGGGAAGGGGGAGATGACGTCGGCGCCCGTGTCGACGAGCTGCCACAGGTCCTCTGGCGAGCGGACCCCGCCGGGGTAGCGGCAGGCCATGGCGACGATCGCGATGGGCTCGTCGTGGGCCGCCGCACCCGCGATGTGGCCGGTGACGGCGGCGGTGCGCTCCCCGAGCACTTCGGCGCGGACGAACGCGGCGACGGCGGCGGGGGTCGGGTGGTCGTAGGCGAAGGCCGTGGGCAGCCGCAGGCCGGTGGCGGTGTTCAGCCGGTTGCGCAGGTTGACGGCGGCCAGCGAGTCGAAGCCCAGCTCCTTGAAGGCCCGCCGCGGGTCGACGGCGGCCGGCCCGTCGTGGCCGAGCACGGCGGCGGCGTGGGCGCGTACGAGGTCCAGGACGGTGCGCAGCTGCTCGGCCTCCGTGAGGTCCCGGAGCTTCTCGCGCAGCGCCGACCCGGCGGCCCGCTCGGCCTCCTCGTCGGGTGCGGAGTGCAGGGCCTCGAGGGCGGTACGCGTCTCGGGGGCGCGGCGGCGGCGCAGCCAGGAGGCCATGTCGGGGAGGGCCTCGCGCAGGGGCTTGTCCCCGTCGATGTCCAGGGTGGCGATGAGGGTGTCGACGTCCTCCTCGTCGACGGCCTGCCAGAACCGCTCCTCGGCCGCGTCGCGGGGGGCTCCGGCCTCGGGGGTCAGCCAGTAGTGGCGGTGCTGGAAGGCGTACGTGGGCAGCTCGACGGAGCGCGCCGGGTCGGCCGGGGTGAGGAGGGCCGTCCAGTCGACGGGCAGGCCGCGGGTCCAGGCCTGGGCGAGGGCGCCGAGGAAGGCGGTGGGTTCGGGGCGGGTCCTGTCGAGGGCGGTGGTGACGAGGCCGTCGAAGTCCTCGGGGAGGTTCTCCCGGGCCATCGCGGTGAGCACCCCGGCCGGACCGAGCTCCAGGAAGTGGCCGACGCCTCGTTCGGCGAGGTGGCGGACGCCGTCGCCGAAGCGGACGGCGGCGCGGACGTGACGGACCCAGTAATCGGCGGAGAACTCGGTGATCTGCCCGCCGGTGACGTTCGAGACGACCGGGATGGCGGGGGCCGAGTAGGTGAGGGTCTCCGCGACCTCGCGGAAGGCCTCCAGCATCGGCTCCATCAACGGCGAGTGGAAGGCGTGCGAAACGGTCAGCCGCCTGGTCTTGCGACCCCGATCGGCCAGCGTGGCGGCCACCGCGAGAACCGCGTCCTCGACGCCCGAAATCACCACCGACTCCGGCCCGTTGACCGCAGCGATGTCCACACCGGCGGCCAGCAGCTCCCGGACCTCGTCCTCCGTCGCCCGGACGGACACCATCGCCCCGCCCTCCGGCAGCGCACCCATCAGCGCACCACGGGCCGCCACCAGACGGGCCGCGTCCGCCAGCGACAACACCCCGGCGACATGTGCCGCCGCGATCTCACCGATCGAGTGCCCGGCGACGAAGTCCGGACGCAGACCGAACGACTCCGCCAGCCGGTACAGCGCCACCTCGACCGCGAACAGCGCCGGCTGCGTGAACTCCGTCCGGTGCACCTCCTCCCCGCCCCCGAACACGAGCTCCTTCAGCGGGAAGTCGAAGTGCGCGCACACCTCGTCGAACGCGGCCGCGAACACCGGCTGCGCCCCGTACAGCTCACGCCCCATCCCCGGACGCTGCGCACCCTGCCCCGAGAACAGGAAGGCGGACTTCCCGGGTCGGGCCGTGCCCTCGGAGACCGACCCTTCCGGGGTCCCGTCGGTGAGGGCCCGCAGGCCGGAACGGAAGCCGTCGGTGTCCTCGGCGAGGATCACCGCGCGGTGCTCCAGCGCCGACCGGGTCGTCACGAGCGCTGCCGCGACGTCCGCCGCCGGGAGGGCGGCGTCGAGGCCGAGGAGGCGCTCGGCCTGGCCGCGCAGCGCCTGCGCGCTGTGTGCGGAGACCACCCACGGCAGCGTCCCGGAGGCGGCCGGGGCGACCGGTGCCTCCGGTGCGCCGGCGGGGGCCTGCTCGACGATCACGTGGGCGTTGGTGCCGCTGATGCCGAAGGAGGAGACGCCCGCACGGCGCGGACGGTCGGTCTCCGGCCAGGCGGCCTGTTCGGTGAGCAGTTCGACCGCGCCGGCCGACCAGTCCACCTGGGGGGTGGGTTCGTCCACGTGGAGGGTGCGCGGCAGCACGCCCTCCCGCATGGCCATGACCATCTTGATGATGCCCGCGACTCCCGCCGCGGCGGCCGTGTGGCCGATGTTGGACTTGACCGAACCGAGCAGCAGGGGCCGGTCCCCGGGCCGGTCCTGGCCGTAGGTGGCCAGCAGGGCCTGCGCCTCGATGGGGTCACCGAGGGCGGTGCCGGTGCCGTGCGCCTCGACGGCGTCCACGTCCTGCGGGGCGAGCCGGGCGTTGGCGAGGGCCTGACGGATGACGCGCTGCTGCGAGGGGCCGTTGGGGGCGGTCAGGCCGCTGCTCGCACCGTCCTGGTTGACGGCGGAGCCGCGGACGACGGCGAGGACGCGGTGTCCGTTGCGGCGGGCGTCGGAGAGCTTCTCCAGCAGGAGCACGCCGACGCCCTCGCCCCAGATGGTGCCGTCGGCGGTGGCGGAGAAGGCTTTGCAGCGCCCGTCGGCGGCCAGGCCGCGCTGGCGGCTGAACTCCTGGAAGAGCCACGGGTTGGGCATGACGGTGACGCCGCCGGCGATCGCCATGGTGCACTCGTCGGCGCGCAGGGCCTGGGTGGCCTGGTGGACGGCGACGAGGGAGGAGGAGCAGGCCGTGTCGACGGTGATCGCCGGGCCTTCCAGCCCGAAGGTGTAGGCGACGCGGCCGGAGATGACGCTGTTGACGTTGCCGGTGAGGGTGTAGCCCTCGACCTCGCGGTGCGGGGTTCCGGTGCCGCCGCCCAGGTAGCCGGGGTTGCCGGCGCCGACGAAGACGCCGGTGCGGCTGCCCTTGAGGGTGGCCGGGTCGATCCCGGCGCGTTCGAAGACCTCCCAGGAGGATTCCAGGAAGAGCCGCTGCTGGGGGTCCATGGCGAGGGCCTCGCGCGGCGGGATGCCGAAGAAGCCCGCGTCGAACCCGGCCGCGTCGTGGACGAACCCGCCCTCCCGGACGTAGCTGGCGCCGTGGGCGTCCGGGTCCGGGTCGTAGAGTCCTTCGAGGTCCCAGCCGCGGTCGGTGGGGAAGGCGACGATGCCGTCGCCGCCTTCCGCCACCAGCCGCCACAGGTCCTCGGGCGAGCCGACGTCCCCCGGATAGCGGCAGGCCATGGCGACGATGGCGATCGGCTCCTGCTCCTTGGCCTCCGCGGCCTGCAGGCGCTTGCGCGTCTGCTGGAGGTCGGCGGTGACGAGTTTCAGGTAGTCGCGGAGCTTGTCTTCGTTACTGCTGGCCATCGTGGCAGTGCCTCCGGTGGGACGGTCAGGACGACGGGTCGGGGATCAGCTGAGACCGAGTTCCTTCTCGATGAGGGCGAACATCTCGTCGTCGCTCGCCGAGGTGATCTCCGCGGTCCCGTCGGAGGTCTGTGCTTCGTCGTCGGTGTCGTGCGCGGTGCCGGACTGTTCGAGCTTCCAGAGGATCGAGCGGAGCCGGTTGACGGCCCGTTCCCTGCCGTCGCTGCCCTCCGGCAGCGCGGCGACGGCCGCCTCCCAGCCGGCCATGGCGTCGAGCACCGCGGCCTCCCGGTGGCCGTCGGCGCCGTCGCCCGGATCCAGTTCCGTGTGGAGGAAACCGGCGAGGGCGGCGGGCGACGGGTAGTCGAAGATCAGCGTGGTGGGGAGCCGGAGACCGGTGGCCGCACCGAGTCCGTTGCGCAGTTCCACGGCCGTCAGCGAGTCGAAGCCGAGGTCGAGGAAGCCTCGTTCGGTGTCGATGGCCGCCGGGTCGGGGTGGGCGAGGACGGTGGCCACCTGGGTGCGGACCAGGTCCAGGAGGGCTTCGGCGCGTTCGGCGCCGGTGAGCCGGGACAGCCGCTCCGTGAGGGCCTGGGCCCCGGAGGCGGCTGCCGCCTGGCCCGCGGCCCGGCGTACGGAGGCCCGGACGAGCCCCTTGAGGACTCCGGGCAGCGTGCCGGCGTCGGCCTGGCCGCGCAGCGCGGTGGTGTCCAGGCGTACGGCCGCCAGCAGGGCCTCGTCGTGCCGTGCCGCCTCGTCGAACAGGGCCAGGCCCTGTTCGGTGTCCAGCGGCAGGACTCCGCTGCGGCTCATCCGGGCGAGGTCGGCGGTGTCGAGTCCGGCGGTCATGCCGCTGGACTCGGCCCACTGGCCCCAGGCGAGGGAGACGCCCGGCAGGCCGTGGGCCCGCCGGTGCCGGGCGAGGGCGTCGAGGAAGACGTTGGCGGCGGCGTAGTTGCCCTGGCCGGGGCCGCCCATGACGCCGGCCACGGAGGAGTAGAGGACGAAGGCGGTCAGGTCCAGGTCGCGGGTGAGTTCGTGCAGGTTGACGGCGGCGTCGACCTTGGGCCGCAGGACGCGGGCCAGCCGGTCGGCGTCGAGCGAGCCGAGGACACCGTCGTCGACGACCCCGGCGGTGTGGACGACCGCGCGGAGCGGCCGGTCGGCGGGGATGGCGGCGAGGAGTGCGGTGAGCGCGTCGCGGTCGGCGGCGTCACACGCCACGACCTCGGCCGAACCGCCCAGCTCCGCTATCTCCGCCACCAGTTCGGCGGCGCCGGGGGCCTGCGGACCGCGCCGTCCCGTCAGCAGCAGGTGGCGTACGCCGTGCTCGGTGACCAGGTGCTTGGCGACGAGGGCGCCCAGGGTGCCCGTACCGCCCGTGATCAGGACCGTCCCGGCCGGGTCCCAGGCCTGCGGGACCGTCAGGACGATCTTGCCCGTGTGCTTGGCCTGGCTCATGAACCGGAACGCCTCCGAGGCCTTCCGGATGTCCCAGGCGCGGACCGGCAGCGGCCGCAGCACGTCCGCCTCGAAGAGCCTGCCCAGCTCGGCGAGCATCTCGCCGATGCGCTCGGGCCCGGCGCCCTCGACCATGTCGAAGGCCTGGTACGTCACCCCGGGGTGGAGCCGGGCGACCTCCGCGGGGTCGCGGACGTCGGTCTTGCCCATCTCCAGGAACCGGCCGCCGCGCGGCAGCAGCCGCAGCGACGCGTCGACCAGTTCCCCGGCCAGGCAGTCCAGGACCACGTCGACGCCCTCGCCGCCGGTGGCGGAGCGGAACCGCTCCTCGAAGGAGGCGTCGCGCGAGGAGGCGATGTGCGCCTCGTCCAGGCCCAGTTCGCGGAGCACGTCCCACTTGCCCTCGCTGGCCGTGCCGAACACCTCGCCGCCCAGGTGGCGGATCAGCTGGACGGCGGCCATGCCGACGCCGCCGGCGGTGGCGTGGACGAGGACCCGCTCGCCGGCCTTCAGGCCGGCCAGGTCGACGAGCCCGTAGTAGGCGGTCAGGAAGACGGTCGGGATCGCGGCGGCCTGCTCGAAGGTCCAGCCGTCGGGAACGCGGACCACCAGGCGGTGGTCGACGACCGCGACCGGGCCGAACGCGCCCCGGATGAGACCGGTGACCTTGTCGCCGACCTCGATGCCGGTGACCCCGGGGCCGACCTCGGTGACGACGCCGGCGCCCTCGTTGCCCATGCGGGCGAGGCCCGGGTACATGCCGAGGGCGATCATCACGTCGCGGAAGTTCAGGCCGGCGGCCCGGACGGCGACGCGGATCTCGCCCTCGGCGAGCTCCATCCCGGCGGCCGGCGACGGGACGAAGCCCAGGCTGTCGAGGGTTCCGGCCTTGGTGCTGTTGAGGATCCAGGAGGAACCGGCGGGCAGGACCGGGGTACCGCCCCCGGCGGAGGCGGCGGCCCGCACCAGGCGCGGGACGAGGAGCGCGCCGTCGCGGAGGGCGGCCTGCGGCTCGTCCCCGGCGAACACCGCCTCGGGGAGTACGGGTCCACCCGTACGCGCGTCGGTGTCCGCGCCGGGGTCGGTGTCGAGGAGGACGAAGCGGCCGGGGTTCTCGGCCTGCGCGGCCCGTACGAGGCCCCACAGGGGGGCCTGCGCCAGGTCGGTGACGTCCTCGCCGGGCAGGACCGCCACCGCGCCGCGCGTGACGACGACCAGCCGGGTCGCTCCGAGGCGCTCGTCGGCCAGCCAGGTCTGCAGGGTGCCGAGCAGTCCGGCGGTGGCCGCGCGCGCGGCGGTGGCGAGTCCCGTTCCGGGGGCGTCGGCCGGGGCTCCGGTGTGCAGCAGCACCGCCGCGGGGACCGGGGCGCCCTCGTCGAGGGCGGCCCGCAGGGACGCGAGGTCCGCGTGGTCCGCGCCCGCTCCGCCGACCGCCACCCGCGGCCCGTCGGCGGTGCCGGCGACCGGCGGAGCGGCGGTCCAGTCGAGCCGGTAGAGGGCGTCGGAGTGACCGGCGCCCGCCACGGCGGCGGTGAGCTGCTCGGCGGCGACCGTACGGGTCGCCAGCGAGGCGACGGAGACGACCGGGTGACCGGTCGGGTCCGCGATGTCGAGCGAGAGGGAATCCGGGCCGGCCGGCATCAGCCGCACCCTCAGCCTGGACGCTCCCACGGCGTGCAGACGCACACCGCTCCAGGAGAAGGGCAGGCGGACCTGCCCCGCGTCCGTGGCCGGCCCGGCGACAGCGAGCCCGTGCAGCGCAGCGTCGAGCAGGGCCGGATGCAGTGCAAACCAGCCCGCCTCATCCTGCTGCGCATCGGGCAGCCCCACCTCGGCGAACACCACGTCACCGTCGCTCCGACGCCATGCCCGGGCCAACCCCTGGAAGGCCGGACCGTACCCGTAACCGGCTGCCGCGAGCCCCTCATAGAACCCGTCGAGGTCGACTGGTTCGGCGTCCGCCGGAGGCCATACGGCCAGGTCGGAGAGGGGCTCGGGGGCGGTTTCGGGGGCAGGGGCGAGCCGTCCGGCAGCGTGCCGGGTCCAGAGCGCGTCGGCGCCCTCGGTGCGCGAGTGGACGCTCACCGGCCGCCCGCCGTCCTCGTCGGCGGTGCCCACGAGCACCTGGAGCAGGACGGCGCCCCGGTCGGGGATGACGAGGGGGGTCTCGATGGCCAGCTCGTCCAGCTCGCCGCATCCCACCTCGTCGCCCGCGCGCAGGGCGAGTTCGACGAAGGCGGTGCCGGGGAGCAGGACCGTGCCGGCCACGGCGTGGTCGGCGAGCCAGGGGTGGCTGTGCAGGGAGATCCGCCCGGTGAGCAGCAGCTGCCCCCCGTCGGCGGGCGTCACGGTGGCGCCGAGCAGCGGGTGCCCGGCGGCGCCGAGCCCGGCCGCGACCACGTCCGCCGAGGTGGCGGC
Organism: Streptomyces sp. NBC_01276; assembly: GCF_041435355.1. Taxonomy (GTDB): domain Bacteria; phylum Actinomycetota; class Actinomycetes; order Streptomycetales; family Streptomycetaceae; genus Streptomyces. Next base: position 198,161 of record NZ_CP108444.1, read on the forward strand.
GGGGCGCGGCCAGTAGCGGCTGCGCTGGAAGGCGTACGTGGGAAGGTCCACGGGGGCGCTGGCCGCCGCCGGACCGCCGGCCACGGCGGCCCGGTCGACGGGAAGGCCGCGGGTCCAGGCCTCCGCGAGGGCGCCGAGGAAGGCCTCCGGCTCGGGACGGTCCTTGCGCAGCACCGGGGTCAGCAGCCCGGAGAAGGCCTCCGGCAGCGACTCCCCCGCCATGGCGGCGAGAACGCCCTGCGGACCCAGCTCCAGGAAGTGACCGACACCCTGTTCCTCGGCGAGGTGGCGCACCCCGTCGGCGAACCGGACCGCACCACGGACGTGCTCGACCCAATAGGCGGCCGAGAACTCGGTGATCTGCCCGCCGGTGACGTTCGAGACGACCGGGATGGCGGGGGCCGAGTGGGTGAGGGTCTCCGCGACCTCGCGGAAGGCCTCCAGCATCGGCTCCATCAACGGCGAGTGGAAGGCGTGCGAAACGGTCAGCCGCCTGGTCTTGCGACCCCGATCGGCCAGCGTGGCGGCCACCGCGAGAACCGCGTCCTCGACGCCCGAAATCACCACCGACTCCGGCCCGTTGACCGCAGCGATGTCCACACCGGCGGTCAACAGCTCCCGGACCTCGTCCTCCGTCGCCCGGACGGACACCATCGCCCCGCCCTCCGGCAGCGCACCCATCAGCGCACCACGGGCCGCCACCAGACGGGCCGCGTCCGCCAGCGACAACACCCCGGCGACATGCGCCGCCGCGATCTCACCGATGGAGTGACCCGCGACGAAGTCCGGACGCAGACCGAACGACTCCGCCAGCCGGTACAGCGCCACCTCGACCGCGAACAGCGCCGGCTGCGTGAACTCCGTCCGGTGGACCTCCTCCCCGCCCCCGAACACGAGCTCCTTCAGCGGGAAGTCGAAGTGCGCGCACACCTCGTCGAACGCGGCCGCGAACACCGGCTGCGCCCCGTACAGCTCACGCCCCATCCCCGGACGCTGCGCACCCTGACCCGAGAACAGGAGGGCCAGCTTTCCGGGCTGGACGGGAGCCTTGGCGGCCCCGGCCAGGGCGTCGAGTCCGGCCAGCAGTCCGTCCAGGCCGGTGGCGGTGACCGCGCCCCGGTGTTCGAGCGCGGAGCGGGTGGTGGCGAGGGCCCGCGCGACGGCGCGTGGGTCCAGGCCGGTGTGCGTACGGGCGTACGCGGCGAGCCGTGCGGCCTGGGCGCGCAGCGCTTCGGGGCCGCGGCCGGAGACGGTCCAGGTGACCGGGCCGCCGTCCGTGTCGGGGGTGGCGGCGGGGGCGGGTGCCGGTTCGGGCGCCTGTTCCAGGACGACGTGGGCGTTGGTGCCGCTGGCGCCGAAGGAGGAGACGCCCGCGCGGCGCGGCCGGCCGGTCTGCGGCCAGTCCACGGACTCCGTCAGGAGTTCCACGGCGCCCGCCGACCAGTCCACGTGGGCCGACGGCTCGTCGACGTGCAGGGTTTTGGGCAGGACGCCCTCGCGCATGGCCATGACCATCTTGATGACGCCGGCGACTCCGGCGGCGGCCTGCGCGTGCCCGATGTTGGACTTGACGGAGCCGAGCAGCAGCGGCCGGTCCTCGGGCCGGTCCTGGCCGTAGGTGGCCAGCAGGGCCTGGGCCTCGATGGGGTCACCGAGGGTGGTGCCGGTGCCGTGGGCCTCGACCGCGTCGACGTCGTGGGTGGTCAGCCGGGCGTTGGCGAGGGCCTGTTCGATGACGCGCTGCTGCGAGGGGCCGTTGGGGGCGGTCAGGCCGTTGCTGGCGCCGTCCTGGTTGACGGCGGAGCCGCGCAGGACGGCGAGGACCCGGTGGCCGTTGGCGCGGGCGTCGGAGAGCTTCTCCAGGAGGAGCACACCGGCGCCTTCGGACCAGCCGGCGCCGTCGGCGGCGGCGGAGAAGGACTTGCAGCGGCCGTCGGCCGACAGTCCGCGCTGCTTGCTGAACTCGACGAAGACGCTGGGGGTGGCCATGACGGTGACACCGCCGGCCAGGGCCATCGTGCACTCGCCGGCCCGCAGCGCCTGGGCGGCGAGGTGCAGGGCGACGAGGGAGGAGGAGCAGGCGGTGTCGACGGTGACGGCCGGGCCCTCCAGCCCGAAGGCGTAGGAGAGGCGGCCGGAGACGACGCTGCCGGAGGTGCCGGTGAGCAGGTAGCCCTCGGCGCTGTCGGCGGCCCGCTCCACGTGGTCGGCGTAGTCGTGGTACATGACTCCGGCGAAGACGCCGGTCCGCGTGCCCTTGCGGTCCGCGGGGTCGAGGCCGGCGCGTTCGAAGGCCTCCCAGGAGGCTTCGAGGAGGAGCCGCTGCTGCGGGTCCATGGTGACGGCCTCGCGCGGGGAGATCCCGAAGAGTTCGGGGTCGAAGTCGGCGGCGTCGTAGAGGAATCCGCCGTTGCGGGTGTACGAGGTGCCGGGTCGGCGCCCCTCGGGGTCGTAGAGGGCGTCCAGGTCCCAGCCGCGGTCGGTGGGGAACCCGGCGACGGCGTCGCGGCCCTCGGCGACGAGCCGCCACAGGTCCTCGGGCGAGCCGACCCCGCCGGGGTAGCGGCAGGCCATCCCGACGATCGCGATCGGCTCGTCGGGGGCGCGGGCGGGCGCCGGGGCGGGGGTGGCGGTGTCGGCGGCGGGCGGGGTGAGGAACCCGGAGAGCACGTGGCGGGCCAGGGCGGCCGGGGTGGGGTGGTCGAAGATGAGCGTGGCGGGCAGCTTCAGGCCGGTGGCGGCGTTCAGCCGGTTGCGCAGTTCGACGGCGGTCAGGGAGTCGAAGCCGAGCTCCTTGAACGCCATGTCGGGGCGGATCGCCGACGGGTCGGCGTGGCCGAGCACGGCCGCCACCTGCCCGCTGACGAGGCCGAGGAGTTCGCGTTCGCGTTCGCCCTCGCCGAGGACGGCGAGGCGGCGGGCGAGGGTGGAGGCCTCGGCCTCGGTGCCCGCTTCGACGGTGCGCCGGGCGGGGGTGCGGACCAGGGAGCGCAGCAGCGGGGGCAGCAGCCCGGCGGCGGCGCGGGTGCGCAGGGTCGCCGCGTCCAGGCGTACGGGGACCAGGACGGGTTCGGTGTCGGCGGCGTCCGCACCGGTGGCCGCGTCGAGGGCGGCGAGGCCCTGGGCGGCGGTGAGGGGGAGGATGCCGGCGCGGGCGGCCCAGCCGAGGTCCCCGGCGGTGAGGTGGCCGGTGAGGCCGCTGGTCTCCCACAGGCCCCAGGCGAGGGAGCTGGCCGGCAGGTCCTGGTCCCGGCGGTGGGCGGCGAGGGCGTCCATGAAGGCGTTGGCGGCGGCGTAGTTGGCCTGGCCGGGGTTGCCGAGGACGCCGGCGGCGGAGGAGAAGAGGACGAAGGCGGTGAGGTCGAGGTCGCGGGTCAGCTCGTGGAGGTTCCACGCCGCGTCCACCTTGGGGCGCATCACCGCGTCGAGGCGCTCGTCGGTCAGCGAGGCGACCAGACCGTCGTCCAGGACACCGGCCGCGTGCACCACACCGGTCAGCGGACGGTCGGCCGGAACGGCCGACAGCACCGAAGCCAGCGCCTCCCGGTCCGCCGCGTCACACGCCACGACCTCCGCCCTGGCCCCCAACCCGCTGATCTCCGCCACCAGTTCCGCGGCACCCGGGGCGTCCGGACCACGACGGCCCGTCAGCAGCAGGTGCCGCACCCCGTGCTCGGTGACCAGGTGCCGGGCCACCAGCGCACCCAGCGCCCCCGTACCCCCGGTGACCAGCACCGTCCCCTCCGGGCTCCAGGGGGTGTCCCCGGCGGGTGCGGCGGGGTCGGCGCGGACCAGGCGGGGGGCGCGGGCGGTGCCCGTACGCAGGGCGAGCTGGGGTTCGCCGGTGGCGACGGCGCGCTCCAGTGCGGCCCGGGAGGCGTCGGTGCCGTCGAGGTCGACGAGCTGTACGCGGTCGGGGTGTTCGGACTGCGCCGAGCGGACGAGGCCCCACAGCGGGGCGAGGACCAGGTCGGGCGCGGGGTCGCCGGAGCCGGTGCGGACCGCGCCGGTGGTGGTGACGACCAGGCGCAGGGCGGCCAGGCGTTCGTCGGCGAGCCAGTCGCGGAGCGTGCCGAGGAGCGCGGCGGTGGCGGCGCGGGCGGCGCGGGCCGGGTCCTGACCGGAGCCCGTGGCGTCGGTCGCCGGGTGGGTGAGGAGGACGTGGGTGGGGGCGGCGGTCCCGGCGTCGAGGGCGGCGGTCAGCGCGGCGAGGTCGGGGAAGTCGGCGCCGCCGAGTTCGGTCCAGGTCCCGGCGGGCGCGTCGGCGGGCGTCGGGACCTCGTTCCACGCGACGCGGTGCAGGGTGTCCGCGCGGGTGCCACGGAGCCGGTCGGGGGTGACGGACAGCAGGCCGAGGGCGTCCACGGTGGCGACGGGCCGGCCTTCGGGGTCGGCGAGGTCCACGGCGAGTTCGCCGTCGGCGGCCGGGGTGATGCGGACGCGCAGGGCGGCGGCGCCGGTGGCGTGCAGGCTCACTCCGCTCCAGGCGAAGGGCAGCCGGACGCCGTCGAAGGCGGTGTCGGTGCCGAGCAGCGTGGCGTGGAGGGCGGCGTCGAGGAGGGCGGGGTGCAGGCCGAAACCGGCCGCCTCCTCGCGCTGCGCGGAATCCAACGCCACCTCCGCATACACGGTCCCGCCCGCGTTCCAGGCGGCCTTCAGGCCCTGGAACGCGGGCCCGTACGCGTAACCGGCCTCGGCCGTCCGCTCGTAGAAGCCCTCGATGTCCACGGGCTCCGCGCCCACGGGCGGCCACTCGGCCAGGTCTACGGGCGCGGTGGCGGTGGCGGTGGCGGTGGCGGGGCCGACGACGCCGGTGGCGTGCCGGGTCCAGGGCGCGTCCGCGGCGGAGTCCTCGGGCCGCGCGTGGACGGTCACCGGGCGGCTGCCGTCGGCGGCGGGTTCGCCGACGACGAGCTGGAGCTGGACGGCCCCGGTCGCGGGCAGCGTCAGCGGGGTCTCCAGGGTCAGCTCGCGCAGCCGGCCACAGCCGGCCTCGTCGCCCGCGCGGACGGCCAGTTCGACGAAGGCGGTGCCCGGGAGGAGGACGGTGTCGCCGACGGCGTGGTCGGCGAGCCAGGGGTGGCTCTGGAGGGAGATACGGCCGGTCAGCAGGAACCGGTCGCCGTCGGCGGCGGGCACGCAGGCGCCCAGCAGCGGGTGTCCGGCCTCGGCCAGGCCCGCGGCGGACACGTCGGCGGCGCCGGCGGCCGCACCGGCCCAGTAGCGGCTGCGCTGGAAGGCGTAGGTGGGCAGGTCGGCCGTGCGGGGGGCGTGTCCGGCGAGCACGGCGTGCCAGTCCGGGGAGGCGCCGCGGGTCCAGGCCTCGGCGAGGGAGGTGAGGAAGCGCTGCGGGCCGCCCTCGTCGCGGCGCAGCGAGCCGAGGGCGACGGCCGGCAGGCCGGCGGCGTCGATGGTCTCCTGGACGCCGACGGTGAGCACCGGGTGGGCGCTGGCCTCGATGAAGAAGCCGTGGCCGCGTTCGAGGAGGGCGCGGACGCCGTCCTCGAAGCGAACGGTCCGGCGGAGGTTGGTGTACCAGTACTCGGCGTCGAGTTCGGTGCCGTCGACGGGCCGTCCGGTGACCGTGGACAGGAAGGGCACGCGGGCCTTGCGCGGGGTGATGCCGGCGAGGGCGCCGATGACGGCGTCGCGGATCTCCTCGACCTGCGGGCCGTGGGAGGCGTAGTCGACGTTGACGCGGCGGGCGCGGACCCCGTCGGCCTCGCAGGCGGCGAGGAGTTCGTCGAGGGCCTGCGGGGTGCCGGAGACGACGGTGGAGCGGGGGCCGTTGACGGCGGCGACGGCCAGCCGGTCGCCCCAGGGCGCGATGCGGGTGCGGACGGCTTCGGCGGTGTCGGCGACGGACATCATGCCGCCCTTGCCGGCCAGGGCGAGGAGGGCCTTGGCGCGCAGCGCGGAGACCTTCGCGGCGTCCTGGAGCGACAGGGCTCCGCAGACGGCGGCGGCGGCGATCTCGCCCTGGGAGTGGCCGACGACGGCGGCGGGCTCGATGCCGCAGGCGCGCCACAGTTCGGCGAGGGAGACCATGACGGCCCACAGGACCGGCTGGACGACGTCGACGCGGTCGAAGCCGGGGGCGCCGTCCTGCTGCCGCAGGACGTCGAGGAGCGACCAGTCGGTGTACGGGGCGAGGGCTTCGGCGCAGGCGTCGAGGCGGGCGGCGAACGCCGGGGAGGAGGCGTACAGTTCGACGGCCATGCCGGCCCACTGGGAGCCCTGGCCGGGGAAGACGAAGGCGGTCTTGCCCTCGATGTCGGCGGTGCCCTCGACGAGCCGGGCGGCGCTCTCGCCGGCGGCGAGCCGGGCGAGGGCTTCGGCACGGGCGTCGGTACGGGCGTCGGTACGGGCATCCGTACCGGCGTCGGAAGCGGTGTCCGGGCCGCCGGTGTCCGCGCCCGCGTCCGGGCCCGCGTCCGGGCCGGTGACGACGACCGCGCGGTGGGCCAGCGCGGAGCGAGTGACGGCGAGCGAGAGGGCGGTGTCGGCGGGGCGCGGGGCGTCCGGGCCGGCGGCGAAGGCGTGCAGCCGGGCCGCCTGGCCGCGCAGGGCGGCCGCGCTGTGGCCGGAGAGCGGCCAGGGCGTGGGGGCCGTGGCCGTGAAGGGGGCGGGGCCGGCCGCCGGGGCGGGGGCCGCCTCCTGCGCGGGGGCGGCCTGTTCCAGGATCAGGTGGGCGTTGGTGCCGCTGATGCCGAAGGCGGAGACGGCGGCCCGGCGGGGCCGCTCGTGGTCGGGCCACTCCCGGGCGTCGGTCAACAGTTCGACGGCGCCGGCCGACCAGTCGACGTGCGGGGTGGGCTCGTCGACGTGGAGGGTCTTGGGGAGCACGCCGTTGCGGATCGCCATCGTCATCTTGATGACGCCGGCGATGCCGGCGGCCGCGGCGGTGTGCCCGATGTTGGTCTTCAGCGAGCCCAGCCAGAGCGGGGCGTCCTGCGGCCGGTCCTGGCCGTAGGTGGCGATGACCGCCTGCGCCTCGATCGGGTCGCCGAGGGTGGTGCCGGTGCCGTGCGCCTCCACGACGTCGACGTCCCGCCCGCGCAGCCGGGCGTTGGCCAGGGCCTGGCGGATGACGCGCTGCTGGGAGGGGCCGTTGGGGGCGGCGAGGCCGTTGGAGGCGCCGTCCTGGTTGGTGGCGGAGCCGCGGATGACGGCGAGGACCTGGTGGCCGTTGCGCCGGGCGTCGGAGAGCCGTTCGAGGACGATCACGCCGACGCCCTCGCCCCAGCCGGTGCCGTCGGCGGCGGCGGCGAACGCCTTGCAGCGGCCGTCCTCGGACAGTCCGCGCTGGCGGCTGAACTCGACGAACAGACCGGGGACGGACATGACGCTGACGCCGCCGGCGAGCGCCATCGAGCACTCCCCGCCCCGCAGCGCCTGGGCGGCCAGGTGCAGGGCGACCAGGGAGGAGGAGCAGGCCGTGTCGACGGTGACGGCCGGGCCCTCGAAGCCGTAGTGGTAGGCGAGGCGCCCGGAGACGACGCTGCCGGAGGTGCCGGTGAGGGTGTAGCCCTCGGCGCCGCCCTGGGTGTTGTGTCCGCCGACGATGTAGGCGGGGGTCGCGGCGCCGACGTAGACGCCGGTCTGGGTGCCCTTCAGCGTGCCGGGGTCGAGCCCGGCCCGTTCGAGGGCCTCCCAGGAGGTCTCCAGCAGGACCCGCTGCTGCGGGTCCATGGCCAGTGCCTCGCGCGGGGAGATCCCGAACAGGCCGGGGTCGAACTCCGGAGCGTCGTGCAGGAATCCGCCGGAGCGGGTGTACGTCGTCCCGGGGTGGTCCGGGTCCGGGTGGTAGAGGGTGTCCAGGTCCCAGCCGCGGTCGGCCGGGAAGGCGGATATCGCGTCGCGTCCCTCCGCGACCAGCCGCCACAGGTCCTCGGGGGAGCGGACCCCGCCCGGGTAGCGGCAGGCCATGCCCACGAGGGCGATGGGCTCGCTGCCCCGGCTCTCGGCATCGCTCAGCCGCTGCCGGGTCTCGTGGAGCTCGGCGGCCACTCGCTTGAGGGACTCGACCAGCTTGTCCTCGTTCGCCATCGCGGCGTGTCCTTCCCTGTTCTCGCGGTCGCCGGGGATCAGGAGACCCCGAGCTCGTTCTGGATGAAGTCGAGTACCTCGTCGGCCGAGGCCGACGAGAGCCGGTCCGCCACGTCCTCCCCGCCGGCGGGGGCCGTCGGCGCGGAGGCGGCGGTCGCCGCCTTCCAGCGCTGCAGGAGTTCCTCGATGCGGCCCGTCACCTCGTCGTGTCCGGGTGCGTCCGGGTCGGCGGCGAGCACGGCCACTTCGAAGCGGCCGAGTTCGGCGAGGAGGTCGGCGCCGGGAGCGGCGGCGGCCTCCTCGGGCACCAGCTCGTTCAGCAGGTGCTTGGCGAGCGTGCTGGCCGTCGGGTAGTCGAAGATCAGCGTGGGGGGCAGCCGCAGTCCGGTCGCCGCTCCCAGCCGGTTGCGGAACTCGACGGCGGTCAGCGAGTCGAAGCCGAGTTCCTTGAAGGTGCGGTCCGCGCCGACGGCGCCGGGCGCCCCGTGTCCGAGGACGGTGGCGACGTTGGTCCGCACCAGCTCCAGCAGGAGGTGCTCCCGCTCGGACTCCGGCTGGGCGGCGAGCCGCCGGGCCAGGGGCTCGGCCCCGTCCGCTGCGGCGGCCGGTCCCGCGACCCGGCGTGCCGGGGCCCGTACGAGGCCCTTGAGCACGTCGGGCAGGGAGCCGTCGCGGGCCTGGCCGCGCAGGCCGGCCAGGTCCAGCCGGACGGGGGCGAGGAGCGCCTCGTCCTGGACGAGGGAGTCGTCGAGGAGGGCCAGCCCCTGCTCGTTGGTCATGGGCAGGAATCCGGACCGGCCGAGGCGGGCCAGGTCGGTGGTGTCGAGTCCGGCGGTCATGCCGCTGGATTCGGCCCAGTGGCCCCAGGCGAGGGAGACGCCCGGCCGTCCGTGGGCCCGCCGGTGCTGGGCGAGGGCGTCCAGGAAGGAGTTGCCCGCCGCGTAGTTGGCCTGGCCCGCGTTCCCCAGGACACCGGCCGCCGACGAGTAGAGGACGAAGGCGGTCAGGTCCAGGTCGCGGGTGAGCTCGTGCAGGTTGACGGCGGCGTCGACCTTGGGCCGCAGGACGGCTGCCAGCCGCTGCGGGGTCAGCGCGTCCAGCACCCCGTCGTCGACGACCCCGGCGGTGTGGACGACCGCGCGCAGCGGCCGGCCGGCGGGGATGGCGGCGAGGAGTGCGGCGAGCGCGTCGCGGTCGGCGGCGTCGCACGCCACGACCTCGGCCGAACCGCCCAGCTCCGCTATCTCCGCCACCAGTTCGGCCGCCCCGGCGGCATCCGGACCGCGCCGGCCGGCCAGCAGCAGGTGCCGAACGCCGTGCTCGGTGACCAGGTGCTTGGCCACGAGGGCGCCCAGGGTGCCCGTACCGCCCGTGATCAGGACCGTCCCGGCCGGGTCCCAGCCCTGCGGGACCGTCAGGACGATCTTTCCCGTGTGCTTGGCCTGGCTCATGAACCGGAACGCCTCCGGCGACCGCCGGATGTCCCACGTGCGCACCGGCAGCGGCCGCAGCACGCCCGCCTCGAAGAGCCGGGCGAGTGCGGTGAGCATCTCGCCGATGCGCTCGGGACCGGCCTCCATCAGGTCGAAGGCCTGGTAGCGGACGCCCGGGTGGGCGCGGGCCACGTCCTGCGGATCGCGGATGTCGGTCTTGCCCATCTCGATGAACCGGCCGCCGCGCGGCAGCAGCCGCAGCGACGCGTCGACCAGTTCCCCGGCCAGGCAGTCCAGGACCACGTCCATGCCGCGGCCGCCGGTGGCGTGCGTGAACCGCTGCTCGAAGGAGGTCGAGCGGGAGGAACCGTAGTGGGCGCCCTCCAGCCTGACCTGCCGGCGCAGCACGTCCCACTTGCCCTCGCTGGCCGTGCCGAACACCTCGGCACCGAGGTGGCGGGCGAGCTGGACGGCGGCCATGCCGACGCCGCCGGCCGCCGAGTGCACGAGGATCCGTTCCCCGGCCTTCAGCCCGGCCAGGTCGACGAGCCCGTAGTAGGCGGTCAGGAACACCGCGGGCACGGAGGCGGCCTGCTCGAAGGACCAGCCCGCGGGCATCCGCGCCACGGTGCGCGCGTCGGCGACGGCGACCTCGCCGAAGGCGTGCGGGACCATGCCCATCACCCGGTCGCCGGGGGCGAGGTGGGTGACGCCGGGGCCGGTCTCGATGACGACGCCGGAGGCCTCGCTGCCCAGGACGATCTTGTCCGGGTACATGCCGAGCGCCATCAGGACGTCACGGAAGTTCAGGCCTGCGGCACGGACGGCGATCCGCACCTGCCCGGCGGCGAGCGGCTCGGCCGCCTCCGGGAACGGCACCAGGGCCAGGCTCTCCAGGGTGCCGCCGCCGGTGGTGTCGAGCCTCCAGTGCGGGACGTCGCGCGGCGGGGCGAGCAGGGCCGCCGCGTCGGCCCGGGCCAGGCGCGGGACGAGGAACTCGCCATCGCGGACGGCGATCTGGCTCTCGCCGGTGGCGACGGCCGGGATCACCGGGGCCTCCTCGACGGAGGTGTCGGTGTCGATCAGCACGAGCCGGCCGGGGTTCTCCGCCTGTGCGGAGCGCACCAGGCCCCACAGCCCGGCGTGGGTCAGGTCGGTGACGTCCTCGCCGGGGCGGGCCGCGACCGCGCCGCGCGTCGCCACCACCAGGCGGGACGCGCCGAACGCGGGCTCGGCGAACCAGTGCTGGAGCGTGCGCAGCAGGCTCGCGGTGGCCTCCCGTACCCCGTCCGCCCGTACGGCGGTACGCGTCCGGGGGACCGGCAGCAGCACCGCGTCGGGGGCGGGGGCGCCGCCCGCCACGGCGGCGGCCAGCGCGTCGAGGTCCCGGTGGGCCGGCATGCCCTCGTCGTCCGGGTCGGCGGGCGCGCCGAGCACCGCCCAGTTCAGCTGCGGCGCGTCTGCGGCGGTGGCCGTGGTCCAGTCGACCCGGTACAGGGCGTCCTGGTCGGCCGTCCGCGCCCGGTGCAGCTGGTCGTGGGAGACGGGCAGCAGGGTGAGGGAGTCGATGGTCGCGACCGGCAGTCCGGCCGGGTCCACGACGGTGACCGCCACGGCGTCGGCGCCGGCGGGCACCAGCCGGACCCGTACGGCGGAGGCGCCCTCGGCGTGCACGGTGACCCCGCTCCAGGCGAAGGGCAGCCGCAGGCCGGTGTCGGCGCCGGACGCGACGTCGAGCAGCATGCCGTGCAGGGAGGCGTCGAGCAGGGCCGGGTGCAGGCCGAAGCCGGCGGCCTCCTCCTGCCGGGCCGGGTCGAGGACGACCTCGGCGTAGACCTCCTCGCCCGTCCGCCAGGCGGCCTTCAGGCCCTGGAACGCGGGCCCGTAGGCGTATCCGGCCTCGGCGAGGCCCTCGTAGAACCCGCCCAGGTCCACCGGACGGGCCCCGGCGGGCGGCCAGACGGCGAACTCCGCACCGCTGGGCGCGGGCGCGGCGGCGGTGAGGGTGCCGGTGGCGTGCCGGGTCCACGGCAGGGCCGCCTCGGCGCCCTCGGGCCGCGAGTGGATCACGACGCTGCGGGAGCCGGACTCCTCGTCCGGGGAGCCCACGGCGACCTGGAGGCGGGCCGCGCCGCGCTCGGGGAGCGCGAGCGGGGCTTCCAGGGTCAGTTCCTCCAGGGTGCCGCATCCCACCTCGTCGCCCGCGCGCAGGGCGAGTTCGACGAAGGCGGTGCCGGGGAGCAGGACCGTGCCGGCCACGGCGTGATCGGCGGCCCAGGGCAGGGTGTCGGCGGACAGCCGGCCCGTGAGGACCAGCCCGTCCCCGTCGGCCAGCTCGACCGAGGCCCCGAGCAGCGGGTGGGCGGCGGAGGTGAGGCCGAGTCCGGCCGCCTCGCCGTTGGAGGTGTGGGAGGGGGCGAGCCAGAACCGCTGGTGTTCGAAGGCGTACGTGGGGAGGTCCACCCGGCGGGCCGGGCGGCCGGCGAGGAGGGGGCTCCAGTCGACGGGAAGGCCGCGGGTCCAGGCCTCGGCGAGGGCGCCGAGGAAGGCCTCGGGCTCGGGACGGTCCTTGCGCAGCACCGGGGTCAGCAGCCCGGAGAAGGCCTCCGGCAGCGACTCCCCCGCCATGGCGGCGAGAACGCCCTGCGGACCCAGCTCCAGGAAGTGACCGACACCCTGTTCCTCGGCGAGGTGGCGCACCCCGTCGGCGAACCGGACCGCACCACGGACGTGCTCGACCCAATAGGCGGCCGAGAACTCGGTGATCTGCCCGCCGGTGACGTTCGAGACGACCGGGATGGCGGGGGCCGAGTGGGTGAGGGTTTCCGCGACCTCGCGGAAGGCCTCCAGCATCGGCTCCATCAGCGGGGAGTGGAAGGCGTGCGAGACGGTCAGCCGCTTGGTCTTGCGACCGCGCTCCCGGAGTGTGGCGGCCACCGCGAGGACGGCCTCCTCCGCGCCTGAGATCACCACGGACTCGGGCCCGTTGACCGCCGCGATGTCCACATCGGCGGTCAGCAGTTCGCGGACCTCGTCCTCGGTGGCGCGGATCGAGACCATCGCGCCGCCTTCGGGCAGGGCGCCCATCAGCGCACCGCGCGCCGTCACCAGGCGGGCCGCGTCCGCGAGGGACAGCACCCCGGCGACATGTGCGGCGGCGATCTCACCGATCGAGTGCCCGGCGACGAAGTCCGGACGCAGACCGAACGACTCCGCCAGCCGGTAGAGGGCCACCTCGACCGCGAACAACGCCGGCTGGGTGTTCTCGGTGCGGTGGATCTCCTCACCACCGCCGAACAGCAGGTCCTTCAGCGGCAGGTCGAAGTGACCGCAGACCTCGTCGAACGCCGCCGCGAACACCGGCTGGGCCGCGTACAGCCCAGCGCCCATCCCCGGACGCTGCGCACCCTGCCCCGAGAACAGGAAGGCGAGCCGCTCGCCGGTTCCCGTGACGCCCTGCGTCAGGCCGGGCGCGCCCGCGCCCTCGGCGAGGGCGCGCAGGCCCGCCGCGTAGCCGTCCCTGTCACCGGCGAGGACGACCGCTCGGTGCTCCAGCGGCGAGCGGGTGGTCAGCAGCGCCGCCGCGACGTCCGCGGCGGGCAGGGAGGCGTCCAGGTCCAGCAGCCGTGCGGCCTGGCCGCGCAGCGCTCCGGCGCTGCGGGCCGAGACCACCCAGGGCAGCGGCCCGGCGGGCTCCTCACCGGTGGGGGGAGCGGGCGCGGGCTCCTGCGGCCCCTGCTCGATGATCACGTGGGCGTTGGTGCCGCTGATGCCGAACGAGGAGACGGCGGCCCGGCGCGGGCGGCCGGTCTCCGGCCACTCGACGGGCTCGGTGAGGAGTTCCACCGCGCCCGCGGACCACAGCACCTCGGGCGTGGGCTCGTCGACGTGGAGGGACTTCGGGAGGACGCCCTCGCGCATGGCCATGACCATCTTGATGACGCCCGCGACACCGGCGGCGGCCTGCGCGTGCCCGATGTTCGACTTCAGCGAGCCGAGCCACAGCGGCCGGTCCTCGGGCCGGTCCTGGCCGTATGCGGCGAGCAGGGCCTGGGCCTCGATCGGGTCGCCGAGGGTGGTGCCGGTGCCGTGGGCCTCGACGGCGTCCACGTCCTGCGGGGCGAGCCGGGCGTTGGCGAGGGCCTGGCGGATGACGCGCTGCTGGGCGGGGCCGTTGGGGGCGGTCAGCCCGTTGGAGGCGCCGTCCTGGTTGGTGGCCGTACCGCGGACGACGGCGAGGACCCGGTGTCCGTTGCGGCGGGCGTCGGAGAGCTTCTCCAGGAGGAGCACGCCCACGCCCTCCGCCCAGCCGGTCCCGTCGGCGTCGGCGGAGAAGGACTTGCAGCGGCCGTCGGCGGCCATGCCGCGCTGGCGGCTGAACTCGACGAACACGCTGGGGGTGGCCATGACGGCGACACCGCCGGCCAGGGCCATCGTGCACTCGCCCTGGCGCAGCGACTGCGCGGCCAGGTGCAGGGCGACCAGCGAGGAGGAGCAGGCCGTGTCGACGGTGATCGCCGGGCCCTCCAGCCCGAAGGCGTAGGCGACGCGGCCGGAGACCACGCTGCCCTGGGTGCCGGTGAGCCCGTAGCCCTCGACCTTCTGCGGGTTCTCCTCGACGCGGAAGGCGTAGTCGTGGTGCATGGATCCGGCGAAGACGCCGGTCCGGCTGCCGCGCACGCTGTCGAGGTCGAGGCCGGCCCGCTCGAAGACCTCCCAGGAGGCTTCGAGGAGGAGCCGCTGCTGCGGGTCCATGGCGAGGGCCTCGCGCGGGGAGATCCCGAAGAGGACGGGGTCGAAGTCCCCGGCCCCGTAGAGGAATCCGCCTTCGCGGGCGTAGGTGGTGCCGAGCCGTTCCGGGTCGGAGTCGAAGAGGGTGGCGAGGTCCCAGCCGCGGTCGGTGGGGAACCCGGCGACCGCGTCGCGGCCCTCGGCGACGAGCCGCCACAGGTCCTCGGGCGAGCCGACCCCGCCGGGGTAGCGGCAGGCCATGCCGACGATCGCGATCGGCTCGTCGGAAGCGGCGGCGGTGACGGCGACGGGCTCGTCGGTGCCGGCGGCCGGGGTGCCGTCCTGGGCGCCGAGGAGTTCGGCGAGGAGGAAGCGGGCGGCCGCGTTGACCGTGGGGTGGTCGAAGACGATGGTGGCCGGCAGCCGCAGGCCCGTGGCGGCGCCGAGCTGGTTGCGCAGTTCGACGGCGGTCAGGGAGTCGAAGCCGAGCTCCTTGAAGGCCTTGTCGGGGCGGATCGCCGACGGGTCGGCGTGGCCGAGCACGGCGGCGACCCGGCCGCGTACGAGGTCGAGGAGTTCGCGTTCCCGCTCGGCTCCGCCGAGGGCGGCGAGGCGGCGGACCAGCGAGGAGACCTCGGCCTCCGGGGCGGCCGCGTCGACGGCGCGCCGGGCCGGGGTGCGCACCAGGGAGCGCAGCAGCGGGGGCAGCAGCCCGGCGGCGGCGCGGGCCCGCAGGGTGGCCGCGTCCAGGCGTACGGGGACCAGCAGGGGTTCGCCGGGGGCGCGCAGCGCCGAGTCGAGCAGGGCGATGCCGTGGTCGGAGGCCAGCGGGAGGATGCCGGCGCGGGTCATCCAGCCGAGGTCGCCGTCCTTGAGGTGGGCGAGCATGCCGCTGGACTGCTCCCACAGGCCCCAGGCGAGGGAGGTGGCGGGCAGGCCCTGGACGTGCCGGCGGTGGGCGAGGGCGTCCATGAAGGCGTTGGCGGCGGCGTAGTTGGCCTGGCCGGGGTTGCCGTAGACGCCCGCGATGGAGGAGAAGAACACCAGGGCGGTGAGGTCGAGGTCGCGGGTCAGCTCGTGGAGGTTCCACGCCGCGTCCACCTTGGGGCGCATCACCGCGTCGAGGCGCTCGTCGGTCAGCGAGGCGACCAGACCGTCGTCCAGGACACCGGCCGCGTGCACCACACCGGTCAGCGGACGGTCGGCCGGAATGCCCGCCAGCACCGAAGCCAGCGCCTCCCGGTCCGCCGCGTCACACGCCACGACCTCCGCCCTGGCCCCCAACCCGCTGATTTCCGCCACCAGTTCCGCGGCACCCGGGGCGTCCGGACCACGACGGCCCGTCAGCAGCAGGTGCCGCACCCCGTGCTCGGTGACCAGGTGCCGGGCCACCAGCGCGCCCAGCGCACCCGTACCCCCGGTGACCAGCACCGTCCCCTCCGGGCTCCAGAGGGGTCGGCGGCCCGCGGGCTCGGTGGCCCGGACCAGCCGGGGCGCGAGCAGGGAGCCGTCGCGGACGGCGAGCTGGGGTTCGCCGGTGGCGAGGGCGGCGGCGAGGGCGGTGTCGGTGCCGCCGCCCTCCCACGGGTCGAGGTCGACGAGGACGAAGCGGTCCTGGTTCTCGGTCTGGGCGGAGCGCAGCAGGCCCCACAGCGGGGCGTGCGCGAGGTCGGTGACGTCCTCTCCGGCGCGTACGGGGACGGCGCCCCGGGTGACGATCACCAGGCGGGCGGCGGCCAGCCGGTCCTCGGCGAGCCAGTCCCGGACGAGGGCGAGGACCTCGGAGGTCGCCGCGCGGGCGGCTTCGGCGGTCCGGGCCCCGTCCGCGTCGGCGTCCGTGCCGGTGCCGGGTGTGCGGGAGCAGACGACCGTGGAGGGGACGGCGAGCCCCTGGTCGAGGGCGGCGGTGAGGTCGGCGAGGCGGGGGTGGGCTGCGCCGCCCAGCTCGGTCCAGTCGGGGAGCGCGGCGCCCCCGGCCGCGGGGACCGCCGACCACTCCACGCGGTGGAGTCCGTCGCGGTGTGCGCCGCGCAGGGCTCCCGCGGCGACGGGCCGCAGGACGAGGGACTCGACGGCGGCCACGGGGCGGCCCTCGGCGTCGGCCACGTCCAGCGCCACCGTGTCGGTGCCGAGGGAGGTCATGCGCAGGCGCAGTGCGGTGGCGCCGGTGGCGTGGAGGGACACGCCGCTCCACACGAAGGGCAGCCGGACGCCGGAGTCCTCGCCTCGGGCGGCGCGGACGAGCTGTTCGGCGTGGAGGGCGGCGTCGAGGAGGGCGGGGTGCAGGCCGAAACCGGCCGCCTCCTCGCGCTGGGCGGAGTCCAGGGCCACCTCCGCGTACACCGTCGCACCGACGCGCCAGGCGGCCTTGAGGCCCTGGAACGCGGGCCCGTACGCGTAACCGGCCTGCGCCGTCCGCTCGTAGAACCCCTCGATGTCGACGGGCTCGGCACCGGCCGGTGGCCAGGCGGTGAGGTCCGCGTCGGCGGCGGGGGCGGGGGCGGGGGCCAGGAAGCCGTTGGCGTGGCGGGTCCAGGCGGCGTCCGTGTCGGCATCGTCGGGCCGCGCGTAGACGGCGACGGAGCGGCGGCCGGATCCGTCGGGGGCTCCGACGACGGCCTGGAGCTGGACGGCCGCGCGCGGGGCGAGCACGAGCGGGGCTTCGAGGGTGAGCTCTTCGAGGTGGGCGCAGCCGGCCTCGTCACCGGCCCGGACGGCGAGCTCGACGAAGGCGGTGCCCGGCAGCAGGACGGTGTCCAGCGCGCCGTGGTCGGCGAGCCAGGGGTGGCCCTGGAGGGAGACCCGGCCGGTCAGCAGGAACCGGTCGCCGTCGGCGACCCGGACGCAGGCGCCCAGCAGCGGGTGCCCGGCCTCTGCCAGACCCGCGGCGGACACGTCGGCGGCGCCGGCCGCCGGGGCGTCGAGCCAGTGGCGTGCGCGCTGGAAGGGGTAGGTGGGCAGTTCGGTGGCCGCGGTGGCTCCGGAGTCGGTGAGGACGGAGTTCCAGTCGACGTCGACGCCGTGGGTCCAGGCGGTGGCGAGGGAGGTGGTGAAGCGGGCCAGGCCGCCCTCACCGCGCCGCAGCGTGCCCGTCGCCAGGATCTCCGCGCCCGCCGCCTCCGCCGTCTCCACCAGCCCGTAGGTCAGCACCGGGTGCGCACTCGACTCCACGAACGCCCGGAACCCGTCCGCCAGCAGGGAACGCACCACCGGCTCGAAGGACACCGGCCGGCGGCAGTTCTCGTACCAGTAGGCGGCGGTGAGTCCGGAGCCGTCCAGGACCTCGCCCGTGACGGTGGAGTACAGCGGGACGGATCCGGTCCGGGGCTCTACGAAGCCCAGCAGGTCCAGGATCCGGTCCTTGAGGCGGTCGACCTGGGCGCAGTGGGAGGCCACCGTGGAGGGGATGATCTTCGCCCGGACCCCTTCGGCCTCCAGGGCGGCGACGAGCTCCTCCAGCGGAGCCACCTCACCGGCCACCGTGACCGTGCCCGGACCGTTGATCCCCGCGATCGACAGCGCGTCCCCGTACGGGACGAGCCGCTCGCGGACCGCGTCCGCGCCCAGCGACACCGAGGCGACCGCGCCCCGGCCCACCAGCTCGTCCGCGAACAGCTGCGAACGCAGCACCACGACCTTCGCGCCGTCCTCCAACGACAGCGCACCCGAGACGACGGCGGCGGCGATCTCACCCTGCGAGTGACCCACCACCGCGTCGGCCCGGACTCCGGCGGCCCGCCACGACTCGGCGAGGGACACCATCACCGCGAACAGCACCGGCTGGAGCACCTCGATACGGGTCAGGTCACCCTCCCCGCGCAGCACCCCCTCCACCGACCAGTCCACATGCGCCTGGACGGCCGCCGCGACCTCGGCGAACCGGGCCGCGAACACCGGCGAGGAATCCAGGAGTTCGACACCCATACCCGCCCACTGCGACCCCTGCCCGGGGAAGACGAACACCGTCTTGCCGCCCGCGTCCGCCACACCGGACACCAGGGGGGCCTCCAGGCCCGCCAGCAGTTCCTCGCGGGAGGAGCCCAGGACGGCCGCGCGGTGGGGGAAGACGGAGCGGTGCCCGGCGAGGGCCGCCGCCAGGGCGGTGTCGGGGGTGTCGGGGTGTGCGGCGGCGTGGGCGCGCAGCCGCCGGGCCTGCTCGCGCAGGGCGTCCTCGGTCTTGGCCGACAGCAGCCACGCCACCGGTCCGGCGGCGGCGGGGGCCTCCGTGTCCGGCTCGGGCGTCGACGGGGCCTCTTCGAGGATGAGGTGGGCGTTGGTACCGCTGATGCCGAAGGAGGAGACGCCCGCGCGGCGCGGGTGGCCCGTCTCCCCGGCGTCGGGCCACGGGCGGGCGTCGGTGAGCAGTTCGACGGAGCCGGCGGACCAGTCGATGTGCGGGGACCGCTCCTCGGCGTGCAGGGTCTTGGGCAGGATGCCGTGGCGCAGGGCCAGGATCATCTTGATGACGCCCGCGACACCGGCGGCCTGCTGGGTGTGGCCGGTGTTGGACTTCAGGGAGCCGAGCCACAGCGGCCGGTCCGCGTCGCGGCCCTGGCCGTAGGTGGCGAGCAGGGCGTGCGCCTCGATGGGGTCGCCGAGCCGGGTGCCGGTGCCGTGGGCCTCGACGGCGTCGACGGTGTCGGCGGTGACGCCCGCGTTGGCGAGGGCCTGGCGGATGACGCGCTGCTGGGAGGGGCCGTTGGGGGCGGTGAGGCCGTTGCTGGCGCCGTCCTGGTTGGTGGCGGAGCCGCGGATGACGGCGAGGACCTGGTGGCCGTTGCGGCGGGCGTCGGAGAGCTTCTCCAGCAGCAGGACGCCGGCGCCCTCGGCCCAGCCGGTGCCGTCGGCGTCGGCGGAGAAGGACTTGCAGCGGCCGTCGGCGGACAGGGCGCGCTGGCGGGTGAGTTCGACGAAGAGGCCGGGGGTCGGCATGACGGTGACGCCGCCCGCGACGGCGAGGGTGCACTCGCCCTGGCGCAGGGACTGCGCGGCCAGGTGCAGGGCGACCAGCGAGGAGGAGCAGGCGGTGTCGACGGTGACGGCCGGTCCTTCGAGGCCGAGGGTGTAGGCGATGCGGCCGGAGGCGACGCTGGGCGTGCTGCCGGTCATCAGGTAGCCCTCGGTGGACTCGGTGCCCTCGTGCAGGCGCGGCCCGTAGTCCTGGAAGGTGGCGCCGATGAACACGCCGGTGTCCGTGCCCTTGAGGGCGAGGGGGTCGAGGCCGGCCCGCTCCAGGGCCTCCCAGGAGGTCTCCAGCAGCAGGCGCTGCTGCGGGTCCATGGCGGCGGCCTCGCGCGGGGAGATGCCGAAGAAGGCGGGGTCGAAGAGGGTGGCGCCGTCGAGGAAGCCGCCCGCGCGCACGTAGTGCGTGCCCGGCCGGCCTTCGGGGTCGTACAGGCCTTCCAGGTCCCAGCCGCGGTCGGTGGGGAAGGGGCCGGTGACGTCGCGGCCGTCGGCGAGGACCTCCCACAGGGCCTCGGGGGAGTCGGTGCCGCCGGGGAAGCGGCAGGCCATGGCGACGACGGCGATCGGCTCGTCGGCCGGTCCGCCGGTGTGGCGGGCGGTCGCGGCCGGGCCGGCCGGGTCGCCGAGGGCGCGGTCGGCGAGGTTGCGGGCGAGGGCGACGGGGGTGGGGTAGTCGAAGAGCAGGCTGCTGGGCAGGGCGAGGCCGGTGGTGCGGGTGAGGCCGTCGCGCAGTTCGACGGCGGTCCAGGAGTCGAAGCCGAGCTCGTGGAAGGTCTCGCGCAGGTCGATGTCGCCGGGTTCGTCGTGGCGCAGGACGGCCGCGATGTCCGCGCGGAGCAGGTCGAGCACGGCCTGCTCGCGGTCGGCGGCGGGCAGTGCGGTGAGGCGGGTGCGCAGGGCGCCGGCGCGGGAGCCGGTCTCCGCGTCCTCGTCCTCGTGGTCGGTGACGGCGCGCTCCGGGGCCGGGGCGATCGCCGGGTCGGTGGCGGGCTCCGCGGCCGGGGCCGCCTCGATCCAGTGCCGGCGGCGCTGGAAGGCGTAGGTCGGCAGGTCCAGGCGGGGCGCCGGGCCGGAGGTGCCGAGGAGCTCCTGCCAGTCGAGCCCGTCGGCGGCGCCCAGGGTGTGCAGCCGGGCGAGGGCGGCGTTGAGCGACTGCGGCTCGGGCTGCTTGCCGGTACGGGCGACGGGCACGAAGGCGGCGTCCTCGCCGGCGCAGTCGCGTCCGGCGGAGGACAGGGCGCCGTCGGGGCCGAGTTCGACGTACGTGGTGACGCCGGCGGCGTCGAGGGCGCGGATGCCGTCGGCGAAGCGGACGGCCTCGCGGACGTGGCGCACCCAGTACTCGGCGGTGCCGATCTCCCCGTCGGTGACGATCCGTCCGGTCAGGTTGGAGACGACGGGAACGCGGGCCGGGGCGTAGGTGACCGAGGCGGCGACGGCGGCGAAGGCGTCGAGCATGCCGTCCATGTGCGGGGAGTGGAAGGCGTGGCTGACCCGCAGCCGCTTGGTCTTGCGGCCCAGCGCGGCGAAGTGCGCGGCGAGGGCGTCGACGGCGTCCTCGTCCCCGGAGACCACGACGGAGCGGGGGCCGTTGACGGCCGCCACGCACACCCGGTCGGTGCGCCCGGCGAGCAGGGGCGTCACCTCGGACTCGTCGGCCTGGAGGGCGGCCATCGCGCCGTCCTCGGGGAGGGCGTCCATGAGGCGTCCGCGGGCGGCGACGAGCGCGGCCGCGTCGGGCAGCGAGAGGATCCCGGCGACGTGCGCGGCGGCGAGTTCGCCGATGGAGTGGCCGACGACGAAGTCGGGGCGGACGCCGAGGTGGCCGAGGAGCCGGTGGAGGGCGACCTCGAAGGCGAACAGGGCGGGCTGGGTCCAGGCGGTGCGGTCGAGGAGGGCGGCTCCGTCGGTGCCCGGGGCGGCGAAGGCGACCTCGCGCAGCGGGTGGGGCAGGTGGGCGTCGAGGGCGGCGCACACCTCGTCGAAGGCGGCGGCGAACACGGGGTGCGCGGCGTGCAGTTCGCGTCCCATGCCGGGGCGCTGGCTGCCCTGTCCGGAGAAGAGGAACGCGGTGCGGCCTGATGCGGCCCGGCCGCGGACCAGGTGGGCGGAGCCGGTTCCGGTGGCGAGCGCGTCGAGTCCGGCGGTGAGGCCCGCGAGGTCCTCGGCGAGGACGACGGCCCGGTCCTCGTGGGCGGTGCGGGTGGCGGCGAGGGCGTGGGCGAGGTCCGCGGCCGTGCCGGTGTGGCCGGCGGCGTACGCGCCGAGCCGGGCGGCCTGGGCGCGCAGGGCCGGCTCGCCGCGGCCGGAGAGCGGGAAGAGCAGGGTGCGGCCGGGCTCGGTGTCCGCGGCGGGCTCGGTGTCCGCGGCCGGGGCGGGGGAGGCGGCCGGGGCGGGGGAGGCGGCGGGGGAGGTCGCCGGGGCCTCGCCGAGGACGACGTGGCAGTTGGCGCCGCCGAGGCCGAAGGAGCTGACGCCCGCGACGAGGGGGCGGGTGGGGTGCGGCCAGGGTCCGGCCTCGGTCTGCACCCGCAGTCGCAGCGCGTCGAGGTCGATGGCGGGGTGGGGGGTGCGGTGGTGGAGGCTGGCGGGCAGTTCTCGGTGGCCGACGGCGAGGGCCGCCTTGATGAGGCCGGCGATGCCCGCGGCGGCTTCGAGGTGGCCGATGTTGGTCTTGGCGGAGCCGACGGGGAGCGGGTCGGCCGCGTCGCGGGCGGTGCCCAGCGCGGTGCCGAGCGCGGCGGCCTCGACCGGGTCGCCGACCGGGGTGCCGGTGCCGTGCAGTTCGACGTACTGGACCTCGGCGGGGTCGGTGCCCGCGGCCTCCAGGGCCCGGCGGATGACCTCGGCCTGGGCGGTGGGGCTGGGCACGGTGAGCCCGTCGGTGGCCCCGTCGTGGTTGACGGCGCTGCCGAGGAGCACGCAGTGGACGCGGTCGCCGTCGGCGAGGGCCCGGTCGAGGGGCTTGAGCAGGACGAGGCCGCCGCCCTCGCCGCGTACGAACCCGTTGGCACGCTCGTCGAAGGTGTGGCAGCGGCCGTCGGGCGACAGGGCCCCGAATCCGGCGGTGATCTCGGAACTCGCGGGCGTGACGCGGAGGTTGACACCGCCGGCGATGGCCAGGTCGGCCTCCCCGCTGAGCAGGGCCTGGCAGGCCAGGTGCACGGCGACGAGGGAGGATGACTGGGCGGTGTCGACGGTCAGGCTGGGCCCGTGCAGGCCGAGCGTGTACGAGACCCGGTTGGCGATCACGCCCCGGTTGAGCCCGGTGAAGGTGTGCGCTCCGGCTCCGGCGCCGCCGGAGCGGCGCACGAGATCGGCGTAGTCGTCCCAGATCGCGCCGACGAACACGCCGGTGCCGCTGTTCTTGAGGGTGCCCGGCAGGATGCCGGCGTCCTCCAGGGCCTCCCAGGCGAGTTCGAGGACGAGGCGCTGCTGCGGGTCCATGGCCGCGGCCTCGCGCGGGGAGATCCCGAAGAACCGGGCGTCGAAGGTGTCGACGCGGTCGAGGTAGCCGCCCCGGGCGGCGGCCGGACCGGCCCCTGCCGCGACGACGTCGCGGCGCGCTTCGGGCGCGTCGGTGACGGCGTCCGTGCCGCCCCGCAGCAGCCGCCAGTACGCGGCGGGTCCGTCGGCCTGCGGGAACCGGCAGGAGATGCCGATGACCGCGATCGGCCCGGTGGTACGGCCCGGTGTACCGGACTCCTCCGGAGCCGCCGTCGTCTG
Organism: Streptomyces sp. NBC_01276; assembly: GCF_041435355.1. Taxonomy (GTDB): domain Bacteria; phylum Actinomycetota; class Actinomycetes; order Streptomycetales; family Streptomycetaceae; genus Streptomyces. The sequence goes on from NZ_CP108444.1 coordinate 221,065, forward strand.
CCGTACCGAATTCACCGGGTCAGCCACGATCTCCCCCTTCGCCTGTTTGCCTGATGTGTCTTCAGGGCTCCGCCGGGCGCGCGGGCGGACCGAGGACCGGGGGAATTCCATGCAGACCGTCGAGACGCTGACGTCCAGCTCTAAAGGTCGGCTAAAAACATCTCCCGGTCATCGGTGTGCCGGGCCACTAGGGGCGGCTAGGGGGCGGAGCAAGGGTTACCGCCCGCAACGGGCTCCGAGAACCATTGCTGAATGTCCCATTCGAGCACCCCGCGGTGAATGCGTTTCCCGTACTTCCCGCAGTTCTCGCACTTCCCGCACTCTCTGCCACCTCCACGGTGAGGAGCCGGTCATGACAGCAGCAATAGGAATTCTGGGAACCGGGTCTTATCTGCCTGCCGACACGGTCTCCAATCGGCTCGTCGCGCAGCGGGCGGGGGTCACCGAGGACTGGATCTGGCGGAAGACGGGCATCCGGGAGCGCCGGTACGCGGCCGAGTCCGAGGCCACCTCCGACCTGGCGGTCGAGGCGGCGCGGGCCGCGCTGGACGCGGCCGGGATCTCGGCGGCCGACCTGTCGTGCATCGTGGTGGCGACGTCCACGCCGGATTCCCCGCAGCCGGCCACGGCCTGTCTGGTCCAGCACCGGATCGGCGCGGTGAACGCGGCCGCATTCGACCTGAACTCGGTGTGCAGCGGGTTCGTGTTCGGTCTGGTGACGGCGGCCCGGCTGCTGCCGGAGCAGGACGGCTCGGTCCGCGGTCACGCCCTGGTCATCGGCGCCGACGTGTACTCGCGGATCATCGACCGCGAGGACCGGCGCACGGCCGTCCTGTTCGGTGACGGCGCGGGCGCCGTGGTGCTGGGCCCGGTGCGGTCCGGCTACGGGGTCCTCGGCTCGCACCTGGCGAGCCGGGGCGACCAGGCCGAGCTGATCCACGTCGAGGCCGGCGGCAGCCGGCTGCCCGCCTCGGAGAAGACGGTCGCCGGGGGACTGCACCACTTCAGGATGAACGGGCGCGGGGTGCGCGACTTCGTGGCCGCCGAACTGCCGCGCGCGGTCGGCGAGGTGCTGGACCGGCACGGTCTGGAGCCGTCCGAGGTCGACCACTTCGTCCCGCACCAGGCCAACGGCGTGATGCTGGGCGAGACCGTGCCCCGGCTGGGCCTGCCCCGCGCCCGTACGCACCTCACCGTGGCCGAGCACGGAAACACCAGCGCCGCCTCCATTCCCCTCGCCCTCGACGAGGCGCACCGGTCCGGGGCGTTCCGGGACCGGGACGTCCTGCTGCTCGCCGGTTTCGGCGGCGGCATGTCCCTGGGCACGGTTCTCGTCCGCTGGGACGAGGAGGCGGCTCCCGCCCCCCGAAAGGACTCAGCAGCATGACGGCAGCATCCGCGGCACCCCTTCCCGGTCCCCTGCCCTTCTCCGCGGTCGCGGTGATCGGCCTCGGTACGGTCGGCTCCGCGCTGGCCCGTTCGCTCGCCTCGGCGGGAGCCCGTGTGGTGGCCGTGGAGGCGGACGGCGACGCCGTGGCCGGCGGCCGGGAGCGCACCGAGCGGGGGCTGGAGGATCCGGCGGCCCGGGCCCGGATCACGTACACGGCCGACCTGGCGGCCATCACGGGCAGTGAACTGGTCGTGGAGGCGGTGCCGGAGGACTTCGCGCTGAAGACGGAGGTGCTGCGGCGGGCCGACGGACTGTGCGGTCCGCGGGCGGTGTTCGCGACGACGACCTCGCTGTCGGTGACCCGGGTGGCCGCGGCGTGCGGGCGGCTGCCGCGCACGGTCGGCCTGCACCCGGTGGGCCACGCGCCGGACGGCGGTGTGGTGGAGGTGGTGACCACGCCGCTGACCGATCCGTCGGTGGGGCGGTCCGCCGGCGAGCTGGTGGCCGCGCTGGGCCGGACGGCCGTGGCCTCCAGCGACCAGCCTGGCTTCACGGGCGGCGGGCTGCTGATGGCGTACCTGAACGGCGCCGTCGCGATGTACGAGCGCCGTTACGCGTCGCGCGACGACATCGACGCGGCGATGATGCTGGGCTGCGGGCTGCCGCTGGGGCCGCTGGCCCACCTGGACCTGATCGGTCTGGACACGGCGCGCGACACCCTGCGCGGGCTGTACGAGCAGACGGGGCAGGCGCAGTTCCTGCCGCCGCCGCTGCTGGACCACATGGTGACGGCGGGGCTGCTGGGCGCGAAGGCGGGCCGCGGGTTCCACACCTGGCCCGAGGGGCCGTCGGGTCCGCGGGCCGCCGTGGCCGCGACGGGCGCCTCGGGTGGCGCGGGCGGCGGGCGGCCGTCGCGGCCGGTGCGCAGGGTCGGGGTGATCGGTTCCGGGACGATGGCGTCGGGCATCGCCGAGGTGTTCGCCCGGTCCGGGTACGACACCCGGCTGGTGGCCCGTACGGACGTGCGCGCGAAGGCGGCGCTGGACAAGGTGGCGGGCTCCGTGGAGCGCGGGGTCAAGCGGGGCCGGATCAGCGCCGAGGACGGCCGGGCCGCGCTGGAGCGGCTGGTTCCGGCGGATTCGCTGGAGGCGGTGGCCGACTGCGACCTGGTGGTGGAGGCGGTCGCCGAGGAACTCCCGGTCAAGCGGGAGATCTTCCGGGGGCTGGACGCGGTGTGCCGTCCGGGCGCGGTGCTGACGACGACGACGTCGAGCCTGCCGGTGGTGGAGTGCGCGGCGGTGACCTCGCGCCCCGAGGACGTGCTCGGCATGCACTTCTTCAACCCGGCTCCGGTGATGCGGCTGGTGGAGGTGGTCGGCACGGTGCTGACGGCCGAGGACGCGCTGGGCACGGTCCACGAGGTGTGCGGGCGGCTGGGCAAGCACCCGGTCGGCATCGGCGACCGGGCCGGGTTCATCGTCAACGCCCTGCTGTTCCCGTACCTGAACAGCGCGGTGCGGCTGCTGGAGGAGCGCCGGGCCGCCGCCGGGGAGATCGACACGGTGATGACGGCGGGCTGCGGCTATCCGATGGGCCCGCTGACGCTGCTGGACACGATCGGCCTGGACGTGTCGCTGCAGATCCAGAACAGTCTGCACGCCTCGTTCCGGGAGCCGTCGCTGGTGCCGGCCCGGCACCTGGAGCACCTGGTCGACGCGGGTTTCCTGGGCCGCAAGAGCGGCCGGGGCTTCCACACGTACTAGGGGGTGGGCGGGCGGGGCGACGGCGCCCCGCCCGCGGCACCGTTGCCCGCACGCTCCTCGCGGCATCATCCCTTGGCCATTTATGTAAGTTCACAAATTTCTGAATGTTCGGTAGAGTCATACACATGCAGCCCGACATGAACGCCGGCACCCTTCCGCTCTCCTGGTGGATCCTGGCCCTCGCACTGGCCGCGGTGTTCGGCGATTCGCTCCTGCCGGTGCTGCCCAGCGGCACCCTCGTGGTGGCCGCGGCCGCCTGGACCGCGCAGCACCACATCCCCCCGGTGCTGCCGGTCCTGGCGGTTGCCGCCGCGTCCTTCCTCGGCGACCTCGCCCTGGTCCTGCTGGCCCGGCGCGGATCCTCCTGGCTGCACACCCGCCTCGACCGGCACCCCGCGTGGCGGCAGGCGACGACCCGGCTCCAGGGCGGCCTGGCCCGGCACGCCGGCCGGGTCGCCCTGGCCGCGCGCTTCGTCCCCGCCGGGCGGACCGTGCTGGACATCGCCCTCGGCACCTCGCCCGCCCTGCGGCCGCGCCAGATGGGCTGGTCGGCGCTGGCCGGACTGCTGTGGGCGGCCTACCTGGTGACCCTCGGCCACCTCGGCAACCGGTGGTTCGACACGGCCTGGCTGGGCCTGGCCGTGTCGGTCGGCGCGACGGTGGCCGTCAGCACCCTCGCCACCCGGATGATCACTCGCCCCGGTGCGCCCGCCAGCGGTCCATCAGCGAGTCCAGTTCCAGCTTCACGAAGCTGAAGAAGTCGGCCGTCTCCTCGGCCCGCAGACCCGCCGGCGTACCGGGGCCCAGCGCCTCGACCCCCTGCTTGAGGGTGGCCGCCCAGCGGTTGAGCATCTGGTCCCGGCTGGTGACCGCCTCGTACCAGAGGTCCGCGTGGACGCGGTAGATCTCCCGGCGTTCGCCCGGCGCCCGCTCCCGGCTGACCATGTGCACCTGGGCGAGGTAGCGGACGGCCCCCGACACCGCCGCGGGGCTGACCCTCAGCCGCTCCGAGAGTTCCGCGGCACTGAGCGCGCCCGCATCCTCGGCGAGCAGGCACGCGAAGACCCGGGAGGGCATCCGGGGGACTCCGGCGGCCACCAGGTCGGCGGCGAACCGCTCGACGAAGGCCGACACCTCCTCGTTGTAGCCCCGCTGCTCGCTGGCGCCGGCACTCGCGTCCACACCGTCTCCCCGTGATCGACCCTCAGGCGATACCTTCCACTAGCTTCACGATATTCTGAAACTAAGGTATCTTCCGAAATATGATGATGGCAATCGAGATTGCCGGACTGCACAAGTCGTTCGGCCGCACCCACGCGCTGAAGGGCCTCGACCTGAGCGTCGAGAAGGGCGAGGTGCACGGCTTCCTGGGCCCCAACGGCGCCGGGAAGTCCACCACCCTGCGCATCCTCCTCGGCCTGATCCGCGCCGACCGCGGCCGCGTGCGGCTGCTGGACGGCGACCCCTGGCGCGACGCGGTCGCGCTGCACCGCCGGATCGCCTACGTACCCGGCGACGTGAACCTGTGGCGCAACCTCTCCGGCGGCGAGGCCCTCGGCTTCCTCTCCGGGCTGCGCGGCGCCACCGACCCCCGGGCCGCCAAGGAGCTGACGGACCGCTTCGAGCTCGACCCGGGCAAGAAGGGCCGCGCGTACTCCAAGGGCAACCGGCAGAAGGTCGCCCTGGTCGCCGCCTTCGCCTCCGACGCCGAACTGCTCGTCTTCGACGAGCCCACCTCCGGCCTGGACCCGCTGGCGGAGGAGGTCTTCCAGAGCTGCGTCGGCGAGGCCGCCGACGAGGGCCGCACGGTCCTGCTGTCCAGCCACATCCTCACCGAGGTCGAGGCGCTGTGCGACCGCGTCAGCATCGTCCGCGACGGGCGCACGGTGGAGACGGGCTCGCTCAGCCGGATGCGGCACCTGTCCCGCACCTCCGTGACCGCCGAACTCGCCGCCCCCGCCGAGGGCCTGGAGGAGCTGCCCGGGGTCCACGGCCTGGAGGTCCGGGGGACGAAGGTCACCGCCCAGGTCGACGCCGAGCACCTCGGCACGCTCCTGCGGGCGCTCTCCGAGTCGGGGGTGCGCAGCCTCGTCAGCCGGCCCCCGACGCTCGAAGAGCTGTTCCTGCGGCACTACCGCCCCACGGCCGAGCCCGAGCCGGCCGGGCACGGCGAGCCGGCCGGGTCCGCCGGGGCCCCGGGGGCGCGCTGAGGGCCGCGCGGGCCGCACCTCACCCCTCCCCCGCCGGCAGCAGCCGCTTCTGGATCTTGCCCATGGCGTTGCGCGGCAGCGCGGCCACGAACCGCACCTCGCGCGGCCGCTTGTGCACCGACAGGCGCGTGGCGACGAAGTCGGTGAGCTCGGCCCCGGTCACCCCGGAGGCCACGACGAACGCGACCACGCGCTGGCCCAGATCGGCGTCCGCCACCCCGACGACGGCCGCCTCGCGCACCCGCGGGTGGTCCAGGAGGGCGTTCTCGATCTCGCCCGCCCCCATCCGGTACCCACCCGACTTGATCATGTCGACGGAGGCCCGGCCCACGATGCGGTGGGTGCCGTCCGCGTCGATCGCGGCGATGTCGCCCGTGCGGAACCAGCCGTCCTCGGTGTACGAGGCCGCCGTGGCCTCGGGGCGCCCCAGGTAGCCGGAGAACAACGTGGGTGCGGTCAGCTGGAGTTCACCGATCTCCTCCCCCGGTCCGGCCGCGATCCGCGTGCGGACCCCGGGCAGCGGGGTCCCCACCGCGCCCGGCCGCAGCGGGCCGTCCGCCCGGCCGCTCACCGTGATCAGGGTCTCCGTCATCCCGTACCGCTCGACCGGCCGGCGTCCCGTCAGCTCCTCCAGGCCGCGGAAGACCCGCTCCGGCAGCGGGGCGCTGCCCGAGACCAGCAGCCGCGCGGAGCGCAGCGCGCGGGCCCGCTCCGGGTCCCCGACGACGCGGGACCACACCGTGGGCACCCCGAAGTACAGGCTGCCGCCCGCCTCGGCGTACGCGGCCGGGGTGGGCCGGCCGGTGTGCACGAGGCGGCTGCCCGTGCGCAGCGCGCCGAGGGCGCCGAGGATCAGCCCGTGCACGTGGAACAGCGGCAGCCCGTGGACCAGGGTGTCCTCGGCGCTCCACTGCCAGGCCTCGGCGAGGGCGTCCAGTCCGGCGGCGATGGCGGCGCCGTCGAGCACGACCCCCTTGGGCGCGCCGGTGGTCCCCGAGGTGTAGAGGACCATCGCGGGGGCGTCGGCCGCCGGTGCGGGGCCGCTCCAGGCGGCCCGGCGGGCGAAGTCGGCCGTGACGGGGGTGGCGCCCGAGTCGCGCAGGATGTGCTCGCGTTCGGCGACGCCCGCGTCGGGCGGTACGGGGACGACGGGCACCCCGGCCAGCAGGCAGCCGGCCACCGCGGCGACGGTCTCCAGGGAGGCCGTGGCCTCGACAGCGACGGCGGGGGCGCCGGCCACGTCGGCGGCCACCGCCCCGGCCGCGCCCAGCAGTTCCTCGTACGAGGCGGTCCGGCCGGCGACGGTGACCGCGTCGACGCGGTCCCCGTACACCCCTTCCAGCGCCGTGAGCACGGGCATCTCTCCTTACGTCGGTACGTGGTGACGCGTCGCGCGCGTCGGTCGGTCCCCGCGCGCTCCGCAGGCGGCCCTTCGGCGGGGCGGGGCGGTGGCGGGGCGGCTCAGCCCGCGGCGCGCAGCCGCCACACCCCGGGCCGGGTCTCCGTCCAGTCCGGCAGCGGCAGGCCGCCGCGCACCTGGCGCAGCCACCGGACGGCGTACGCCTCGCGCCGCCGGTCGCCGAGCTGGGCCGCCAGGGTCAGGCACCGCGCGAAGTGCGGTTCCGCGGAGGCGGGGCCCTCCGTCTCCAGGGCGAGCAGGGCCCGCACCCGCCGGGCCTCGTAGTGGTCGCGGGGGTCCCCGGGCGCCGGGTCGAGGACCCGGCCGATCAGCCGGGCCGCCTCCGTGACGGCCGAGGCGTCCAGGCTCAGTTCGGCCAGGCCCGTCAGGGCGCGGGCGCGCTCGGGCCGGGCGTCGGCCCCGTCGGCGGCCCGCAGCGCGCGCCCGTACAGGCCGCGGGCGGTGTCCGTCCGCCGGCGCTGCCAGGCGAGGTCGCCGAGCGAGCGCAGCAGCCGGGACTGGGCGCCGAGGTCGCCGAGGTGTTCGGCGGCGTCGAGGGCCAGGGTGTGCGCCCGCTCCCAGTCGTCCCAGGCCGCGTGGGCCTCCAGGGGGGCGGTCAGGGCGTCGGCGAGGCGCACCGTGTGCTCCCACAGCCCGGCAGTGTGGGCCCGGCCGAGGGCCGCGACCAGCGCGGTGCGGCGTTCGGCGAACCATTCGGCGGCGTGCGGCAGCGCGTCGGCCTCCTCCGCCTCGGCGGCCAGGGCTCCGGCGAGCCGGGCCACGGCGCGGGCCACCTCGCCGGGGGGCTCCTGCGCGGTGAGGAGCTCGCCCGCCAGGAGCCGCCACAGCACGTGCAGGCGGTAGGCGCCGCGGGGTTCGGCCCGCAGCAGACGGGCCTCCACGAGGCCCTCCAGCACGGCTTCGGCGTCCGGTTCGGCCAGGCCGAGCAGGGCGGCCGCGTCGGTGGCGGGGAAGGGGCCGGCGGGCAGCAGTGCGAGCAGCCGGAAGGCGCGCCGCAGCGGTTCGCCGGCTTCGTCGTAGGCCCCGCGCAGGGCCGCGTCCAGGCCGGGCTGCGCGGAGCGGAGTTCGGCCAGTGGGGCGTGCTCGTCGGCGAGCCTGGCGGCGAGGGAGGCCACGGTCCAGTGCGGGCGGGCCGCCAGCCGGCCCGCGAGGGCCCGTACGGCCGACGGCAGACGGCCGCACGCCTCGACGACGGCGGCGCAGGCCCCTTCGGGCCCGTCGTCCTCGCCGTCCCGGCCCGACGCGGCCAGCAGCAGCCGGCGGGCCTGCGCCGGGGCGAGGACGTCCAGCAGGTGCACCCGGGAGACCGGGACCGCGGGGGGCCGGCGGGCGGTCAGCAGCGCGGTGCTGCCGGGGGTCGCGGGAAGCAGGGGGGCGGTCCGGTCCCCGCCCGCCGCGTCGTCGAGCACGAACAGCATCCTGCGGCCCAGGGTGAGCCGGTCCAGGGTGCGGCGCAGCCCGTCGAGCTCATCGGGCAGCGGTCCGGTGACCCCGCAGCGGCGGAGCAGCAGGGTCAGCGCGGCGGCGGGTGCGAGCGGTTCGCCGGCCGCGTCGCGCAGGGCGAGGAACACCCGGCCGTCGGGGAAGAGCCCGTCGGCGCGGTGCGCGGCGGCCAGGGCGAGGGCGGTCTTGCCCGTGCCGGCGGGGCCGGTGAGCGTGACGCAGCCGCCCGCCGGGACGTCGCGCAGCAGCGTCTCCAGTGCGGCCAGCTCCTCGCCGCGTCCGGTGAACAGCGGGTCGGACGGCGGGAGTTCGCTGGCCGGTACGCCGGCGGGCGGCAGGTCGGGTTCCGGTTCGACGGCGGACGGCGGGGCCGCGGACACGGCGTTCCCGCCCGTGTTCCCGCCCGCGGTCACGGTCGCGGTCACGGTCGGACGGGGGCCGCCGGGCGGGGAGGGTGCGGCGGCCGAGGGGCGCAGCAGGGCGGTGTCGCCGGCCAGGATCCGGCCGTGGAGCTGCTGCAGCGGCGGGCCCGGCTCGATCGCCAGTTCGTCGACGAGGGTGCGCCGCAGCCGGGCGAAGGCCTCCAGCGCGTCGGCCTGCCGGCCGGAGCGGTAGAGGGCCACCATCAGGTGGGCGTGGAACTCCTCGCGCATCGGGAGTTCGGTGGCGAGCGCCTGGAGTTCGCCCACGAGGTCGTGGTGGCGGCCCAGTTGCAGGTCGGCCCGGATGCGCTGTTCGAGTGCCGCCGTGCGCAGTTCGCCGAGGCGGATGGCGGTGCTGTCGAGCAGGGGCCCGTGAGGGGTGTCGGACAGCAGGGGGCCGCGCCACAGCGCGAGCGCGCGGCGCTGGAGGTCGGCGGCGGCCGGGGCGTCGTGGCGGGCCATGGCGGCACGGCCCCGGGCGTGCAGGTCCTCGAAGGCGGACAGGTCCAGCCGGTCCGGATCCAGCCGCATGAGGTAGCCGGGCGGGCGGGTGACCAGGGCTTCGCGGCCCGCGTCGGGGTCGGCGGCGTGCAGGAGCTTGCGCAGCTGCGAGATGTAGACCTGGAGCGTGGTCGTCGCGGTGCGCGGCGGGTCCTCGCCCCACAGTTCGTCGATGAGGCTGCCGACGGACACGATCTCGTCGGCTCGTACCAGCAGCGTCGCGAGGACCACGCGGATCTTCGCCGCACGGGGCGTCACCCGGCGCGCGTCCGGGCCGGCCGCGTCCACTTCCAGTGGCCCCAACACCCGAAATCGCATGCAGCCCCCGTTCCTCGGTACTCCGGTGGCACGGGTGGCGGCAGACTCCCCCAGCTGCCCGGCCCTCGCCACCCTAGGGCGGGTCCCACCCCCGGCTTCGGACAGCGGAACCCCTGATCCGGGGCCGCGCACCCTGGCCCGGGACCCGCAAGCCATGCTTTAGGCGGAGCGCGGAGCATGCCGAGGCGTTGGCGGCAGGGGCGCCGGGCGTTCGGCAGTTGCCCCGGATGCGCCAGAAGGGGGCTGACGTTGACTGGATTCGCTACGTTCACCGAAGTGCTCCGCGGCCGGGCCGCGGAACTCGGCGAGCGCGACGCTCACGTGTTCCTCGGTGACGCCCCGGGCGCCGCCGCCGAGCACCTCACGTACGGGCAGCTGGACCGCGCGGCCCGGGCCATCGCGGTGCGGCTGCGCGAACACGGGGCCCTGGGGCAGCCGGTGCTGCTGCTGTACCCGCCGGGTCCGGGGTTCCTGAAGGCGTTCGCCGCCTGTCTGTACGCCGGTGCCGTCGCCGTTCCCGCCCCGCTGCCCGGCGACCGGGGCGAGCGGCTGCAGCGCGTGTCGGGGATCATCCGCGACACCGGGGCGCGGCTGGTGCTGACCGACTCCGCGCACGCCCCCGACGTGTCGCTGTGGCTCGCCATGGCGGGCCGGGGCGAGACGGTGTGCCTGGCCACCGACGTGGAGGAGGGGCTGGACGCCGATGCCTGGCAGCCGCCGCCCACCGGTCCGGACGACCTGGCGTTCCTCCAGTACACCTCGGGTTCGACGTCCCGGCCGCGCGGGGTGATGGTCAGTCACCGCAACCTCCTCGCCAACATGGAGGCGATGCGGGGGCTCCTGCGCTCCACGGCCGACGACGTGTTCGGCAGCTGGCTGCCGCACTACCACGACATGGGGCTCATCTGCCATCTGCTGCACCCGCTGTGGCTGGGCACCTCGTCGGTGCAGATGTCGCCGACCGCGTTCGTCAAGCGGCCGGTGCGCTGGCTGCGTTCGATCGGCGAGTACGGGGTGACCGTCGGCGGCGGCCCGAACTTCTGCTACGACCTGTGCCTGCGCCGGATCACCGACGAGCAGCTCGCGGACCTCGACCTGAGCAGCTGGCGGCTGGCGATCAACGGCGCCGAACCGGTGCGCCACCAGACCCTGGAGGCCTTCGCCGAACGCTTCGCCGCGGCCGGTTTCCGCCGCGGGAGCCTCTACCCGGCGTACGGGCTCGCCGAGGCCACGCTCGTGGTGTCGGGCGGCACGCCCGGCAGCGGGCCGCGCACGCTGACCGTCGACGCGGCCGGCCTCGAATACGACGAGCTGCGTCCGCCGCGCCCGGGACGGCCGGTGCGGACCCTGGTCGGCAGCGGCTCCGTGCGCGGCTTCGCGGTGCGGATCGTGGAGCCGGTGATCGGCGAGGAGGTGCCCGAGGGACGGGTCGGGGAGATCTGGGTGCGCGGCGACAGCGTCGCCCAGGGCTACTGGCGCCGTCCCACCGACACCGCCCGTACCTTCCACGCCATGGTGGACGACGGGGAGAGCGGCTTCCTGCGCACCGGCGACCTCGGGGTGGTCGACGGGGACGAGCTGTACGTCACGGGCCGCCTCAAGGAGATGATCATCCTCAACGGCCGCAACATCTACCCGCAGGACGTCGAGTGGGCGGTGCGCGAGGGGGAGCCCGCCCTCGGGGCGGGACAGGGGGCCGTGTTCACCGTGGACGCGGACCGCGAGCAGCTCGTCGTCGTGCACGAGGTGCGTCCGGAGAACGCGGACTGGGAGACGCTGCGCGCCCTCGCCCGCCGCATCCAGGTCCTCATCGGCCAGGACTTCGACGTGCCCGCGGCCAATGTGCTCCTGGTGCGGCCCGGCACCCTGCGCCGCACCACCAGCGGCAAGATCCAGCGGACCCTGATCCGCAAGCTGTTCCTGGAGGGCGAGGTCAGCGGCGTCTACGAGGTCCTCGACCCGGCCGTGCGCGCCCTGGTCCGGCCGCGCGACACGCTCCTGGGCAACGACCTGCTGCGGCCGGCCGGCCGGGCCGGCACCCGGTCCGCCATGCAGGAGACGGCGTGGTGAGCGCGCTCGCCGTCGCCGCCGGACCGGCCCCCCGGGCGCCGGTGCGGCGGCCCGCGCCGTCCCCGGAGTCGACGAGCGGCCGGGTCCGGGCCGCCGCGCTGGAGGCCCTGCTCGGCGACCCCGGCGCGCCCGGCAACCCGGCCGGGCACCGCGCCCTGCTGGCCTCCGACCAGGCGGCCGCGCTGTCCCCGGAGGCGGAGGGGCTGCTCGACGACTTCGGCATGCACCGCGAGTTCGTCCCCCGCGAGCTCGGTGGCCGCTTCGACTCGCCCGAGGGCCTGCTGCGGGTGATGCGGCCGGTGTTCCGGCGGGACGTGTCCCTCGGCATGGGCTACGGGATGACCACCTTCATGGCCGCCTCCGACGTGTGGATGCGCGGCAGCCGGGAGCAGCGGTCGTGGCTGGGCGGTCTGCTGCTGGGCGGGTCGAAGGCGGCCATCGCCCAGCACGAGACCGCACACACCAACGACTTCGTGCGCAACCAGATCGCCGCGGAGCCCGTGCCCGGCGGCGGGCTGTCGGTCACCGGGGCCAAGCCGGTGGTCAACAACCTGCACCGGGCGGACGCCCTGGTGCTGTTCTGCCGCACCGGCGGGCACTTCCCCGGGGGGACGCAGAGCGCCCTGCTGCTGGACCCGCGCACCCTGCCCGCCGACCGGTACCGCACCGAGCGGCGGCCCGCGGCGGTGGGCCTGCGGTCCTGCTTCTTCTCGGGCGTGCGCTTCGACGACTGCCCGGTGCCCGCCGACGCGCTGCTCGGCGCGCCCGGCAGCGGGGTCACGACCTCGCTCCAGTCGTTCCAGATGAGCCGCACCCTGATGGCCTCGCTGTCGGTGGCCGCCGTGGACACGAGCCTGCGTACGGCCGTGCTGGTGGACCGCCGGCGGGGGCCGGGCGCGGCCGGCACGGCGCCGGTGGACCCGCAGCACACCGCGAACACCCTGACCGGGGCGTTCGTGAACCTGCTGCTCTACGACTGCCTGGCGGTCGTCGCCACCCGGGCGCTGCACCTGCTGCCGGCGGAGACCAGCGTGTACTCGGCGGCCGTGAAGCTGCTGCTGCCGCGGGTGCTGATCGAGACGATGTACGACCTGTCCACCGTCCTGGGGTCCCAGCTGTACACGCGGGACGGCACGGTCGGCGTCCTGCAGAAGCACATCCGGGACGTGCCGGTGATCAGCCTCGGCCACGCGGGGACGGTCGCCTGCCAGGCGACGATCATCCCGCAGCTGAAGCACCTGGCGAGCCGTTCCTGGTTCACCGAGGAGGAGGCCCCCGCCGCGCTGTTCCAGCCCGACGCGCCCCTGCCGGCGTTCCGTTACGACGCGCTCGCGCTGGCCGGCGGTCGCGACAGCCTCAGTGCCTCGCTGCTGGCCGCCGCCGCGGAACTGCCGGGGCGCGATCCGGTGGAGCGGGCCCTGCGCACGATGACGGAGCACCTCGTCGAGGAGCTGCGGGACCTGCGCCGGCGGGTGCTGGCGCTGCCGCCGCTGGACGGCCGCACCCCGGTCGGGCCGGCCTGGTTCGCGCTGACCGACCGCTACGTGCTGGTCCTGGCCGCCGCGGCCGTGCTCGGCGTGCGCCGCCACAACCGCGACGGGCTCGACCCGTTCCTGGCCGATCCGGCCTGGGCCGCCGCGGCCCTGCACCGCATCACGCGCAGGCTCGGCACCGAGCCCGTGGAGCTGCCCCCCGAGTGCATGGCGCGGGTCCACCAGGAGGTCCTGGCCCGCTTCGGGGACCGGCGCAGCTACGACCTGCACAACACCCCGCTTCCCGGCTGACGGGCAACGGCCCCGACCACCGTCCTCCCCCTTCGCCCGCATGCAAGGAGTCCAGGGATGTCCCTGCCCGTGTCGCCGCACAGCGCGGCCCCGCTGCACCACTGGCTGACCGACCGCCTCGCCGTGTACCTCGACCGGCTGCCGGACAGCATCGACCCCACCGTGCCGCTCGCCGAGTACGGCATGGACTCGGTGGGGGCGCTCAGCCTGTGCGGGGACATCGAGGACACGTTCCGCATCGCCGTGGACCCGTCGCTGGCCTGGGACCACCCGACCGTCGTCGCGCTGGTCGCCCATCTGACGGCGCGGGGCGTGACGGTGCCGACGGCGGGGGTCTCCCGGTGAGCTCCGCCTCCGTCGCCCTGGTCGGACTGGACTGCGTCTTCCCCGGGGCGCCGGGTCCCGACGCCTACTGGGACCTGCTGATGCGCGGCGGCGACGCCACCGGCGAGCAGCCCGTCGCGCGCCGGTTCGGGCCGGGGTACGAGACGCCGGTGCGCGGCGGGTTCATCGACGACGCCGACGTGTTCGACAACGACTTCTTCACCGTCTCGCCGCGCGAGGCGGCCGCGATGGACCCGCAGCAGCGGCTGCTGCTCCAGTGCGCGTGGCGGGCCGTGGAGGACTCGGGGCGCTCCCCGCGGTCCCTGGCGGGCGGCGACACCGGTGTGTTCGTCGGCATGATGGGCAGCGAGTGGGGCCAGCTGCACCTGGGCGACTACGGGCGGGTGACCCCGCAGCTGGGCGCCGGGTCCAGTGCCGGCATGGCCGCCAACCGGATCTCGTACCACCTCGACCTGAAGGGGCCGAGCCTGTCCGTGGACACGGCCTGCTCCTCCTCGCTGGTCGCCGTGCACCTGGCGGTCAACTCGCTGCTGTCCGGGGAGTGCGGCACGGCGCTGGCCGGCGGGGTCAACCTGATCCTGACGCCGGCGCTGGGCCTGGTGTACGCGCAGATGGGGCTGGCCTCGCCGGACGGCCGGTGCCGGCCGTTCAGCGCCGACGCGAACGGCATCGCGCGCAGCGACGGCGTCGGAGTGGTGGTGCTGCGGCGGCTGGAGGACGCGCTCGCCGACGGGCAGCGGGTCTACGCCGTCATCCGGGGCACCGCCGTCAACCAGGACGGGCGCAGCAACGGCGTCACCGCGCCGAACCGGCACTCCCAGCGGGAGGTCGTCGCGGCCGCCTACCGCCGGGCCGGGGTCACCCCGGAGCAGGTGCGCTTCGTGGAGGCCCACGGCACGGGCACCGCGCTCGGCGACGTCATCGAGTGCGGGGCCCTGGGCGAGGTGCACGGCGTACCGCGCGAGGAGCCGTGCGCGATCGGCTCCGTCAAGGGCAACCTCGGGCACACGGAGGGGGCCGCGGGGATCGCCGGGCTGATCAAGGTGGCGCTCGCCCTGCACCACCGGATCGTGCCGGCGAGCCGGTTCGCGGACCGCGAGAACCCCCAACTGCGGCTCGCCGAACGGGGGCTGGCCCTGCTGAAGGCGCCGGTGCGGCTGCCCGCCGGTGAGGTCGTGGCGGGGGTGAGCAGCTTCGGCATGGGCGGGACGAACGCGCACGCGGTGCTCGCCGCCGCGCCCCGTACGGCCCGGACCGGGCGCCGCCGGGCGGCGTCCGCGCCGACCGGGGTGTTCACGGTCTCGGCCGACACCCCGGAGGCGCTGCGCCGCAACCTGGCCGCGCAGGCCGAGGCGGTGGCGGCCCGCCCGCGCGGGGACGCCGCCGCTTTGTGCTGGACCAGCAACCGGGTCAAGACGGGGCTGCCCTACCGGGCGGCGTTCACCGCCTCCGACACCGTGGAGCTGGCCGCGGCGCTGCGCGGGGCCGCCGAGGACGCGCGGCTCGCCGCCGGGATCGCCGACCGGGCCTGGCGCCCGCCGGTCATCGGGTTCCTCTTCACCGGCCAGGGCGTCCAGGACCCCGGGATGACGGCCGCCCTGTACCGGCAGTCGCCGCTGTACCGGAGCCGGCTCGACGAGGCCGACGCGGCGCTCGCCCCGTACCTGGGCGGCTCGGTGCGCGACCTGATCCTGGACGGGGATCCGGCCGTGCACCGCACCCGCTGGGCGCAGCCCGCCCTGTTCGCCGTCGGTCACGCGCTGGCGGCGACGCTGAGCGGGCTCGGCGCGGGGCCGCACGTGGTGCTCGGGCACAGTGTCGGGGAGTTCGCGGCCGCCGTGGCGGCGGGGGTGCTCACGCTGGACCAGGCGGCCCGGCTGGTCGCGGAGCGGGCGCGGCTGATGGACGCGCTGCCCGAGGGCGGCGGCATGCTGTCGGTGCGGGCGGGACGCGAGGCGGTCGAGGAGTTCCTCACCGCCGGTGCCGGGGTGTCGCTGGCCGCGGTCAACGGCCCGGAGAACACCGTCCTGTCCGGCACCCTGGAGGCGCTGGAACGGGTAGCCGGGGTGCTGCGCGGGCGCGGCACCCACTGCCGTACGGTCAACGTCTCGCACGCCTTCCACTCGCCGCTGGTGGTTCCCGCCCTGGAGCCGCTGGCCGCCGCGGCGGCGGGGATCACGCCCGCCGCGCCGCGCGTCCCGCTCGCCTCCACCCGGTACGGGCGGCTGCTGGCCGACGAGCCGATGGACGGCGCCTACTGGGCCGGTCAGGCCGCCGAGCCGGTGCTGTTCGCGGACGCGCTGGCCGACCTGGTGGCGCGGACCGCCCCGACGGCGCTCGTGGAGATCGGCCCGGCGCCGCAGCTGATCCAGCTCGTGGGCCGGTCCGGGATGTCCGACGGGATCCGGCTGCTGCACCCGGCGCCGGGCCGGGACGCGAGCGCCCGGGACCTGGCCGAGACGGTCGCCGCCCTGTACCGCTCGGGTCTGGAGCCGCGGTGGGAGGAGCTGTACGAGCCCGCCTGGCGCACCACCGAGCGGCTGCCCCCGTACGCCTTCTCCGCCGAGCACCGCTTCTGGCACACCGCGACCGCCCGCCCGCGGGCCGACGTGGCCCCGCCCGTTCCCGAGGCCGAGTCCGGCCCGGCGACCGTGACGGCCGTCGCGTCCGCCGCCGTCGCGGACGGGGGCGAGCGCGGCGGATCCGAGGACCCGGTGCTGGCCGCCGTCGTGCGCGCCGTCGTGGAGGTGGGCGACTACGCGCCCGAACGCGTCGACCGGCGTTCCCGTTTCTACGAGGACCTCGGCTTCGACTCTGTAATGATCATGCAACTCAAGGACCGGATCGAGACCTCGCTGCCGCAGGCCGGCGGCATCGCGGTGCAGCAACTGCTGCCCGCGCTGCGCTCGGTGGGCACCCTGGCCGACTTCGTCGGCGAGTGGATCAGTGTGGGGGTACGACCGTGACACCTGTGACCGAGACCGCCCTGTACGTCGTCGGCACGGGCACCGCCCTGCCCGGCGAGCCGGTGGACAACACCACGCTGGGCAAGGTGTTCGGGATCAGCGAGGAGTGGATCGACCTCTTCGTGGGGACCCGTACCCGGCACTTCTGCTGGGACCTGGGCACCGGCACCCTCACCCACAGCCTCGCCGACCTGTGCGCCGAGGCCGCCGGGCGGGCCCTGGCGGGCTCCGGGCTCGCCCCCGCCGACCTCGACTTCCTCGTCCTGGCCACCGCGACGCCCGACACCCTGCTGCCCACGACCGCGACCGTGGTCGCCGACCGGCTGGGCCTCAGCCACCTGCCCGCCTTCCAGCTGCAGGCGGGCTGTTCGGGCGCCGTGCAGGCCCTGGACGTGGCCCGCGCGCTGCTCGCGGGCGGGCACCGCGCGGGCCTCGTCGTCGGCGGGGACGTCACGGACCGGTTCCTCGACCCGCGGCGCGAGGCGGTCAGCCTGCCCACCGAGGAGCTCGTCAACTACGTGCTGTTCGGCGACGGGGCGGGAGCGGCCGTGGTGGCCGCGGAGCCCGTCGGCGAGGCCATCGCCGTACGGAGCCTGCTGCACCGCTTCACCGGGCGGGGCCGCGCCCCCGGCCAGATCGTCGACTGGCAGGGCGCGGCCCGCCACACGGCCGGCCGGCAGATGCTGTTCGAGGACTACAAGGCCATCGAGGAGAGCGTTCCGGCCATGGCCTCGGAGATCTTCTGGGAGCTGCTGGCCTCCGCCGGCTGGGCCCGCGAGGACCTCGACTACCTCCTGCCCCCGCAGCTGTCGGGCCGGATGACGGCCCGCATCACCGAGCACATGGACGTGCCGGAGCTGCGCGAGGTGTCCTGCGTGTCCGACACCGGGAACACCGGCAACGCCCTGCCCCTGATCCAGCTCGACCTGCTCGCCGGGGAGCTGGGCGAGGGCGAGCGGGCCCTGGCCGTGGTGGTCGAGTCCAGCAAGTGGATCAAGGGCGGGCTGGCCCTGGAGCGGGTCCCGGAGACGGACGGCGCCGGATGACCGCCCCCGCCTCCCCCACCGCCCCCGCCGGCCCCGCGGCGCCCCCCGACCCGGTGCGGGAGCTGCGCGCCCTGCACCGCGCGGGCCGCCTCGCCGGGGACTGGCCCCGCGTCGCCCCGCTGCTGGCCGGGCTGACCGACCACGGCGACCGGGAACCCGAGGCCGTCCGCACCGACCTGGTGCGCGCCGGCCGGGTCCTGGCGGCGCTCCCGGCGGCCGAGGTCCTGGCCCGCCACCCGGACACCCCCCTGGTCACGGTGGCCGTCACCGGGCACTCCACCCTGGTCCAGCTCACCGACCCGCTGGTCGCCGAGCTGGCCCGGCACGGGCTGCTCTCCCGCGTGCTGTCCGGGGACCACGGCGCCTACCTGCGCGACCTGCACGACCCCGGCGGCGAACTGCGCCGCCACCGGCCCGACCTGACCCTGTGCGTGCTCGACGCGGGCGCCGTCTTCGACGAGCTCCCGGAGCCGTGGACCGGGCAGGACGTGGAGGCGGGCTGCGCCCGGCTGCTGGAGCGGCTGCGCGCGGTCACCGCCGCCCACGCCGCGGACGCCGCGGGTCCGCTCGTCCTCAACACCCTGCCCCTGCCCCGGACCCGCCTCCAGCAGCTCGTCGGGCAGCGGGAGCGGGCCCTGCTCGGGGCGGTGTGGCGGGAGTTCAACGCGCGGCTGCTGCGGCTGGCCGCCGAGCACCCGACGGTGGCCGTGGTCGACCTGGAGCCGCTGATCGCCGACGGCGGCCCCGCCGCCGACCCGCGCCTGGCCCTGTACACGCACGCCCCGTACACCGAGCAGTTGCTCGCCGCCTACGCCCGGGAGGCCGTGCACGTGCTGCGCGCCCACCGGGGCATGACCCGCAAGTGCCTGGTCCTGGACCTCGACGACACCCTGTGGGCGGGGATCCTCGGCGACGACGGCCCCGAGGGGATCACGGCCGCCGCCGGCACCCTGGCCGGGGAGCCGCACGCGGCCCTGCAGCGCACCGCGCGGCAGCTCGCCTCCCAGGGGGTCCTGCTCGCGGTCAGCAGCAAGAACGACACCGCCCCGGTCCTCGGCGTGCTCCGCGACCACCCGGACATGGTGCTGCGCGAGCGGGACTTCGTACGCGTCCACGCCAACTGGGAACCCAAGGACGGCAACCTGCGGGACATCGCCGCCGCCCTCGGCATCGGCGCCGACGCGCTGGTCTTCGCGGACGACTCCCCCGCCGAGCGCGCCCTGGTGCGGGCCCGGCTCCCCGCCGCCGCCGTGGTGCCGCTGGGCACGGAACCGGCCCTGCACGTCACCCGGCTGCTGGCCGACGGCTGGTTCGACACGCCCCGGCTGACCGGCGACGACCTCGCCCGCACCGCCCGCTACCACGAGGCGGCCGCCCGTACGGAGCTGGAGCGCGGCAGCGGATCGTACGAGGAGTACCTGCGCGGTCTGGGCGTCCGCGTCCGGATCGCCCCGCCCGGACCGCACGAGGGCGACCGCGTCGCCCAGCTGTCGCTGCGCACCAACCAGTTCAACCTCACCGGGGAGCGCCTGGGCGCGGACCGGATCGCCGCGCTGGCCGCCGACCCGGCGGCCCTGGTGCTCGCGGTGCACGTCGGCGACCGGTTCGGCGACAGCGGCCTGGCCGGCGCCGTCCTCGGCCGGTACGCGGACGACGGGCTGCACCTGGACGGCTTCTGGCTCAGCTGCCGGGTGTTCGCGCGCGGGGTCGAGCAGGCCGTCCTCGCGACCCTGCTGGCGCACGCGGCGGACCGCGGCCTGCCGGCCGTGCACGCCCGCCACCGGCCGACCGCCAAGAACGCCAGGGCGGCCGGCTTCTACCCCTCGCTGGGCTTCGCCGAGACCGCCGGGGACCCCGACGGCTCGCTGCGCTTCCGCCACGACCTGGCGGAGCTCCCCCCTGTACCCGACCACCTGACCACCGAACCGTGCCTCGGAGGGGACGACGATGAGCCTGCAGGAACCACCCGCTGATCTCCCTGGCTTCCTCGGCCTGATCAGTGACGAACTCGGCCTGGAGCTGACCGAGGAGGAGGCCCGTGCCGACCTGGACGTCCTGCCGTCCTGGGACTCGGTGCACCTGCTGCGGCTGGTCATGCTGATCGAGCAGGAGACGGGGCGCCGCGTGCCCGTCTCCGCCGTGCTGCGCGCCCGCAGCATCGCGCAGATACACACCGAGGTCCTGGCCGCCGCCGGCGCCCGGCCCGTGGCCCGGGACGGTGCGCTGTGAACGCTCCGGCGTCCGTGTCCCCGGGCGAGCCGATCGCGGTGCGCGCCGACGGCACGGACTGGGAGGCGGTCCGCGCGGACCTGCGCACCCACGGGACGGCCCTGGTGCACGGCACCCTCGCGGACTGGCGTCCCCGGGACGCCGACGGACCCGCGCTGCGCGCCGTGCTGGGCCGCGACTGGGCCCGCTACAGCAGCATCGCGCACGAGGACATCCGGGAGCGGTACGCGGCCTCGCGCAGGCTGCTCAAGCACGCCGCCGCGGCGGCCCTGCACGCGGACGCGGTGGACCTGGAACTCACCTACGGGCCCACCGGGCGCCCGTACCTGCGCGGCTGCGACCAGATCGACATCAGCCTCAGCCACACCGGCGACCTGCTGCTGGTGGGCCTGACCACGCGCGGGCTCGTCGGCGTCGACGCGGAGCTCGCGGACCGCCAGATCTACAGCAAGGGCCTGGACCGGCACATCTGTACCCCGGCCGAGCGGCTGAACCTCACCGAGCTGGAGCCGGCGCAGCGCAATCCGCGGCTGGTGCGGCTGTGGACCCTGAAGGAGGCCTACAGCAAGGCCATCGGGCAGGGCATGCAGTTCCGGTTCACCGAGTTCGGCTTCGGGCCGGACGGCCGCCCGGTCCGCGTGCACCGGCCGGACGGCACCCCCGGCGCGGGCGCCGAGTGGGCCTTCCGCACATACTGCCTGGACGTCGGCGGCGTCGCGTTCTGCGTCAGCGCGGCCGTCTACGACGCGGGGCTGGGCCGCACCCTGGACACCGAGATCACCACGATGCTCGACTCCGAGGCCGCCGAGGCCCTGGGGCGGGCACTGGACGCCGCCGCGCGCTGACCGCCCGTCAGTGGTCCTCCACGACCACGGTGGTGGCCTCCAGGACGGTCCGGCCCGCCTGGGTGAGCGTGAGGGTCAGCGGAGCCGTGCGCCGGCCCGCCGCGTCCCGGCCCGGCCGGCCGGACACCGCGGCGCAGCGCAGCGGCAGGTCGGCCTCGGCGTACCCGCGGACGTGGACCTGGAGCGAGGCGAGCATGCTGCGCCCCGGCGCGAGGCCGTAGCCGCGCCCGACGGCGAGCAGGGAGGTCTGGCGCAGGGATTCCAGCAGGGCCGGCGCGGGGACGTGCCCGTCGCGCGCGGTGGCTTCGCCGAGCCAGTGCGGGGGCAGGGCCACACCGACGGACAGCCTGCCGTTGTGGGGTCCGACGGGGCCGCGCAGCAGGACGTTGTCCGGATCGCGGCGCCCCACCTCCTCGGCGTCCACGGGGGCTCCCGGGGGCGTCTGCCGGTCGGTTCCGGACGCCGCGCCGAGCGCGGCCAGCCGACTGTGCTCGCGGTGGTTGCGGTGCACCATCGGGGCGAGGAAGACCAGGTTCGCCGTGCCGGTGCCGCACGGCACGTCGTCGATCTCCAGGGCCGTGCGGAACTCCAGCGCGCGCGGCACCCCGTCGATGACCTTGTCGGGGCGCACGCCCATGGTGGTGGTCAGCTTCCCGGGGGCGGCCCCGGGCCGGGTGCGCCACAGACCGATGTCGCCCACCTCGACGCCCACCCGGTAGAAGATGCCGGTCCGCTCCGCGGGCACGCCGAAGTGGGTGCGGCCGATGAACTCGCCGACCTCGCGGAGCATGTCGGCCGCCGCGACGACGTCGTGGAAGTGCCCGGGGCCCTCGTCGAACAGCGGGTGGCCGGAGGTCAGGTCGCCCATCAGGACGAACTCCTCCGCCACGGGCGGCACGGCGGCGCGGCCGTGCCGCTCCCAGGGCTGCGGACGGTGTACCAGGTGCCGTGCGGCGGTCCCGGCGGTCGTCGGTCCCGCGGCGATGACGGCGGTGTCCATGGCTGGCCCCTCCCTCCGGCCCCACCGGGTGCTGAGGCCGCACGCACCAGGCTGCCGGGGGTCCGGCGGAGGGAACCAGCCGTGGAACCTGGCAGGTTGCTGTCCGTCAGCTAGTACCCAGCCCGGCGGCATCTCCCCCGTCCGCGCCCGAGGGGGCGAAGTCGGCGTCGAGGAGCCCGTAGAGCGCGACGTTCACACCCGTCTGGAACCTGCTGGTGGACTCCATCTCCTCCATGATCCGGGCGATGTGGCGGCGGCAGGTGCGCACCGACATGCCGAGCCGGCGGGCCACCATCTCGTCCTTGTGGCCCTGTGCCATGAGCCGGATGATCGACCGCTTGAGGTCGTCGGCGATGTCGGCGGTGTCGTCGCCTCCGGGCGCGAACGGCGTGGCTCCGGCCCACATGTGGTCGTAGACCTTGCACAGGAAGGCGACGAGCGTCGGCTCCCGGACGACGATCGCCCCCGGGAAGCGGCCCTCCACGTGCTGCTCCGGGAGGAACGCCACCTCCCGGTCGTACACCACCATCCGGTCGATCACCTCGTCGGTGGTGCGCACTTCGGCGCCCTCGCCCGTGATCGCGCGCACGTAGTCGGCGGTCGCGAGGTCGCTGCGGACGGTGTGCTGGTACAGGTGTTTGATGTCGACGCCGCGCCGGAGCCGGTCGAGGGCCTTGGGCCGGGCGGCGTCCATGCGCTTGGCGTTGCGGGACCCTCCCGGCATGGCCGTCAGCAGCTCGTGGCGGCAGCGGGCCCCGCACTCGTCCAGCATCGACTGGAGCACCCCGACGTCGCTGACGACGTCGAAGGCCTCCGTCTGATTGCGCCGGCGGCGGTTCTCAAAGTACGTCGGCAGCAGCGCCAGCATCTGGGTCTTCACCCCGGTCACCGACTGCTGCATCTCGCGGATCTCGGCTTCCACCGGTCCCACGAGGTCCGCGGCCGCGGCGTCGGGACTCACCGGCACCAGCGCGTCCGGGCGGCCCGGCATCGGGCGCAGCAGCCGGAACGTGCCGAGCGCCTCCTCGACCCGGACGGCTTCCGCCTCCGTCAGGTTCAGCGCGGACGCGATCTCGGTCCGGACGAAACGACCCAATCGGACGGCGTGTTGATAAGCGGACGCACTGGCATCGTCCAACTCGCCGAACTCGGACCCCTGTAGGGAACTCCCCGACATCCCGTTGCCACCCCCGTTGTGCTGACAGGACTTGCTGCCAGGCAACTTTACGCCTCCCCTTTTTGCTTGGAACGGGCCGTGTCCGCTGGTCAGGATGTTCCTGCAAACGAAAGTTGTCGACACGGGGGTTAGACATGAACAGCGTTTCCATGCGAAAGACCGTCACCGCAGTCGTTCTCCTGTTCGGACTGTGGGGAGCCGCCGCCGGCGCCGCACACGCCTCCGAGGCCGGGAACAAGACCGTGGTGACCGCGCCGGACTCCATCAGCAAGCTGCGCGTGAGCCTGCCCGTCCTCAACTGCCCGCAGGACGACGAGTGGCACGTCGGCTGCCCGTGAGCCCCATCCTTTAGCAGGCCACAAGCGCGCGGGGGCAGGATCCGGAGCACGGGCTCCCGGATCCCCCGCCGGTAGAGCCGGGCCGTTCGCCCCGCTGCGTTTCGGAAAAACTTTTCCGAAAACAGCGGGGCTTCGGCGTGAAAGAGATAGGGATCGCACAGAAAACATACTGCCCGTGGCACTTGCGCACGGCAGTTGTCAGCGGTAATTGGCGCTGAGTCCGACAATATGTGCCACCTGCGCGCGGGAATTCATACCGAGCTTCTTGAAGATCCGGCTCATATACGTCTCCACCGTTTTCACACTGATGTCCAGCCGAGCCGCGATCTGTTGGTTCGTACGGCCTTCTCCCACCAGCCCGGTGACTATGCGCTCCCGTTCGCTGAGCAGGGACATCCGGCTCGCGTCCAGCGGTCCCGTCGCGTGCTCCCCGATGCGGCGCTCCGCCTCCCGTGCGGCGGCGGCGAGAACGGGCACCTCGGTCTGTTCCGCCAGAGCGGCCGTCAGGCGGATGCGCGCCCGGGCCCCTTCGGCGTCCCCGGCCGCCACCGCGGCCTCCGCGAGGCCCAGGGCCAGCAGCCCCGCCAGATGCGCCTGCCCGTGGTCGAGCGCCGCCGCCAGACCCCGCTCCAGGTGCCGCCGGGCCCGCTCCGGCCCGCCCAGTTCCGTCTCGGCCGCCCCCAGCCAGCGCAGCGCCTCCAGGCAAGCCGCCGGCTCCGTACCGCCGGGCCGGAGCAGCAGGGTCTGCGCCGTGTCCGCGGCCGCCCGGGCGGACGGACCGTCACCGGCCGCCGCGCACGCGGCCGCCAGCAGCGCGTACGCGAGCCCCCGCGCCCCGGGATCGTCGGCCGGCGCGGTGCGCAGGGCCTGCTCGGCCGCGCGCCGGGCTTCCTCCGGGTCCGCTCCCGCCCCCGGCTCCAGGGCCAGCGCCGCCCGTTCCGCGTCGGCGGCGGGCCCGCCCGGGGGCAGGCCGCCGTCCCCGTCGAGCACGGACCGGGCCTGCGCGTGACGGCCGCTCCATCGCAGGGCGCGGGCCTGCCACACCGCCGTGTCGGTCCGGCCGCCGGGCAGCCGGTCCTCGTGCGAACGCGGCCCGGTCTCCTCGTAGCCGCGTACCGCCTCCTCCAGGCGGCCCGACAGCACCAGCGCCTTGTTGAGCAGGAGGCGGACCTCCACCGGTACCGGGCCCACCGCCATCACCCGGCGCAGGGCGGCGGCGGAGCGGGCGGGCCGGGTGTACAGGCCCCCGCGGGCGCTCAGGGCCAGGGCGCGGATGTCCTCCAGGCCGATCCCGGCGGCGTGTTCGAGGTGCGCGGCCAGCGTCCGGCGGGCCCCGGCGGCCCCGGCGTCGCCGTCCTCCGGGCCGTCCTCCGGGCCGTGCTCCCGGCCGTGCTCCCGGCCGTCCCCCGGGCCTTCCCGCAGGCCTTCCCGCCGGCCGTCCTGCGGGCCGGTCCCCGTACCGGCCTCGGCCCTCAGCGCCTCCAGGGCGCGCCCCAGCGCCGCACTGCGCCAGCCGGCCCCCGAGGCGTGGTGGATCAGCGCCCGTACCGCCGGACGGACGAAGCAGAACCGCGTACCGGCCGTGCCCTCGGGCCGGACCAGCCCCTCGGCGTGCAGTTCGTCGAGTCCGGCCAGCGCGTGCTCCACCGGCACGCCCGCGGTGTGCGCGAGCGCGCCGGCGGTGAACGGGTCGCCGAGCAGGGCGGCGGCGCAGGCGCAGCGCCAGCCCAGGGAGGACAGCGTGTGCAGGTCGATCGAGTCGGGCGCGAGCACCGGCGGTATGCCCGTGGCCAGTTCGGCCGTCGCGTGGAAGGACGGGCCGGGCGCGGCGCCCCGGGCCAGGGCGTGCACCAGCCCCGGCACCCCCGCCGCGTCGCGCAGCACCAGCTCGGCGGCGAGCGGCGGCGTCCCGGCCGGGAGCAGGGCGCGGGCGTCGGCCGCGGGCAGCGGGCCCAGGGCCAGGTGGCGGACGCCGGGCGCGTCGTACGGCACGGCCGCCAGGTGGCGGCCCCCCGGCACGGAGCGGTGCGCGAAGACGGTCAGCACGGCGCCCTGCGGGGGATGCCGGACGAGGTGGTCGAGCAGGTCGAGGACCTCGGGGCCGGCCCGGTGCACGTCGTCCAGGACCAACAGCGTCCCGCGCTCCCCCAGCAGCCCCAGCAGGACGCGCAGGGCACGGACCGCCGCACCGGGGTCGGGCCGTTCCGCCGCTCCCGGCAGGGTGGCGAGGGCGGGGAGTACGGGCGCGAGCGCGCGCGTGCGCGCCTCGCCGAGCCGTTCGAACAACGTGCCGTCGGCGCGGGCCAGATGGTCGTCCAGGGCGTCGACCACCACCTCGAAGGGCCGGGTCCGGCCCGCCCTGGGCACCCGTCCGGACGCCACCGTCCACCCCTCCTCGTGCGCGGTGGCGGCCAGTTGCCGCAGCAGGCGGCTCTTGCCGCTCCACGGCTCGCCGGTCAGCCGGACGAACCGGGGACCGTCGGCGGCCAGCCGCAGCTCGCGGTGGAGGACCGCGAGGTCCCGCGTCCGGGCCGCCGTCAGCGGCTGCTGCTGGTGAAGCACGGGCATCCCCCTCGTGTGCGCGTTCCCCCTCCGGCAGCCTCGCCGACCGGCTTCCCCGCGCACACCCCCGCCGGACCGTCACTACCTGCATGTCAGCTACTGCGGAGGGCTACCGGCGACCCCGGTGCCGGGTGTCGGGGTGTTCCCTGACGGGCCGTCCGGGGCGGGCGCCCGGGGACCGCCGCGACCTGCGGAAAAGGGGAGAAGCACCGACTGGTGGGGCGGGCCCGGCACGGCGACGATCGGGGCATGTCCGCCCGTACACGTCTCGGTTACGCCTCCGGCTCCCTGGTGACCGGAGCCTTCAACACGCTGCCCGGTCTGCTCCTGCTGCCCTACCTCACCGACACCCTCGGCATCGGCGCCGCCGTGGCGGGGGCCGTCGTCCTCGTCCCGAAGGTCTGGGACGTGCTGCTCACCCCGTTCGCGGGGCGGATCAGCGACCGGACCCACGGCCGGTGGGGCCCTCGGCGGGGCCACGTCCTGGGCGGGGGCCTCGGTGTGGCCGCCGCCTTCGCCCTGATGTTCGCGGGGGCCGCGCGGGGGTCGGCGGGGGCGCTGTGGGCCGCCGCGGGCTTCCTGCTCACCGCGACCGCGTTCGCGTTCTTCCAGGTGGCGTACGCCGCCCTGCCCGCCGAGATCGCCACGAGCGCGCAGGACCGGGTGCGGCTGGTGGGGGGCCGGGTGGCCGGCATCGCCGTCGCCGCCCTGGTCGCCGGATCGGCCGCGCCCGCCGTCGTCGAGGCGGGCGGCGGGGGGCTGTCCGGGCACCGATGGGCCGGACTGTTCGGCGCCCTCGTGGTCGCCGTCGGGACGCTCGGCGTGTTCTTCGGGACCTCCCGGGCCACCGCGTCCGGCGCGCCGCGCGAGGCGCCGCGGGACGCGGGAGAGCCGCGCGCTGCCGGACCCCGCGCGTGGTTCGCCGTGGTGCGCGGCAATGCCGACTTCGCCGCGCTGCTGCGCGGGGCGACCGTCCTCGTCGTCGGCACCGGGGTGCTGCTCGCGGGCTGCCCCTACTACGCCGAACACGTCCTGGAGCGGCCCGGGATGACGGGGGTGCTGGTCGCCGCGTTCGTCCTGCCAAGTCTGTTCACCACGGGCCTGTGGACCCGCGTGGGCGCCCGGTACGGTCACCGGCGGGTGCTCGCCCTCTCCTGCGCCCTGTTCGCCGGGGGCGCCCTGCTGCTGCCGGCCGCGCCCGTGCTGCCGCCGTTCTGGGCCCCGGCGGCGCTCCTCGTCGTCGGCACCGGGCACGCGGGGCAGCTGCTGTTCCTGTACGCGATGCTCGCCGAGTGCGCGGCCGGGGACGCCGTCCGCACCGGGCGCAGCCGGGCCGGTGCGATGTCGGGGCTGTTCAGCGCCGGCGAGGGGCTGGGCATGGCCGTCGGGCCGTTCCTGATGGGGCTGGTGCTGCAGTCGTCCGGCTACGTCTCCTCCGACACCGGGCACGCCACCGGCCAGGGCTCCGGCGCCGCGTGGGGCGTCCTGGCGGGGATGGGGCTGCTCCCGGCGCTGGCGACGGCGGCCGGAGTGGTGCTGCTGCGCGGCTTCCGGCCCGCGGCCCCGGCAGGTCCGGCGAAGGCGACGGCCCCCGCGGCTCCGGCGGCGGCGGCCCCGGCAGGGCTCACGCCAGCCGGGGGAAGGCCGCCGGTTCGGGTGTGACGGGCACGGCGCGGCCCTGGTCGCGCACCAGCTCGACCGCCGTGGCGCCGTCCTCGACGACCGTGCCGATCTCGGCCGCGAACCGCCCGTACGGGTGGCCGCGCAGCGCGGCCAGGACACCGTCCACCGCGTCCGGCGCGACGAGCAGGCACAGGCAGCTCTCGCTGGAGGCGTGCAGCGGGTCGACGGCCATGGCCTCCAGGGCCATCCGGGCCTCGTACTGCACGGGCAGCGCGCTCTCCTCGACGCGCAGGGTGTGGCCCAGTTCGCGGGCGTACGCGTGCAGCACGGCGGCCAGGCCGCCGCGCGCCACGGTGCGTACGGCCCGGATCCCGGCGCCGGACCCGGCCGCGCGCGCCCGCTCCAGCAGTCCGGTCAGCGGCGCGCAGCCGCTGGGCACCAGGCTCTCGAACCCGAGGCCCCGGCGCACCGACAGGATGTGGGCGCCGTGTCCGCCGAGCGGGGAACTGAGGACGACGCGGTCCCCGGGGCGGGCGTCGCGGGTGCGCAGCGGGGCGCCGCGGTAGGCGCCGATCCCGGTGGTGTGCAGGTAGACCTGGTCCGCCTCGCCGGCCCGGACGACCCGGACGTCCACGTCGGCGATCACCACGTCGGCCTCGCGGGCCGCGTCGCGCACGGAGCGGGCCAGCCGGTGCAGTCGCTCCAGCGGCAGGCCCGCCTCGACGACCGCCGACAGGGTCAGGGCCAGGGGCCGGGCGCCGGCGGCCGCGAGTTCGTTGACGGTGGCGCACACGGCGATCCGCCCGATGTCGCCGCTGCCGTAGAACGGCGGGTCGACGACGTGGGCGCCGCTCACCACGGCGGGCGGGTGCTGGCCCAGCGGCGGGCAGGCGCCGCGCACGTCCGCGAGGACGTCCTCCAGCAGGGCGCGCAGCTCACCGCCCGGGGGGAGCTCGTCGTCGTGGGCGAGGGCCACCTGGCCGCCGGGGAAGGCGGCCCCGGCGGCTCTCGTACCCGTCATCCTGTTTCCGGCAGCGTACGGCCGTCGCGGAAGCGGTTGATGGCGTCGAGGTGCTGCGCGCGCAGCTCGTGGTCGCGGATGCCGAGGCCCTCCTCGGGGGCGAGGGCGAGGACGCCGACCTTGCCCTGGTGGAGGTTGCGGTGGACGTCGTAGGAGGCCTGGCCGGTCTCCTCCAGCGGGTAGACCTTGGAGAGGGTGGGATGGATCCTGCCCTTGGTGATGAGGCGGTTGGCCTCCCACGCCTCGCGGTAGTTGGCGAAGTGCGAGCCGATGATCCGCTTCAGCGACATCCACAGGTAGCGGTTGTCGTACTCGTGCATGAAGCCGGAGGTGGAGGCGCAGGTGACGATGGTGCCGCCCTTGCGGGTGACGTACACCGAGGCCCCGAAGGTCTCGCGGCCCGGGTGCTCGAAGACGATGTCCACGTCCTCGCCGCCGGTCAGCTCGCGGATGCGCTTGCCGAACCGCTTCCACTCGCGCGGGTCCTGGGTGTGCTCGTCCTTCCAGAACCTGTAGCCCTCGGCGCTCCGGTCGATGACCGCCTCGGCGCCCATGGCCCGGCAGATGGCCGCCTTCTCGGGGCTGGAGACGACGCAGATCGGGTTGGCGCCGCCGGCCAGGGCCAGCTGGGTGGCGTAGGAGCCGAGGCCGCCGCTGGCGCCCCAGATCAGGACGTTGTCGCCCTGCTTCATCCCGGCGCCGTTGCGGGAGACCAGCTGGCGGTACGCGGTCGAGTTGACCAGACCGGGGGACGCGGCCTCCTCCCAGCTGAGGTGGCGCGCCTTGGGCATCAGCTGGTTCGACTTCACCAGCGCGATCTCCGCCAGGCCGCCGAAGTTGGTCTCGAAGCCCCAGATCCGCTGCTCCGGGTCGAGCATCGTGTCGTTGTGCCCGTCGGCCGATTCCAGCTCCACCGACAGGCAGTGGGCGACGACCTCGTCGCCGGGGTGCCAGCGGTTGACGCCGGGGCCGGTGCGCAGCACCACACCAGACAGGTCGGAGCCGAGGATGTGGTACGGCAGGTCGTGGCGCGCGGCGAGCGGGGACAGCCTGCCGTAGCGCTCCAGGAAGCCGAAGGTCGGCAGCGGCTCGAAGATCGAGCTCCAGACGGTGTTGTAGTTGACCGAGGAGGCCATGACGGCCACCAGGGCCTCGCCGGGCCCGAGCTCGGGCAGCGGTACCCGCTCGACGTGCAGGGACTTGCGGGAGTCGCGGTCGCGGGTCGCGATGCCCGCGAACATGTCCGTCTCCGACTTGTGCACGGTCACCGCGCGGTACGACTCGGGCAGCGGCAGGGCCGCGAAGTCGGCGGCGGTGACAGCGGGAGAACCGCTGCCAGATGCGGTCGACGCGGCGATCGCGTCGAGGATTTCCTTCACAGTGGCCTCCGGCGGTTCGGACGTGACGTTCCACTGATACGCACCCCGGCCCCCGAAGTCCCGGGCGCGGCGCACGCAGTGGGGTCCGCGCGGGCCGGGTAGGGGGTGTCCCGGGTTCCGGGCGGAGCCGCCGGCGGTGTCCGGGTGCCGCGTGCAAGCCCGGCTTTAGCCCGCCGCCGGACGCTCGTCGCCGCGCACCGGCCGGACCGGCGCGTCTGCGTCGAAAGGGGTCCTCATGAGCACCCAGGAGGAGATCCGGTTCGCGTCACTGCGGGAACGCACGGCGGAGCTCGCCGACCTGCGGGAGCAGGTGGTACGCGGTCCGAGCGAGAAGGCGACCGAGGCCCAGCACGCCAAGGGCAAGCTGACCGCCCGTGAACGCCTCGAACTCCTCTTCGATGAGGGGACGTTCACCGAGATCGAGGGGCTGCGCCGGCACCGTGCCACCGGCTTCGGCCTGGAGTACAGGAAGCCGCACACCGACGGCGTCATCACGGGGTGGGGCCTGGTCCACGGGCGGACCGCCTTCGCGTACGCCCACGACTTCCGCGTCTTCGGCGGCGCGCTGGGCGAGGCGCACGCCCAGAAGATCCACAAGCTGATGGACCTCGCCGAGACCACCGGGGCGCCCCTGGTGGGCCTGTGCGACGGCGCCGGCGCCCGCATCCAGGAGGGCGTCACCGCGCTCGCCGGCTACGGCGGCATCTTCACCCGCAACGTGCGCAGTTCCGGGGTCATCCCGCAGATCTCCGTGGTCATGGGCCCGTGCGCCGGCGGGGCCGCCTACTCCCCCGCCCTGACCGACTTCGTCTTCATGGTCCGCGGCACCTCCCAGATGTTCATCACGGGTCCCGACGTGGTCCAGGCGGTCACCGGCGAGGCCGTCACCAGCGAGACCCTGGGCGGGGCCGACAGCCACGCGGGCACCTCCGGCGTCGCGCACTTCGCGTACGACGACGAGGAGAGCGCCCTGGAGGACGTGCGCTACCTGCTGTCGCTGCTGCCCGCCAACAACCGCGAGCTGCCGCCGGCCGCCGACACCGAGGATCCGGCCGGGCGGCGCTGCGAGCGCCTGGCCGACCTGGTGCCGTCGCGCCCCAACCAGGCGTACGACATCCGCGAGCTGATCGAGGAGGTCGTCGACCACGGGGAGCACTTCGAGATCCACGCCGGGTGGGCGCAGAACGTCGTCTGCACCCTGGCCCGGCTCGGCGGGCAGACCGTCGGCATCGTCGCCAACCAGCCGTCGTGCATGGCGGGCGTCCTCGACATCCAGGCGAGCGAGAAGGCCGCGCGCTTCGTGCAGTTCTGCGACGCCTTCAGCATTGCGCTGGTGACGCTGGTCGACGTACCCGGCTTCCTGCCGGGCGTGGACCAGGAGCACGGCGGGGTGATCCGGCACGGCGCCAAGCTGCTGTACGCGTACTGCAACGCCACCGTGCCGCGGATCTCGCTGATCCTGCGCAAGGCCTACGGCGGCGCGTACATCGTCATGGACTCCCGCTCGATCGGCGCGGACATCGCGCTGGCCTGGCCGTCCAACGAGATCGCCGTGATGGGTGCCGAGGGGGCCGCGAACGTCATCTTCCGCCGGGAGATCGCCGCCTCCGACGATCCCGACGCCGTGCGCCAGATGAAGATCAAGGAGTACCAGAGCGAGCTCATGCACCCTTACTACGCCGCGGAACGAGGCCTTGTGGACGACGTCATCGACCCCGCCGAGACCAGGTCCCGGCTCATCGACGCGCTGGAAATGCTGCGCGGCAAGCACGTGCCGCGCCCCAGCCGCAAGCACGGGAACCTGCCGCTGTGAGCCCCGCCGAGGCCCAGCTGCAGCAGGCGGCCTTCCACGTGGTGGGCGGGTCCCCCACGCTGGAGGAGGTCGCGGCCATCGCCGCGCTGCTCACCGCCCGGATGATGGGCGCCGAGATCTCCCCGCCCGATCCCCGGCCGGCCCGTACCCACTGGCCCGTCGGGGACGGGGACTTCCGCGCCCCGGGGGCCTGGGCCTCGTAGGGCCGACGGGTTCCCCCCGGCCCGCGGATCCGGCGGATCCCGCGGGTCCTCCCCTTTAAGACCAGCTTTAGCGGCACCCCGGATCCTGTGCGGGCAGGCAGTGAGGCTGCTGCCTCCGCACCCGGCCGAAGGAGACGACGACCATGACAGTGCAGAGCCCGAACGTCATTCTCAGCGGCGGACCCGCGTCCAATCTCGAAGAGCTGGAGCGCGTCCGCTACGTGGAGGACACGAACGCGAAGGTGAAGGTCCTCAACGGGAACCGGTACGAACACTTCGAGCCCACCGGGGGCACCGTGGTGGACCCGGAGCTCGAACTCGAACTCCTCGTCTTCGCCTACAGCGGCCACACCTACATCGCCGAGTAGGCGCAGCGGCCACGCGGGAAGAGCCGACGGGAAGACCACGCGGGAGCCGTCCGGGCGCAGAGCGCGCCGGGACGGCTCCCGCCGTATGTGGCTGGACAACCAGAACCTAGACCCCCTAGGTTTCTGCCTGGATGATCTAGGCAACGATCGAGGGGGTGTCCCGTGGTACGCGCGGGGCTGAACGCCGCCGTCCTCGTGGCGGCGGCCGCCGCCATGGCGGACGAGGCCGGCATCGAGAAGGTGACGCTGTCCGCGCTGGCGCGGCGCTTCGGGGTCAAGGACGCGAGCCTGTACTCGCACGTGCGGAACCTGCGGGACCTGCGGGTGCGGGTCGCGCTGCTGGCCTCCGAGGAGATGACCGGGCGGATCGCGGACGCCGTCGCGGGCCGCTCCGGAAAGGACGCGCTCGTCGCCTTCGCCGACGCCTACCGCGCGTACGCCCTGGCGCACCCCGGCCGGTACGAGGCGACGCAGATGCGCTTCCGGCCGGAGGAGGTGGTGGACTCCGCCGCCCTGCGCCGCAGCGTCGAGCTGACCTACGGGATGCTGCGCGCCTACGGGCTCCGCGAGCCGGACCTGACCGACGCGGGCCGGCTGCTGCGCAGCGCCTTCCACGGCTTCGTCCACCTCGAACTCGGCGGCGGGTTCAACCACTCCCGCACGGTGGGGGAGTCCTGGGCGCGGTCGCTCGACGCGCTGCACGTGACGCTGGAGAACTGGCCGTCCCGCGAGGACGCGGAAGACGGCGCGGAAGACGGCGCGCCAGACCGCACGCGAGACGGCGCGCAGGACGACGGGGAGGACCGCTGATGGACACGCCCACCACCCACACCCTCAAGGTGCCCGGCGCGACCCTGTACTACGAGACGCGGGGCAGCGGCCCCGTACTGCTGCTGATCCCCGGGGGCGGAGCCGACGCCGCCGTGTACGCGGCGATCGCCCCCGCGCTCGCCGACGCCGGGTACACCGTCGTCGCCCAGGACCCGCGCGGCCAGTCCCGCAGCACCCTCGACGGACCCCCCGCCGGACAGCGGCCCGCGGACTGGGCCGACGACGCGTGCCGCCTGCTCGACGTGGTCTCCCCGCACGAGCCCGCGTACGTACTGGGCTGCAGCGCGGGCGCGATCGTCGCGCTCGACCTGCTGGCCCGCCATCCGGAGCGGGTGCGCCGGGTGGTGGCGCACGAGCCGCCGCTGGTGGAGGTGCTGGAGGACCCCGCACCGTACCGGGCCCTGTTCGCCGAGGTCCGGGCGCTGTTCCTGGAGGAGGGCGGCGGACCCGCGATGAAGCGCTTCGGCGAGGGCCTCGGGGAGGCCCGGCCGGAGCGGGAGCCGGACGAACCGGCCCCCGAGGTACGGGAGATGATGCCGCGCGCGTACGGCAACATGCCGTTCTTCCTGGAGCACGTCCTGTGCCCCTTCACGGGCACCACTGCCGACCTTCCGGCTCTGCGGGAGGCCTCGGCACGGCTGGTCACGGCCGCCGGACGGGACTCGCGCCCGCAGCCCGCGCTGTACGGGCCGGCCCGGCGGCTGGCGGAGCTGACGGGGGCCGCCTTCGCCGAGTTCCCGGGCGGGCACCTGGGCTGCACGGAGCGGCCGCGGGAGTTCGCGGCCCGGCTGCTGGAGGTCCTCGACGACCGGGAACGCGTGGCCGCCGCGGCCCGGTGAGGCTAGGCCGTCTCTTCCGGATCTTGTCGGTCAGGCAAGATCCGGAAGAGACGGCCTACGGCGTGGCGCGGACCGGGAAGGTGAAGGCGTAGCCCCGCGTGGTGAGCCAGGGCAGGTACTGCTTGAGCGCCGCGACCGTCTCGCTGCGGTCGCCGCCGCCGTCGTGGAACAGGACAGTCGGCTGCTGCGGCAGCTTGCCCTCCACGGCGGACACGATCGCCGGCAGGCCCGGACGGCTCCAGTCCCTGGGGTCCACGCTCCAGCCCAGGGGCTGCATCCCGCTCTCGGTGGCCACCGCACGGCTGTCGGGGGTGAAGGCACCGCCCGGCGCGCGGTAGTAGTCGACGGCGACGCCCGGGACGGCCTTCTGGATCATGGCTTTGCCGTCGAGTATCTGCTGACGCTGGTACGCGACGGGCTTGTGGTCCATGGTCTCGTCGTGGTCGGAGGTGTGGTCGCACAGCCGGTGGCCGTCGGCGGCGACCGCGCGCACCAGGTCCGGGTACTTCCGGGCGTTGGTCCCGATCATGCAGAAGGTGGCCTTGACGTGGTTCTGCCGCAGCACCTGGAGGACCTGCGGCGTCCAGCGGGGGTCGGGGCCGTCGTCGATGGTGATCGCGACGTCGTGGCCCGGGCCCTGGGCGAGCCGGGTGATCGCCAGCGGGGTCCGGGCGGCACCCTGGGCGGCACCGTGCGCGGCGGTGCGGGCTTCCTGGGGGGCGGTGCGGGCGGCGGTGCGGGCGGCGTCGTGCGCGCCCTGGGGGGCGGTGCGGGGCGTGTCGTGGGCGTCCCGGGCCGGAGTGCCGGCCGGGCCGTCCGTGGCGGCGAGGGCCGGCGCGGCGGCTGCCGCCAGGAGGCCGAGGACGGCCGCCGTCACGGCGGATCCCGCACGCCGACGACGTACGGAACTGGTGGTGATGCCCATGGACGCGCTCTTCCTTTGCGCTCGGCCCCCGGATCTCGTACTGCCGCTCCAGGCTAGGTCAGGCCCTTTCGGGACCGCCTCCCCCGAACGGCCCCCGGGGCGGGCCCGGGGCCGATGGAGCGCCCGGATCCGTTGGGGCGATCGGCCCGTGGCCGCCGGGGTGTGATTGGTCACGCCGGCGACCGGGGCCGGGTCCCGGTCACCGAGGGTGCCCGGGCCCGTACTCCCGCGCACCCTCGACCACCTCAGTCCGACGAGGTCACCGTCCAGGAATCGGTGCCGGTGAGGAGCGCCCCGAGGTCCGCCTTCCCGTACTGCTCCACCGCCGCTTCGAGCTGGTCGGCCATGAGGGTGTCGTAGACGGGGCGGGTGGTGTCGCGGAAGACGCCGATGGGGGTGTGGTGGAGGGTGTCGGGGTCGGCGAGGCGGGAGAGGGCGAAGGCGGTGGTGGGGCTGGTGGCGTGGGCGTCGTGGACGAGGATCCGGGAGGTGTTCTCCGGTGTCACGGTGACCACGTCGAGGTCGCCGGTGTGCTCGTTGCGGATGACGCCTCTGGTGTCGTCGGTGCCGAAGCGGATGGGGCGGCCGTGTTCGAGGCGGATGACGGCTTCGCGGGCCTGTTCCTGGTCCTTGAGGGCGTCGAAGGCGCCGTCGTTGAAGATGTTGCAGTTCTGGTAGATCTCGACGAGGGCGGTGCCGGGGTGGTCGGCGGCCTGGCGCAGGACTTCGGTGAGGTGTTTGCGGTCGGAGTCGATGGTGCGGGCCACGAAGGAGGCCTCGGCTCCCAGGGCGAGGGAGACGGGGTTGAAGGGGGCGTCGAGGGAGCCCATCGGCGTGGATTTGGTGATCTTGCCGACCTCGGAGGTGGGTGAGTACTGGCCCTTGGTGAGGCCGTAGATCCTGTTGTTGAAGAGGAGGATCTTGAGGTTGACGTTGCGGCGCAGGGCGTGGATGAGGTGGTTGCCGCCGATGGAGAGGGCGTCGCCGTCGCCGGTGACGACCCAGACGGACAGGTCGCGGCGGGAGGAGGCGAGTCCGGTGGCGATGGCGGGGGCGCGGCCGTGGATGGAGTGCATCCCGTAGGTGTTCATGTAGTACGGGAAGCGGGAGGAGCAGCCGATGCCGGAGACGAAGACGATGTTCTCCTTGGCCAGTCCCAGCTCGGGCATGAAGCCCTGCACGGCGGCGAGGACGGCGTAGTCGCCGCATCCCGGACACCAGCGGACCTCCTGGTCCGACTTGAAGTCCCTGGCCGAGAGCGCCGCCTCCGCCTTGGGGATCAGGCTCAGTACCTCAGTCATCGATGGCCTCCTGGAGGACCGCGGCGAGCTGCTCGGCCTTGAACGGCATGCCGTTGACCTGGGTGTGGGAGCGGACGTCGACCAGGTACTTGGCCCGGATCAGGGTGGCCAGCTGTCCGAGGTTCATCTCGGGGACGACGACCCGGTCGTGGCGGGCGAGCACCTCGCCGAGGTTCGCCGGGAAGGGGTTGAGGTGGCGCAGGTGGGCCTGCGCGATGGCCGTCCCCTGGGCGCGCAGCCGGCGGACGGCGGCGGTGATGGGGCCGTAGGTGGAGCCCCAGCCCAGCACGAGGGTGCGGGCGGTGCCGGAGGGGTCGTCGACCTCCAGGTCGGGTACGGCGATGCCGTCGATCTTGGCCTGGCGGGTGCGGACCATGTGGTCGTGGTTGGCCGGGTCGTAGGAGATGTTCCCGGTGCCGTCCTGCTTCTCGATCCCGCCGATGCGGTGCTCCAGCCCCGGGGTCCCCGGGACCGCCCACGGCCTGGCCAGTGTCTCCGGGTCCCTCTTGTAGGGCCAGAACACCTCGGTGCCGTCGGCCAGGGTGTGGTTGGGGCCCGTGGCGAAACGGGTCCGCAGGTCGGGCAGTTCGTCCGGGTGGGGGACGCGCCAGGGCTCGGAGCCGTTGGCGAGGTAGCCGTCGGAGAGGACGAAGACCGGCGTGCGGTAGGTGAGCGCGATCCTGGCCGCTTCCAGCGTGGCGTCGAAGCAGTCGGCGGCGGTGCGGGGGGCGACGATCGGCACGGGGGCCTCCCCGTTGCGCCCGTACATCGCCTGGAGCAGGTCGGCCTGCTCGGTCTTGGTCGGCAGACCGGTCGAGGGCCCGCCGCGCTGGATGTCCACGATCAGCAGCGGCAGCTCCAGGGAGACCGCGAGCCCGATCGTCTCCGACTTGAGGGCCACACCGGGCCCCGAGGTCGTCGTCACCCCCAGCGCACCCCCGAACGCCGCACCCAGCGCCGCACCGATACCCGCGATCTCGTCCTCGGCCTGGAACGTGCGCACACCGAAGTTCTTGTGCTTCGACAGCTCGTGCAGGATGTCCGACGCCGGCGTGATCGGGTACGAACCCAGATACAGCGGCAGATCCGCCTGCCGGGCCGCCGCGATCAGCCCGTACGACAGCGCCAGGTTCCCCGAGATGTTGCGGTACGTACCCGCCGGGAACGCCTTCGTCGCCGGAGCCACCTCATAGGAGACCGCGAAGTCCTCCGTCGTCTCACCGAAGTTCCAGCCCGCCCGGAACGCCACGATGTTCGCCTCGGCGATGTCCGGCTTCTTCGCGAACTTCTGCCGCAGGAACTTCTCGGTGTTCTCCGTCGGACGGTGGTACATCCACGACAGCAGCCCCAGCGCGAACATGTTCTTGCTGCGCTCGGCCTCCTTGCGCGACAGCCCGAAGTCCTTCAGCGCCTCCACCGTCAGCGTGGTCAGCGGCACCCCGTGCACCCGGTAGGCGTCCAGCGACCCGTCCTCCAGCGGAGAGGTCTCGTACCCCACCTTCGCCATCGGCCGCTTCGTGAACTCGTCCGTGTTCACGATGATCTCCGCACCACGCGGCACGTCCGCGATGTTCGCCTTCAGCGCCGCCGGATTCATCGCCACCAGAACGTTCGGCGCGTCACCCGGAGTGAGGATGTCGTGATCCGCGAAATGCAGCTGGAACGACGACACACCCGGCAGCGTCCCGGCAGGCGCCCGGATCTCCGCCGGGAAATTCGGCAGCGTCGAAAGATCGTTCCCGAACGACGCCGTCTCCGACGTGAAACGGTCACCCGTCAGCTGCATACCGTCACCCGAATCACCCGCGAAACGGATGACCACACGGTCCACGCGGCGGATCTCGGCTCCGGTCGCCATGTCAGCCGCTCTGCTCGTCGCGGCGCAGCTCCGGCGCGTGCCGGTAGCCCAGGATCAGGACGTCGCGGACGGCCGGCTTCGCCGGGTCCTGCGCGATGATCGGGCGCACCGCGTGGAGGATCCGGGCGTCGGCCCAGAACATGGTGTCCATCTGCTCGGTCAGGGTGAACTCGGCCACGAGCTCCCTCTCCAGGCTGTAGACCTGGGATTCCCCGCCCCGGGCGTTGAAGCGGCCCATCAGGTGGATGGCTCCGAAGTCGACCTCGTCGCGGTGCGGGCCCTCGGGGGTAGGCTCCCCCGTCTCGTCCGGGGTGCTGATGATCCGGAACTGGTGGCACTGGACGTCCCAGGGGTCGTCGAGCCAGGAGTCCGCGGGGACCGGGAACTTCTCGAAGTCGGCGCGCAGGAGCCGCGTCAGGAGCGGGTTGTCCAGGGTGGCCCGGCTGAGGGGGGCCACGTCGCGGTCGATGCCGCCGGCGTAGTCGTTGGCGTTCATCGACTGGAAGTAGGGCCGGTGCGGGCGCAGCCGGACCTCTCCGGTGCGGGGCACGAAGTAGAACCGGTCGTAGCGGCGCTCGCGGAAGCGGGACCCGCCCTTCAGGTACCGGTCCGTCTCCAGGTGTTCCCACTCGGCGGCCAATTCCTTGACGTGCTGCCTCAATTCGGCATCGATGACGAGCCGGTCGGCCGGCAGCAACGAATATCCATTGGCCCGCAGTTCTTCTCGTGCTTCGGTCTGCATGATTCGCTCCTCCACGCCGGATCTCACGCACTCGTGCATCCAGAGGTTCCCACAGTCGTACTGACGCTGAACTGACAGGGCCGACGGGTCAGGAGGACGTCAGCCGGTCGTCACGGCACCTGTGCTTCACTCGACCGGTATGACAGAACAATTAGTGTCCTCGCCCCGATCGGAACGCCGGACGGTTCTGGAAGAAATCGTCGTGGCGGAATTCAAGACGGCACTGCTCATGCCCGACGACGAAGAGCTGCCGCTGGAGGACAGCTTCTTCGAGCTCGGTATGACGTCCCTGCTGCTGACCCAGGTCAAGCAGCGGCTCGAAGACCGGCTGGGGCGGGGCATCAGCAGCACGGCCCTGTTCAACCAGCCCACCGTCGAGCGGCTGACCGACCATCTGGCCTCGGACGTGCTGGCCGACATCTTCGACGCGAATTGAGAGGGAGGCCGCCGCCATGCCGGGAACGCCGGACCCGCGGGATCCGTACATCATGCAGGGGATCAAGGAGATAAAGGAAAGGCTCGACGTCGCGGAGGAAACGGTCCGGCGACAGAAGAGGACCCTCGGAGAATTCCTTCTCGAAAAGCACGAGCCGATCGCCGTGGTCGGCGTGGGAATGCGCCTGCCCGGTCGGAACAATTCCCTTTCTGATCTCGATTCCTTTCTGCGGGACGGGCGTTCCGGTATCGGTCCACTGCCGCGCGACCGCTGGGTGCCGGAGGTGGCCGACGGCGACATCACCGCTCGCGCGGGCGGTTTCCTCGACCACATAGACGAATTCGACGCACAGTTCTTCAACATTCCCCCGAAGCAGGCCCCCTTCATCGATCCGGGGCAGCGGCTGCTGCTGGAGACGGTGTGGGAGGCCCTGGAGGACTCCGGCATCGATCCGGCCGTGCTGCGGCACGGCGACGGCGGTGTCTACGTGGGCGCCTCCCCCCTGGACTTCCCCCTGGAGCTGGAGGGGCTCACGGACGAGCAGCTCGACGGGAACCTGGCGACCGGGCTCGGGGCGTACTCCCTGTCGGGGCGGCTCTCGTACTTCCTGGGCTGGCGCGGCCCGAGCCTGACGACCGACACCGCGTGCGCGGCCTCGCTGACCGCCCTGCACCTGGCGGTGGAGGGGCTGCGGCGGCGCGAGTGCGGGATCGCGCTGTGCGCCGGGGTGAACACCCTGCACAACCCGCGTTCGTACGTGATCCTCTCGCACGCCCAGATGCTGGCCCCGGACGGGCACTGCAAGACCTTCGACGAGAGCGCGGACGGTTACGCGCGCGCCGAGGGCTGCGGGGTGCTGGTCCTGAAGCGGCTGTCGGACGCGGTGGCCGCGGGCGACCGGGTGCTGGCCCTCGTACGGGGCACCGCGATCGGACAGGACGGCGAGAGCGCGGGCCTGAGCGCGCCCAACGGCACGGCGCAGGAGGCCGTGATGCGGGCGGCGCTGGCCAACGCGCGGCTGGAGCCGGGTGACATCCAGTACGTGGAGGCGCACGGGACGGGGACCCCGCTCGGCGATCCGATCGAGCTGGGGTCGGTGAACGGGGTGTTCGGCGCCTCCCACGACAAGGACGACCCGCTGGTCATCGGCTCGCTGAAGGCCAACCTGGGACACATGGAGCCCGCGGCCGGGCTGGGCGGACTGATCAAGGTGATCACGCAGATGCGGGCCGGCACCTTCTTCCCGCACGTGTGGCGGAACCTATCCGGGCGGATCCCGTGGGACACGTACCCCATCGAGGTGGCGACGAAGGAGCGGCCCTGGAAGGCCCCGGTGCGCCGGGCCACCGTCAACGGCTTCGGCGTCGCCGGTGCCATCGCGGTCGCGGTACTGGAGGAGGCGCCCGCCCCGGACACCGCTCCGCCGGCCGGCACCGCGCCGCCGGCCGCGCGCGAGGAGGCGTACGGGCAGGTCTTCACACTGTCCGCCAAGTCCCGGCCCGCGCTGCGGCTCCAGGCCGAACGGTACGCGCGGTTCCTCGCGGAGCACCCCGGCACCTCCCTCGCCGACCTGTGCCGCACCCGGGCCACCGCCCGCTCGCACTTCCGCTTCCGGGCGGCGGCGGCCGTCTCCTCCCTCGCGGAGCTCGGCTCGCGGCTGGAGCGGTGGAGCGCGCCGCCCAGGGACGAGGAGAAACCCGACGCGTTCCGCAAGGTGGCCTTCCTGTTCACCGGTTCCGGTTCGCAGTACGTGGGCATGGGCCGGGCCCTGTACGGGCGCCACGCCGTGTTCACGCGCTGCGTCGACGAGTGCGACGCGCTCTTCGCCCCGCTGCTCGGGCGCTCGGTGGCCGCCGTGATGTTCGGCGACGCCGGGGACGCCGAGGAGACCCTGGCCCGTACGTCCTTCACGCACGCGGCGCTGTTCACCCTGGAGTACGCACTCGCCCGGCTGTGGCTGTCGTGGGGGGTGCGGCCCAGCGTCCTGATCGGGCACAGCGTGGGCGAGATCGTCGCGGCCACGGTCGCCGGTCTGTTCACGCTCGCCGACGGGGTGACCTTCCTCGCCGCGCGTTCCCGGCTGATCGAGTCGGTGTCGGCGCCGGGCGGGATGGCCGCCGTGGCCGCGCCCGCAGAGGAGGTGCGCCCGCTGCTCCTGCGGTGGCCCGAGCTGGCCGTCGCCGCCGTCAACGCGCCGGAGCAGTGCGTGGTCTCGGGCGGCGCCGGGGCGCTGGCGGAGGCGGTGGAGGCGCTGCGCGCGCGGGACTGGACGGTGACCCCGCTGCACGTGACGGCGGCGTTCCACTCGCCGCTGATGGAGGAGGTCGCCGAGCCGCTGGCCGAGGTGCTGCGGGGGATCGCCTTCCAGGAGCCGCGGCTGCCGATCGTGTCCAACCTGACCGGCCGGGTCGCGGCGCCGCGGGAACTGGCGACGCCGGAGTACTGGGTGCGGCACATGACGCGGTCGGTGGAGTTCGCGGCCGGGGTGCGGACCATCGCCG
Organism: Streptomyces sp. NBC_01276; assembly: GCF_041435355.1. Taxonomy (GTDB): domain Bacteria; phylum Actinomycetota; class Actinomycetes; order Streptomycetales; family Streptomycetaceae; genus Streptomyces. Next base: position 262,734 of record NZ_CP108444.1, read on the forward strand.
AGCGCGGCCGGCACGTGTTCCTGGAGCTGGGTCCGTCCACGGCCCTGACCTCGCTGGCCCGGCAGGCCGTGCCGCAGGAGCAGCACCGGTGGCTGAGCTGCCTGCGCCGCAAGGACACCACGGGTGCCACCCTGGACGCCGCGCTGGCCGGCGCGTACACGGCGGGGCTGACCATCGCCTGGAACGAGGTCCACGCGGACGGTCCGGGGCGGCGGATCCCGCTGCCCGGCTACGCCTTCGACCGGCGCGCCTACCGGCTCCCGGCCCGCCCCGCGGCGCGCGCCGGGGCCGTCGGCGCCGGCCACCCCCTGCTGGGCCGCGAGGGCGCGCCGGCCGGCGACCGGCGGGAGTTCACGGCCCGGATCAGTGCGGCGGCCCCCGCGTACCTGGCGGACCACACCATCGGCGGCCAGGCCTTCCTGCCCGCGGCCGCGTACCTGGAACTGCTGCTGGCGGTCCAGGACGAGGTCCACGGGGACGCCGGCCGGGCGGTGGAGGACGTCCGCTTCCACGAGGCGCTGTTCCTCTCGGACCGGCCGACGCTGCTGCTGACCCGGGTGCGCACCGAGCCGGGAGGGCGGCTGTCCGTCGAGGTCTCCAGCCGGTCCGGGGACGAGCCCGGGGGCGTGGAACGGCTGCACGCGACGGCCGCGATCGCTTCGGAGGCCGCCGGCGCGGGCTCGCTGTCCGATCAGGGCCGGGCCCTGGTGGGCCTGCTGGGCGCGGTGCGGGGGGTGCGTTCCTCGAAGGCACTGGACGCCGAGGACGTGCGGGCCGCCTACGCCGAGGCCGGGCTGGAGTACGGGCCGCAGTTCCGGCGGGCCCGCTCGGTGACGGCGTACGGGCCGAACTTCGCGGTGACGGAGCTGTCCGGCGCGGACGTCTCCCGTGCCGAGCACCTCCCGCCGCCGTTGCTGGACGGGGCGACGCACGCCCTGGCCGCCCTCGCCGACGACGGCCGCCACTACGTGGCCACGAGCGTGGGCCGGCTGCGGACCTTCAAGAAGCCGCGCGGGGAGGCGTTGCGCTCCGCCGTGCGGGTCACGTGGGCCGACCGTCCGGACACCGCGGCGGGCGACGGCCCGGCCTTCACGCTGGACCTGCTGCTGCTGGAGGACGGCCCCGAGGGCGCCGGCCGGCCGGTGGCGGAACTGTCCGGGATGGGCTTCACCCGGCTGCCGGACCGGCCGGTGGAGGTGGCCGCCGGGGCCGCGGAACCGGCCGCGTCCGCGCCGGTCGACGTGGAGGCGCTGACGGCCGCGCCGCCCGAGGAGCGGCGGGCCGCGCTGGTCACGCTGGTGCGGGCCACCGTCGCCGCGCTCCTCGCGGTCGACGACCCGGAGTACGTCGACACCCGGGCGAGCTTCCTGGAACTCGGCGTGGACTCGCTGACCGCGATCGTGCTCAGGACCCGGCTCCAGACGCGGCTGCGCGTCCCCCTGGTCTCGTCGGCGGTCTTCGACCACCCCTCGGTGGAGGAGCTCGCCGAGGTCCTGTCCCACCGGCTCGCACCCGCGCCCGTGGTGGCGGCGTCGGCCCCCTGAGCAACAGCCAACGACACAAGGGAACCCCATGGACAACCGTACGGAGGACCGGACCCTCGCCGCCCGCGCCGCGCTGCACGCCCGGACCCGGCCCGACCGGCCGGCGGTGATCTGCGAGGACCGCACGCTGACCTACGGGCAGCTGCACCGGGAGAGCAACCGCACGGCGCACGCGCTGCTGGACTCGGGTCTGGCGGCGGGCGCGCGGGTCGGCTACCTGGGCCGGGAATCGGAGCACTACTACGACCTGGCGCTGGGCTGCGCGAAGAGCGGGGCGGTGCTGGTGCCGGTGAACTCGCGGCTCACGGCCGGCGAGGTCGAGCACGTCCTGAAAGACTCGCAGGCCGAACTCCTCTTCGTGGAAAGACAGTTCAGGCCGGTCGTGGACCGGCTGCGGCCGGTGCTGCCCCGGCTGGTCCGCATCGTGGAGATGGACTCCGACGGCCATGTGGCGGGCGGGTTCCTCGACTGGAAGCGGGGGCGGCCGGACACGGAGCCGGACCCGGCCGCCGCGGCCGGTTTCGACGACCCGGTCGCGCAGCTGTACACGAGCGGGACGACCGGCCTGCCCAAGGGGGTGGTGCTGGCGCAGCGGACCTTCTTCACCTTCATCGCCGACACCCGGGCGGCGGGGGTCGACTGGATCGACTGGCGGCCCGAGGACCGGGGGCTGAGCTGCTTCCCCGGTCTGCACACCTCGGGCTTCGGCTGGTTCATGCACTCCTTCAACGCCGGCGCGACCACGGTGATCATGCGTCAGTTCATCGCCGACGAGGCCACCCGGCTGATCGAGCACCACGGGATCACGACGCTGTGGGCGGCGCCCGCGATGCTGCGGATGATGCTGACCGAGCGGGGCACCACCCGTGACACCTTCCGTTCGCTGCGCAAGGTGGTCTACAGCGGCTCCCCCATCGACCGCGAACTCCTGCTGACCTGCATCGACGTCCTGGGCTGCGAGCTGGCGCAGGGCTACTCCTCGGCGGAGGCGGGCAGTTTCGTGACCTGCCTTGCGCCGGAGGACCACACCCCGGACAGCCGGGTCCTCGGCTCGGCGGGCCGGGTCTGCCCCGGCAACGAGGTGCGGATCCTGGACGGGGAGGGCCGGGAGCTGCCGGCGGGCGAGGTGGGCCGGGTGGTCATCAAGAGCCCGGCGCGCTTCCTCGGGTACTGGCGGCTGCCGGAGGTGACGGCGCAGGCCTTGTCGGGCGCTTCGGGCGAGTGGCTGTCCATGGGCGACATGGGGCACCTCGACGCCGACGGCTACCTGTTCCTCGTCGACCGGGTCAACGACACCATCATCGTCGCCGGTCAGAACATCTATCCGACGGAGGTCGAGAATGCCCTGCGGGCCCACCCGGCGGTCGCCGAGGTCTCCGTGTACGGAGTCCCGCACCCCGACTGGGGCGAGGCCGTACGGGCCGCGGTGGTGCTGCGCCCGGGAGCCGAGGCCACCCCGCGCGAGTTCCTGCGGTTCATGAACGGGCGGATCGCCGGGTTCAAGATCCCGACGGGGTACGACATCGTGGCCGCGCTGCCGCGCAATCCCACCGGGAAGGTGCTGCGGCGGGTGCTGCGCGAACGGCACACGGCCGCCGCCGCCTCGCCCGCCCCGGCCACGGCGGCGTAGAGCGCGATGGAGACCCTGGGCCCGCTGCCCGAGGTGCAGGGCGCGTCGCGGTGGCTGCATCCGGCCGACGCGGAACCGGACGCGGAGCTGCGGTTGTTCCTGCTGCACCACAGCGGGGGCGGCGCCTCCATGTACCGGGAGTGGCCCGCGCGGCTCCCCGGGTCGGTGTCCTGCCAGGCCGTGCAGCTGCCCGGCCGTCAGGAGCGGCGGCGCGAGGCCCCGTACACGCGGCTCGGTCCGCTGGTGGAGGCCCTCGCTCGGGTGGTCTCGGACGAGCTGGACGGGCGCGCGTACGCGGTGTTCGGGCACTCGATGGGGGCACTGCTGGGCTACCGGCTGACGGTGGAGATGGAGCGGCGGGGCCTTCCGGCCCCGGCGCTGCTCGCCGTGTCGGGGTGGGCTCCCGAGGGGTTCTCGGCGCCGGCGGCGCTGTCCCGGGACCCCCTCGAAGCGCTGCGCCTGCTGGGCGGGCTGCCGGCTGCGGTCGAGGCCGACGCGGAGCTGCTGGCGGCGGCGGTCCGGGCCATGGGTGCCGACGGCGCGGTGTGCGCGGACTTCCCGGACGACGGGGCGGCCGTGGGCTGTCCCGTCGTCGCGTACTCCGGGCGCGGGGATCCGCTCCTCGCGCCCGGGGCCATGCGGTCGTGGGCCGGTCGGACCCGTGACTTCCTGGGGTGCCGGACCTTCCCCGGGGACCACTTCTACCTGCGGACCCACGCCCGCGCCATCACGGCCGACCTGGCCCAGCTGCTGCCGCGGTACGCCGCGGGGCCCTGACCGGGCGGCGTCCCCGCAGAACCGGAGGTACATCGTCATGCTGCCCCGACCCAACGAACTCCTCGCGCGCTACGTCGCGTTGTGGAACGAGACCGACGCGCAGCGCCGGCGCGACATGGTGCACGCCCTGTACGCGCCCGACTGCACCTACGTCTTCTACCGCAAGGACCCGATCCGGGGGCACGCGGCGCTCCTGGAGCAACTGGCCTACACGCACGAGGTGTACGGCCCGATGGGGTACGAGTTCCGGTCCTCGAACAACGCGACCGGCCACCACGACGTCGTCCGGTTCAACTGGGTGATGGTCTCGGCGGCCACGGGCGAGATGGAGATGTCCGGCCAGGACATCGTCGTGCTCGCCGAGGACGGGCGAATTCAAGCCGACTACCAGTTCCACGACCGGATGCCCTCGTCGTTCGTCTACAACGACGGCTACGAGGAGCACGGGGTCGCCGTCCGCGCGGCCCAGCCCCGGCGCACCGGTGTCCCGAGCCCCTGACGGGGGCCCCGTGCGCGGACGGACCGGCCCCGCGGCACCTCGGTGCCGCGGGGCCGGTCCCGTGGGGTGCCGCGGGTCAGAGGACGGCGCCCGCCAGCGCGTTGGGGCAGTGCTGGCGCAGCACGAGCTCGGTGGCGGACAAGGCCATCCGGGCGGGCCCGTCGACCCCGAGCACCTCGCCGTTGGCCAGCAGGCCGCCGATGACGAGCATCAGCGTGTCGGCCAGGGCGTCGGGGTCCTCGGCGCCGGCCTGGGCGCCCATGTCCCGCAGCCAGTTGCGCAGGCCCTTGAGGTGCAGCGTCGCCTCCTGGCGGCCCGGGTGCGCCGGGTCGCGGAACTCGCTGGAGGTGTTGTAGTAGATGCAGCCGTGGAAGTCCGGTTCGCTGACGCTGGCCTGGAAGAACTCCATCAGCGCCAGGATCTGCCGGGCCGGGTCGCCGCTGTGGGGGGCCGTGACCTCTTCGGCCCGCTCCCACCACTGCGCGTCGCTCTCCCGCAGCCAGGCGGCGATGAGCTCGTCCTTGCTGGCGAACTCGCGGTAGAGCAGGCTCTTGCCCACTCCGGTCGCGTCGATCACCTGCTGCATGCCGACGGCCCGGACCCCCTGCTCACCGAAGAGTTTGGCCGAGGCCTCCAGAATCCGCCGCCTCGTACCTGGTGCCGGTGTACGCGCCATGTCTGAACTCCTTCCCCTCTCCCCCGCGGATCCCAGCATACGTTTGACAGCGGGGTTTGTGAGCGCTAGAAATGGACCGATCAGTCCCGGACTGATCGGTCCGTCATTCTTCACCATGTTGCGGCCCACTGCTTCCGACGACCCTCCGATCGGAGTCTGATCATGACCGAGGCATCACCGACCTCTCCCCCCATCGCACGGACGGCGTTACCGTCCGCACCCGTGGTCAAGAGCCTGCCCCTGCTGCTCCTGGTCGTGTGCGCGGTGCAGTTCCTGGACGCGATGGACATCGCGAGCATGGGACCGGCCCTCCCCCTCGTCCAGGCGGACCTGGGCATGTCGACCTCCGCACTCCAGTGGGTCGTCTCCGCCTACGCCCTCGGATTCGGCGGGTTCCTGCTGCTGGGCGGCCGGCTGGCCGACCTCTACAACCGCAAGAAGCTGCTGATCGGCTTCCTCGCCGTCTTCGTGGTGGCGAGCATCCTCGGCGGCATCGCCGACAACGGAGTGCTCCTGGTCGTCGCCCGTCTCCTCAAGGGCGTCAGCGCCGGCATCACCGCACCCGCCGCCATGGCCATCCTGCTCGACGCCTTCCGTGACGAGCAGTCACGCAACCGCGCGCTCGGCACCTTCCTCGCCGTGGCCTCGGCCGGCTACTCGCTCGGCCTGATCCTCGGCGGCCTGATGGCGGGCGTCTCCTGGCGCCTGGTCCTCTTCGCCCCGGCCGTGGCCGGTGTCCTGGTCGCCCTGCTCGCCGCCTCCGTGGTACCCGCCCAGCAGGAGAAGGGCAAGAGCGGAAGCATCGACATCCTCGGCGCCGTCACGGTGACGGCCGGCGCGGTGGCCCTCGTGTACGGGCTCAGCCGGGCCGCGAGCGACGGCTGGAGCGACGCGCAGACGATCGGTTCGCTCATCGCCGCCGCGGTCCTCTTCCCGCTGTTCGCCGTGGTCGAGAGCCGGCACCCGGCGCCGCTGGTCCCGCTCTCCGTCTTCCGCAAGGGCCAGCTGACCCGCGCCCTGGTCTCGATGCTCTTCTTCGGCGCCTACGTCTCCTTCCAGTTCGTGCTCACCCTCTACTACCAGGAGCAGCTGGGCTGGAGCCCGCTGGAGGCCGGCCTCGCCTTCCTCCTCGGCGGCGTGCTGACCGCGGGCACCGCCCGCTACGGCGCGGCCCTGGTCACCAAGTACGGCGCCTGGCCCGTCGCCACCGGCGGCCTGGTCCTGCTGAGCATCGGCTACCTCGGCTGGGTCCTGCTCATGGGTCAGGTCGACCCGCTGGTCACGCTGTTCGCGCAGCAGCTCCTCGGCGGCCTCGGCTTCGCCGCGGTCTACCCGGCGCTGAACATCGCGGCCGTCGGCACCGCCGAGCCCGACGAGCAGGGCCTGGTCTCGGGCCTGTTCAACGCCGGCGCGCAGATCGGCAACGGTGTGGTCATCGCCGTCACCGCCACCGCCTTCTCGCTCTCCACCGGCGGGATCGCCCCGTACCGGGCGGGTCTGTGGACCGTCACGGTCATCACCCTCGCCGTCACCCTCGTGGCCCTGGCGGGCGCCGCCCGCTACCGCCAGAAGGCCGCGGCCTGACCGGAGGGCGTCGCCGCCCCGGCGGCGACGCCCTCCCCCCGATCGGCCGTGCAACCCGTCTGGCGCACCCATTGGATCCCCCGCATCCGGCGCCGGACGTGTTGCACGGCCTTTGTCGCGTTCGCTCCCGGGCGGGGCCTCCGGGCGGGAGGCGGGGGCCCATTGGCTTCATTGACACGCTCCTACCTGACCAAGTACGGTCGGGACCGATCGGTCCACTAGGAATTCAGTACCGCATGAGTACCGCTTCCGGCACCGAATCGATCACCCGGCGCCAGTGCACACGACACCGTTCTCTTTCCATCTCGCGGGGAGATGTTTGTGTTGCTGTTCTCAGTCCTAGGCTCCATTGAAATAATGAAACAGCGGGTCGCCGTGCGGCTCGGCGGCGCCATGCAGCAGACGCTCCTGGCGACCCTGCTCGCGGCCGGCGGATCGCTCGTCACGGTCGACTCCCTCATCCTCGAACTCTGGGGAACCACACCCCCCAACAAGGTCGAGAACGCCCTCCAGGCGCAGGTCAGCCGAGTACGCAGAACCCTGGCCGCGGTGGAGCCCGACCGGGAGGGATCGCGGGTGGTGACGAGCACCTCCGGCTACATGTTCCTTTTCGACCGGTGGGAACTCGACGCCTACCTGTTCCTCGACACCGTGGACGCGATCCACGCGAGAACCGGCACGGACACCCTGTCCGAGCACCGCCAGAACGTCGCCGACCTCCGCGCCGGACTCTCCCGCTGGAGAGGTCCCGTATTCGGCGGACTGGCCGGCGGACCGATCTGCCAGACCGCCTCCACGAGATATATGGAGGCGCGGAATTCGGCGCTCATTCTTCTTTACGATCTCGAACTGCGCACCGGCGGCCACGAACGGATCCTTCCGGAGCTGACCGAGCTCTACTCCCGCAACCCGAACCACGAGCAGTTCTGCATGCTCCTCATGCGGGCCCTGTACCGGTGCGGCCGCCAGCTCGACGCCCTGACGGTCTACCGCCAGTGCCGCCACAACATGATCGAGTCGCAGGGCATCGAGCCCTCCCCCGTACTCAGCCAGTACGAGCGGGCGATCCTCACCCACGACCCGATGCTGCTCCAGAACGAGCCCTACTGGCCGGTGCCGGCCCTCGTCGCGAGCTAGGGAAGAGCCCGGACATGGGCGACGCCCTGCTGCTGGTCGCGCACGGCAGCCGCGATCCGCGCCACGCGACCACGGTCCGCGCCCTCACCCGCGGGATCCGGTCTTCGAGGCCCGGACTGCGCGTGAGCACGGCCTTCCTCGACTTCGACGCCCCCTCCGTACCGCAGGAGCTGGCGCGGGCGGCCCGTCACGGAGCCGCTCGGCTGGTGGTCCAGCCGCTGCTCCTGACCCGGGCCTTCCACGCCAAGACGGACCTGCCCGGCATCCTGAGCCGGGCACCGGCCTCCCTCACGGTGCGCCAGACCCCCGTCCTGGGACCGGATCCGCTGCTGACCGCCGCACTGGAACGCCGGCTGTACCAGGCCGGACTCGCCCCGGACGAACGCGCCACGACCGGCGTGGTCCTCGCGGCCGCCGGCAGCTCCGACCCGGAGGCGGCCGCCGCGCTCGCCGGGATCACCCGGCGGTGGCAGCGCACCGGCGGCTGGCACTCCGTACGCTTCGCCTGCGCCTCCCACGGCCCCCGCACCGGGGACGCCGTACGGGCGCTGCGCGCCGGGGGCGCCCGGCGGATCGCGGTCGCCCCGTACGTCCTGGCGCCGGGAAGGCTCCCGGACCGGATCGCCGAGGGCGCCCGCGGCGCGGGGGCGGACGTCCTGGGCGCGGTGCTCGGCGCCGCCCCGGAACTGGTGCGCCTCGTCCTGCTCCGGTACGACGCGGCCGTCCGCGTACCGGCCCTGACGGGCTGACACCGGACGGTGCCCGGCGGGCCGCCCCGGGCCGGGGCCCTCACGGGCGCAAGCCCCGCCGGCGCAGCATCCGGCGCTCCAGCGGGCCGAAGACCAGCAGGTCGACGACGACGCCGACCAGCAGGATCAGCACGATGGCGAGGAAGATCCGCGCCATGTCGGAGGTCTCGCGCCCCGACTCCAGCAACTGGCCGAGCCCCAGGCCCAGATCGGGGGAGCTGGCGATGATCTCGGCGGCCATCAGGGAGCGCCAGGAGAAGGCCCAGCCCTGCTTGAGGCCGGCCAGGTAGCCGGGCAGCGCGGCGGGCATCACCACGTGCCGGGCGCCGCGCAGACCGGTGGCGCCCAGGGAGCGGCCGGCCCGCAGGAACAGCGGCGGGACCTGGTCGATGCCGGAGACGAGGCCGCCCGCGATGGAGGGGGTGGCCCCGAGCAGGATCACGGCGTACATCATCGAGTCGTCCAGGCCCAGCCACAGGACCGCCGGGGGGACCCAGGCGACCGAGGGCAGGGACTGCAGGCCCTGGAGGACGGGCCCGATCGCGGCGCGCACGAACCTGACGCGGGCGACGAGCAGGCCGAGCGGGGTGCCGATGGCCAGGGCCAGCAGGAAGCCCGACAGGCCGCGCCAGACGCTGGTCCACACGACGTCGAGGAGGGTGCCCCTGAACCAGAGGTCGGTCAGGCTGTGCCAGACGGCGGAGGGCGGCGGGAGCACGTAGTCGTCGGCGACCCGGGCCCAGGTGAGCCCCTGCCACACCGTCAGCACCAGGGCGACGGCCACGGCGGGCGGCAGTGCCTTGCCCCACAGCACCCGGCGCAGGGAGGTGCGGGCCGTCTGGTGGGTGTCGAGGGCGTCGAGTCCGGCCAGCTCGTTGGAGGCGGCGGGGAACTCTCGGGACGGTCGGGGCCCGGGGGGCCTGAGGTCAGTGCTGGCCATGGCGGCGGATCTCCCCACGCAGGTGTTCGGTGATCTCGACGGACAGGTCCGCGACGTCCGCGTCCTCGATGCGGCGCGGCTGCGGGATGTCCACGGTCCATTCCTTCGCGACCCGGCCGGGCCGGGAGGAGAGCAGGACCACGCGCTCGGCGAGGCGGACGGCCTCGCGGACGTTGTGCGTGACGAAGAGGACGGAGAGTCCCCCCGCGGCGGAGCCGCTGATGTTCGCTTCGGCCCAGATGCGGGTGAGTTCGCCGTGCAGGACGTCGCGGGTGATGGCGTCGAGGGCCGCGAAGGGCTCGTCCATCAGCAGCAGGCGGCTGTCCTGGGCGAGGGCGCGGGCCAGGGCCACGCGCTGGCGCATGCCGCCGGACAGTTCGTGGACGCGCTTGCCGTACGCCCCGCCGAGCCGGACCAGCTCCAGCAGCCGTTCGGCCTCCGGCTTGCGGTCGTTCTTGGGCACCCCGCGCAGGCGCAGGGCGAGTTCGATGTTCCTGCCCGCGGTGAGCCACGGGAAGAGGGCGTGCTCCTGGAACATCAGGGCCGCGCGGCCCTCGGTGGCGACGGTCCCGGCGGTCGGGGTGTCCAGTCCCGCGACCAGGTTGAGCAGGGTGGACTTGCCGCAGCCGGAGGCGCCGAGGAGGGTGACGAACTCCCCGGGCGCGACGTCGAGGCTGATGTCGTCCAGCACGGGCTGGGGGCCGGCCGGGCCGGGAAAGGACTTGGAGACGTGCTCGATGCGGACGGCCCGTGTGAGGGCCGTGGTGTGCTCCGCGTTGATCAGGGCGGTCGCCATCGCGGTCAGCTCCGTTGGTCGTCGGTGCCCGGACCCGGCGGGGTGACGGGGGGCCTGTGCAGGGAACCGAGGACCTTGTCGAGCGGCCCGAGGTCGTAGATGCCGGTCAGGTCGGGCCGCTCCAGCAGGCCCGCGGCGACGGCGTGGTCGGCCTGGGCCCGCAGGGTGGCGGCCAGGGGGTCGTCGGTGACGACGATGCCCGGCCAGGCCCGGTCGATGACCTCGGGCTCCAGCTCCTTGCCGCTGAGCGTCTTCAGGGCGGCGTTGGCGGAGGTCTTGGCCTCGTCCCGGTGGGCGTTGATCCACTCGTTGGTCTTCACCGTGCCGCGGAGCACGGCCTCCACCACGTCCGCGTGGCCTTTGAGGAACTCCTGCGACACGACGACGTTCGTGATCACGAACTTCCCGTCGGGCCACAGGCCGCTCTCGTCGAGGAGGACGGTCGCGCCCTCGGCGACCAGCTTGGACGCGGTCGGCTCGGGCACCCAGGCGCCGTCGACGGAACCGGACCGGTAGGCGTCGGGGGTGATGGTGTTGTTGGTGCGGACGACGGACACGTCGCCCTTTCCGCTGGCCGCGTCGACCTTCCAGCCGCGCGTGGCGGCCCAGTTGAGGAAGGCCACGTCCTGGGTGTTGCCGAGCTGCGGGGTGGCGATCCGCTTGCCCTTGAGGTCGTCGAGGGTCTTGATCCTCTCCGGGTTCACGACGAGCTTGACCCCGCCGGACGCGGAGCCGGAGATGATCCGCAGGTTGCGGCCCTTGGACTTCACGTAGCCGTTGACGGCGGGCGAGGGGCCGATGAAGGCGATGTCGACGGAGCCGGCGTTGAGGGCCTCGATCTCGGCCGGGCCGGCGTTGAAGGTGGTGGTCTTCAGGGCGGTCCCGCCCAGTTCCCGCTGGATCAGCCCTTCCCGTACGCCGACCAGGGCGGTGGCGTGGGTCAGGTTCGGGAAGTAGCCGAGGGTCACGGAGCCCGCCGAGAGCTTCGCGCCCGTCCCGTCCGCGGGGGCCTGGGCGGCGGCGGGTACCTGGTCGGCCCGGGAGCCGTAGCCGCAGGAGGTGAGGGCGGCGGCGATCAGCAGCAGGAGGGCCGCGGCGGGGCGGAGGCGGCGCGTGGGGGACATGGTCAGGCGGTCCATTCGTGTTCCGTGAAGGCATCGCCGGCCATGCCCGCGGTCAGGGTGGTGCCGTCGGCCGGGTCGATGAGGAGGAAGGACCCGGTGCGGCGGGAGGCTGCGTACGCGTCGAGCGCGAGCGGCTCGGCGGTGCGGACGACGACGCGGCCGATGTCGTTGGCCACCAGCCGGCCGGGGGCCGGGTGCTGGGAGAGGTCGTCGAGGGTCAGCCGCGAGGGGATCTCCTTGACGATCGCCTTGACCGTGCGGGTGGTGTGCTTGAGCAGGACGCGCTGGCCGACCGTGAGGGGCCGGTCGGCGACGTGGCAGACGGTGGCGACGACGTCCTGCGTGGTGGTGGGGGCCAGGGCGGTGGGGGCGATCAGGTCGCCGCGCGAGATGTCGATGTCGTCCTTGAGGCGGACCGTCACCGACTGCGGCGCCCAGGCGGTGTCCACGGACTCGCCGAGGGCGTCGATCCCCTCGATGGTGCTGGTACGGCCCGACGGCAGGACGGTGACGGCCTCGCCGACGCGCAGGACGCCGGAGGCGATCTGGCCCGCGTAGCCGCGGTAGTCGGGGTGGGCGGCGGACCGGGGGCGGATCACGTACTGGACGGGGAAGCGGGCGTGGGCGGCGGTGAACTCGTCGGTGACGGGCACGGTTTCGAGGTGTTCGAGGACGGTGGGTCCGCCGTACCAGTCCATGTGCGCGGAGGGCTCGACGACGTTGTCCCCGGCCAGGGCCGAGATCGGGATGGCGGTGACGTCGAGGATCCCCAGCTCGGAGGCGTAGGCGGTGAACTCTTCGGCGATCTTGGCGAAGACGGTCTCGCGGTAGTCGACGAGGTCCATCTTGTTGACGGCGAGGACGACGTGGGGGACGCGCAGGAGGGCGGCGACGGCGGCGTGGCGGCGGGTCTGCTCGATGACGCCGTTGCGGGCGTCGACGAGGACCACGGCCAGGTCGGCGGTGGAGGCGCCGGTGACCATGTTGCGGGTGTACTGCACGTGCCCGGGGGTGTCGGCGAGGATGAACCGGCGGCGGGCGGTGGCGAAGTAGCGGTAGGCCACGTCGATGGTGATGCCCTGCTCGCGCTCCGCGCGCAGGCCGTCGGTGAGCAGGGCAAGGTCCGGGGCCTCCTGGCCACGGTCGGCCGACACCCGCCGGACGGCCTCCAGCTGGTCGGTCAGGACCGACTTCGAGTCGTGCAGCAGACGGCCGACCAGGGTGGACTTGCCGTCGTCGACGGAGCCGGCGGTCGCGAAGCGCAACAGCGTGGTGGTCGTCATGGTTAGAAGTACCCTTCGCGCTTGCGGTCTTCCATCGCGGCTTCGGAGAGCTTGTCGTCGGCGCGGGTGGCGCCCCGCTCGGTGAGGCGGGAGACGGCGATCTCGGCGATCACCGTGTCGAGGGTGGTGGCGTCGGAGTCGACGGCGCCGGTGCAGGACATGTCGCCGACGGTGCGGTAGCGCACGAGGCGCTTGTGGACCGGCTCGGTGTCCTTCGGCCCGCCCCATTCGCCGGCCGTCAGCCACATGCCGTTGCGCTGGAAGACCTCGCGTTCGTGGGCGAAGTAGATCTGAGGGAGTTCGATGTCCTCGCGGGCGATGTACTGCCACACGTCGAGCTCGGTCCAGTTGGAGAGCGGGAAGACGCGGACGTGCTCGCCGGGGGCGTGGCGGCCGTTGTAGAGCTGCCACAGTTCGGGGCGCTGGCGGCGGGGGTCCCACTGGGAGAACTCGTCGCGCAGGGAGAAGACGCGTTCCTTGGCGCGGGCCTTCTCCTCGTCGCGGCGGCCGCCGCCGAAGACCGCGTCGAACTTCAGCTGCTGGATCGCCTCGGTCAGCGGGACGGTCTGCAGCGGGTTGCGGACGCCGTCGGGGCGCTCGCGGAGCTTGCCGGCGTCGATGTACTCCTGGACGGAGGCCACGTGCAGGCGCAGTCCGTGCCGGGCGACGGCGCGGTCGCGGTAGGCCAGGACCTCGGGGAAGTTGTGGCCGGTGTCCACGTGCAGCAGCGTGAAGGGGACCGGCGCGGGCGCGAACGCCTTCAGCGCCAGGTGCAGCATGACGATGGAGTCCTTGCCGCCGGAGAACAGGATCACCGGCTTCTCGAACTCGCCCGCCACCTCACGGAAGATGTGCACCGCCTCGGACTCCATCGAGTCCAGGTGGTGCAAGGTCCTGGCCGCCTTGTGCAGGGGAACGACGGTGGTCACACGAGACCCCTCTGGTCGAGCAGCGCGAAGAGCTCCGCTGCGGATTGGTGGACGGTCTGGTGGTGCGACTCGATGCGCAGGTCCGGGGTTTGCGGTGCCTCGTACGGGTCGTCGACTCCGGTGAGACCGGAGATCTCGCCCGCGGCCTGCCTGGCGTACAGGCCCTTCACGTCCCGCTCGGAGCACACTTCGACCGGGGTGGCCACGTGGACCTCCAGGTACGTGGTGCCCGCGGCGGCGTGCCGCTCGCGGACGGCCTCGCGGCTGTCGGCGAACGGCGCGATCACCGGGACCAGGGCCTTGACCCCGTTGCTCGCCAGGAGCTCGGCGACGAAACCGATCCGCTGCACGTTGGTGTGCCGGTCCTCACGGCCGAAACCCAGGCCCGCGGAGAGGAACTCGCGGATCTCGTCCCCGTCCAGGACCTCCACCCGGTGTCCCCCGGCACGCAGCCGCTCCGCCAGCGCGTAGGCGATGGTGGTCTTGCCCGCGCTGGGCAGACCGGTCAGCCACACCGTGGCTCCCTGGTCGCTCACGCTCATCCGCTTCTTCTCCGTAAGGTCTTCGCTGGTCGTCGTCATCAGCCGTGCAGTCCGCACTCGGTCTTGCCGCGCCCGGCCCACCGGCCGGCCCGCGCGTCCTCGCCCTCCGCCACCCGGCGGGTGCAGGGGGCACAGCCCACCGAGGCGTAACCGTCCATCAGCAGCGGGTTGGTGAGCACACCGTGCTCGGCGACGTACGCGTCCACGTCGTCCCGGCTCCAGCGGGCGATCGGGGAGACCTTCACCTTCCGCCGCTTCCCGTCCCAGCCCACCACCGGCGTGTTCGCCCGGGTCGGGGACTCGTCACGGCGCAGCCCCGTCGCCCACGCCTCGTATCCGGTCAGACCCTCTTCCAACGGCCTGACCTTCCGCAGCGCGCAGCACAGGTCCGGATCGCGGTCGTGGAGCCTCGGCCCGTACTCCGCGTCCTGCTCGGCGACCGACTGACGCGGGGTGAGGGTGATGACGTTCACGTCCATCACCGCCTCCACCGCGTCACGGGTCCCGATGGTCTCCTCGAAGTGGTAACCGGTGTCCAGGAACACCACGTCCACGCCGGGAAAGGCACGCGAGGCGAGGTGCGCGACCACCGCGTCCTCCATCGACGAGGTCACGCAGAATTTCCTCCCGAAGGTCTCGGCGGCCCACCGCAGGATTTCCGGAGCCGGCGCATCCTCCAGGTCCCGGCCCGCCCGCTCGGCCAGCTTTTCGAGATCGGTCATCCGGCGGCTCCTTCACTGGGGAACGCAGCGCACGGGCAGGAATTCGCTCCGCCGAGATTAGCAATGCGGACACGTAAAGCACTGACGGTTCGCTGATCGCGGGCATTTTCGACCCGAAGGAGCCCGCCTGGGCCTCTCACCTGGGATTTCAAGGATTTAAGGGGATTTGCGGAGCGCGGTCAGGGAGCGGTAAGGCCGTTATCAGCGGACCGCCAGCACCCCTGTGTCATCCTGGGCCGAAAATTGCGTCGAATCCCGTGCTGGCCGACGGGCCAGAATGTGCGGATCCAGCGAATAAAGCCACCCACTGGCCGGTTTATGCATTCTGGCCGACATCCCCCGGAGAGGGCACGCGGAGAAATGACCCTGCAAGGACTGCGCCGAGGAAGGCTGATACGCCGCCTCGCACTCTGTCTCTCGGCGGTGGGACTCACCGCCTCCATGCTCACCGGAGCGGAACCCGCCGCCGCCGGCACGCCGGTCACCTGGACGTCCACCTTCCAGGGCACCGACGGCGTCACCTACTCGGCGACCAACCACCTGGTGCCGGCCTCGGGCGGCCCCGGCCGGCAGTGGATGCTCGTCTGGGCCGGACCTGCCAAGCAGCCCGCGCCCGACTTCCTGACCGTCATCGACGCCACCCCGGGCTCCCCCACGTACGGCAAGGTCGCCAACACCGTCACCGTCGGCCCGAACAACGGCAACGAGCCGCACCACATGCAGTACGTGTGGCACAAGGGCGACCGGATCTACGCCGGCGGCATCATGAGCGACACCACCTTCGTCTTCGACGCGAAGGCACTGCCCGCGCTGACCATCGCCGGGGTCAACTCCACCGTCGACACCCCCTGCGGGACCCTGCCCGACGCCTACCAGGTGCTCAGCGACGGCACCGCGTACGGCACGTACATGGGCGGCCCGAACGTGACCGGCCCCTGCACCTACACGAACGGCCAGGTGCGGGTCGGCAACGGCGCCGCCGGCTCCCCCGGGGAGATCGTGCGGATCGGCCGGGACGGAAAGACCCTCGCCGAGATCCCGGCGGCCACCGAGGCCGGCGAGGACCCGGCCCAGTGCGGCAACGTCCCGGCGCTGCCCGCCGCGACCTGCGCGAACCCCCACGGGGTCGCCGTGCGCGAGGACCTCAACCTGATGGTGGCGAGCGACTTCGCCGAGGCCCGCAACTTCATGACGCCCGACTCGGAGCTCAAGGAGAACCTGGCCCGCCAGACCGTCCGCGTCTTCGACATCACCGACCGGAACAACCCGGCGCTGCGCTCGGTGTCCAAGGTCGCCGACGGACCGCGCGGGGCCCAGGAGCCGCGTGCCTTCTTCCGCGAGTCCCGGGTGGTCATGGAGACCGCGCTGACCAACCGGCCCGGCCACAAGGGCGCGTTCGTCTCCTCCATGGCCGGCGGGGCCGTCTTCTACACCCCGGACATCACCGCGCCCGCACCGCAGTGGAAGGAGGTCTTCGACGACACGACCGCCTACCGCGGATTCCAGCGCGACACGGGCGTCACCGGCAGCGGGGACAACGGCAGCTGGCTGGCCGTCAGCCCCGACGACCGGTTCCTCTTCCACACCGTGATGGGCCAGTCGGTGCCCTTCGGCAAGCCCCTCGACCAGACCACCGGCATGATCTACGTCCTCGACATCCAGAAGCTCCTCGCCGCCGGTGACGGGGCCACGTGCTCCGTCGACGAGCTGGCCGAGGCGAGCCGGGGCGGGCACGAGCGGGACTGCCCGGAGCTGGTCAGCACCGTGCCGATCCGCGACGTCAGCTCGGGCGGCCCCCACTGGGGCGCCATGGACAACTTCAGGCGGGGCGCGGACGGCGTCTACCGCGAGACGCAGAACGTCAGCCGGATCGCGGTCGCCAACTACTTCGTCGCCGGGTCCTTCGGCGGCGGCGGCGACCACCGCGTGTGCATGTTCGACCTCGACCGGCGCGGCCAGGTCTCCCTGGACCGGTCCTTCCGCGACGAGAACACCGGCAAGCCCTGCGTGGGCTTCAACCGGACGTCCTGGCCGCACGGCGACACCGGGGACGCCCAGCCGCACGGCGTCCTGTTCGTGGTCAGCGACAGCGTCGTACGACGGTGAGCGCTGTCCTCGCGGCGGCGGTCGTCCTGACCGCCGCCCTGGCGCTCGGCCTGGCGCTGCTCCTGCGCACCCGGCTGCTGCGCCGCCGCACCACCGCCTCGGCGTACTTCGCCGCGGCGGTGGCGTGCGCGGTGGCGGCCGGGCTGTGGTTCCCCGCGGGATCCGGCGGCCCGGCGGAGCCGGTGGCCGGGGGACCGCTGCTGGGCTCGCTCGCGCTGGGTGCCCGGCAGGTCCCGGTGCTGGTGGTGCCGAACCGGCCCGGGTACAACCTGGTGGCCGTCGCCGCCGACGACGCCTCCGCCGGGACCGGCCGCGACCGGCTCACCCGGGGCGAGCGGCGGCCCGGTTCCACCCTGACCTGGGTGCCGGTCGAACTGCCCGCCGGGCCCGCGCGGGTGTGGGTCTCCGCCGGCGGGGTCCTCGCGCCGCTGGCGGTGGACACGGGCCGGGCGGGCGGCGGGGGCCCGCGCGCCGACGTGCGGGGCGCCGACGGTCCGGAGTGCGCGAGCGCCGCCGCCGGGGCCGTCGTCGGCGGCAGCCCCGCGCCGCTGGCCGGCTGCCCGGCGGACCGGCTCACGGAGGCGGACGCCGCCGCGCTGCGCGAGACCGTCGGCTTCCTCGCCGGGCGCGGGGCCCGCTCCCTGGCCCTCGCCGAGGACGACTCCCCGCGCGGCCGGGCCGCCGCCGCCGAGGTGCGCGCCGCGGCCGCCCGCGCGGGCGTCTCCGTAGGGCGGCCGGACTCGACCCGGCAGCCGCTGGTCGTCACCGCCGGCTGGGCGGGCGCGGACACCGCCGTGCACGACGTCGAGGCGGGCCGGACCACTTCCGAGGGCACCTACCTGGCGCCCTGGCTGTTCACCGCGCCGCTGCTCTCCCCCGGCGCGGGCCAGCTGATCCCCCTGCGGTACGCGCCGAACAGCCCGGCCGCCGTGGAGTACCTGACGGCGCTCGGCGTCCGCCTGCCGGGCGAGCCGCCCACCGCCTCCGGGTACGAGGCCTGGCGCCTGGCCCGCGGGACGTCGGGCCCGGCGCCCGCCCGGCTGTACGCCACCGCCGTGCTCTACGTGCCCGGCAGCGGCGGCTCCGGCGGCCACCACCACGAGGGCGCGACGAGCTGGCTGCCCAGCGGAATGATCGTCCCGGTGGCGTCCCTCGGCACGGCCTGACCCCTCCCCCCTCCCCGTAGGAGCACGGACTCATGACGGAAACAGTCGCGCCGCCGGTCCGCACCGCACGGACCGCACGGCCCGCCGCCAAACGCCCCGAAGGCCAGTGGGCGCTGGGCGAGCGGGAACCGCTCAACGCCAACGAGGAGTTCAAGCAGGCCGAGGACCCGCTGCTGGTGCGCGAACGCATCGAGCGGATCTACTCCCGCGAGGGCTTCGCCAGCATCGACCCCGACGACCTGCGCGGCCGGATGCGCTGGTGGGGGCTGTACACGCAGCGCAAACCCGGCATCGACGGCGGCAGGACCGGCTCCCTGGCCCCGGAGGAGCTGGAGGACGAGCACTTCATGATGCGGGTGCGCAGCGACGGCGGCACCCTCGACGCCGCCCAGCTGCGGGCGATCGCCGACGTCTCCGTGCGCTTCGCCCGCAACACCGCGGACGTCACCGACCGGCAGAACATCCAGCTGCACTGGGTGCGGATCGAGGACGTACCCGCGATCTGGCGGCGGCTGGAGGAGGTCGGCCTGTCGACGACGGAGGCCTGCGGGGACTGCCCGCGCGTCATCGTCGGCAGTCCGGTGGCCGGGGTGGGCGCCGACGAGGTCCTCGACGCGACCCCGGCCGTACGGGAGATCGCCGCCCGGTACATCGGCGACCCTTCGCTGTCGAACCTGCCGCGCAAGTACAAGTCGGCGGTGTCCTGGCTGCCGGACATCCCGTACGAGATCAACGACCTGGCCTTCCTGGGCGCGGTCCACCCGGAGCACGGGCCGGGCTTCGGCATGTGGGTGGGCGGCGGCCTGTCGAC
The DNA here is from genome assembly GCF_041435355.1 of Streptomyces sp. NBC_01276. Lineage (GTDB taxonomy): Bacteria > Actinomycetota > Actinomycetes > Streptomycetales > Streptomycetaceae > Streptomyces. The sequence goes on from NZ_CP108444.1 coordinate 281,749, forward strand.
GGTGCCGGTCCTGGCGCGGCACGTGGGCGTGTGGGTGCCCCTCGACGAGGTCCCCGACGTGTGGGTGGCGGTGGCGCGGCTGTTCCGCGACTACGGCTACCGGCGACTGCGCGGGCGGGCCCGGCTGAAGTTCCTGATCGCCGACTGGGGCGTGGAGAGGTTCCGCCGGGTCCTGGAGGAGGAGTACCTGGGCCGGCCCCTGCTCGACGGACCGGCCCCCTCGCTCCCCCCTGTCCCGATCGACCACATCGGCGTACACCCGCAGAACGACGGCCTGTCGTACGTGGGCGCGGCGCCGGTCGCCGGACGCCTCTCGGGTACGAGGCTGGCGGCGCTGGCCGACCTGGCGGAGGCCCACGGCAGCGGCCGGGTCCGGCTGACCCCGTACCAGAAGCTGCTGGTGCTGGACGTGGCCGACCCCGAGCCCCTGGTCGCGGAGCTGGCGGAGATCGGCCTCCAGGCCCGCCCCTCCCCGTGGCGGCGGAACACGATGGCCTGCACCGGGATCGAGTACTGCAAGCTGGCGATCGTGGAGACCAAGGAGCGGGCGGCGACCCTGGTCGCGGAGCTGGAGAAGCGCCTGGCGGGAGAGGACGTGGGCCTGACCGTCAACGTCAACGGCTGCCCCAACTCCTGCGCCCGTACGCAGGTCGCGGACATCGGTCTCAAGGGCCAGCTGGTCGCCGACGAGGACGGGCGGCAGGTGGAGGGCTTCCAGGTCCACCTGGGCGGCAGCCTGTCGCTGGCGGCGGACCAGGAGGGCGGCTTCGGGAAGAAGCTCCGCGGCCTGAAGACGACGGCCGCGGACCTCCCGGACTACGTGGAACGCCTGACCCGCGCCTACCTGGCGGGCCGTACCGACGCCTCGGAGCCCTTCGCGACGTGGGCCGCCCGCTGCGAGGAATCCGCCCTGACGTAGGTCGTGTCTCTCAACTCCGTAACCAGGTGATGATCGCCGCCAGCACGGCTGCGGAGCGGTAGACGATCGCGAGTTTGATGCCCCTATGGATGTCAGGCGGCGATCGCGGCGGGTCCTGTCTGGTCAGCCGGAGGGTTCGCTGGGACGAGAAGTCGGTAGATCTCTCGTGCGACGTAGCGTTTGAGGCAGCGGATGATCTCGCGGCGTGTCTTGCCCTCGGTCAGACGTCGTTGCAGGTAGTCGCGTGTGCGGTCGTCCCAGCGCAGACGGCTGAGGACGATCCGGTAGAGGGCGGCGTTCGCTTGGCGGTCGCCGCCGCGGTTCAGCCTGCGGCGCTGTGTCTTCCCGGAGGAAGCCTCGACCGGGCTGGTGCCGCATAAGGCTGCGAAGGACGCCTCGCTGACGAGTCGCTCGGGGTTGTCGCCGGCCGAGAGGAGCAGGGCAGCGGCGCTGTCCGGGCCGACGCCACGGACTTCCAGCAGGCCCGGCGTGCTGACTTCGACTGGCAGGGGTTTCGCTCTTGCTCCGGCAAGTGGCAGCGCTGGTGTCCTTCTCCGGCCGAGCAGTGTTCGTGGCGTGCTGGTGGGCCCGGTTGATTGTCGAGTCGACCGAGACTGTCCAGTCGATCCCGTTGATCGAGTCCGCCTGAGCGGTCACCTGGGCCAGAATCGTGTCCCAGGTGCCGTCGGCTGCCCACCTGCGATGGCGCTTCCACACCGTCTGCCAGAGACCGAATGCTTCGCGGGGCAGGTCTCTGCATGGGACGCCCGTGCGGTACCGGTAGATGATCCCTTCGATGATGCGACGGTGGTCGGCGAACGGACGCCCTGCCTTCCCCGCGCTGCGGGGAAGGCAGGGCGCCAGGCGTGCCCATTGCTCGTCGGTCAGCAGGCGCATGCGCCCGCTCGTAGTCACCGAGGCTGGTAGGCGGTCGCCAGCACGGAAACAGTGACCTGATCGGGCAGGACGCCGCCGTTCAGGTCTGCAGGGCTCACGTGGCGTGCACTCGGCGTCATCGCAACCAAGTCCAGGACATCCAGCCTGGTCAAGGACGCTGAGTACTCCACCTGTTCGGTGACGACGGCCTCGAAGAAGGGGTCGAGCGCTTGGTGCAGGCGCTGTTCCTTGGCCGGGTCGATCGCGACCATCGCAGGCACCTGGCCACGAAGCTCGGCCAAGTGCCGCCCGGTGGGTCGGATCACGATCAGCCGGCCGGTCGGGCGCAGTACGCGGTGGAATTCGGCCGGGTTGCGCGGGGCGAACGCGTCCAGCACGACATCGGCCGCCCCGTCGGCCAATGGGAAGGGACGGAAAACGTCCCAGGCCACCGCGGCGGCCCGATCGTGAGCGCGGGCTGCCAAGCGCAGTGCGCGCACCGATGTGTCCAGCCCCAGGCCACGGGCGCCGGGCATCTGGTCGAGTAGGCCGGCCAGGTAGTAGCCCGTGCCGCACCCCATGTCCACCACCGTGCCCTGCTCAGACACGGCGTCGGCCGCCAGGCGGGCCCCGACTTCGCGGATGGGCGCGTAGGCGCCGGTGGACAGGAACCGGCCCCGGGCCTGGACCATGTCTGCGTCGTCACCGCTGGTGGCGCGGGTGCCCGTCAGCAGGCTGGCATAGCCGTGGCGGGCGATGTCGAAGGTATGGCCCACCGGGCAACGCAGTGCACCGTGGTCGGGGTGCAGGCAGCCCGTACGGCACGTCGGGCAGCGCAGCAGGTCGAGGGACAGATCGAGGGCAGGGGGAAACGACACGGGCACGAGGCACTCCTGGCGAGGGGGGAAGGGGAGGGATCGTGCCTGCGCGATCAGAGCGTCACTGCCTCAGGAAGGAACGGGCAGCATCGGGACGTGATTCACGCAGCAGGCACAACAAGGAGGGCGACGCCGTCCGGCATCGCCCTCAGCGCCTTCCGATCACAGGAAGCAGCAGTGCGGGGTGCTCATGAATGCCACCTCATAAGTCTACGAGCACGCCGAAGCCCTTCATGCCTCCGTGCCCAAAGGTTGGGAGACACGGCCTAGTCCCCCACGCAATCGGCTGCGGCCCGCCGGGACCTCTCCGCCGGGCCGCAGCCGTGTGCCCCGGCGGGGCGGGGAGGGGAACAGCCCCGCGCAGCGGCGTACCGGACCGGACCGGACCGGACAAACGGCCGGGCCGGGCCCGCGATGGCGGGGCCCGGCCCGGGTGGGGGGTGAACAGGGGGGTCAGGAGGAGGCGGCGGCGAGTTCCTCGGCAAGGGCTTCGCGGATGACGCCCGCGCTGCGGTCCACGTCCTCCTCCGTCGTACGCCAGTTGACGACCGAGATCCGCATCGCGGCCCGGCCCTCCCACACCGTGCCGCCGAACCAGCAGACGCCGCTCTCCTGGATCCGCGCGATCACGTTCCGGGTGACCTGGTCGTCGTCGCCGAAGCGGACCAGCAGCTGGTTCAGGACGACGTCGTTGAGGAGTTCCACCCCCTCGACGCCGGCCAGGTGCCCCTCGAAGCGCCGTACGTGCGCGCAGCAGCGTTCGACGAGGTCCGCGACCCCGGAGCGGCCCAGGGAGCGCAGCGCGGCCCAGACCGGCAGGCTGCGGGCGCGCCGGGAGAAGTCGGGGACCCACTCGATGGCGTCGCGTTCGCCGTCGGTGCCGGGCGGGAGGTACCCGGCCCGTTCGTTGAGCATGGCGGCCCGGTGCGCCTCGGGGTGGGCGATGACCACGATCCCGCAGTCGTAGGGGACGTTGAGCCACTTGTGGGCGTCCAGCGCCCAGGAGTCGGCCCGCTCCACGCCCTCGACGAGGGGGCGCAGCCGCGGGCTGGCGGCGGCCCAGAGGCCGAAGGCACCGTCGACGTGCACCCAGGCCCCGTACCGGTGCGCGATGTCGCAGACCTCACCGACGGGGTCGATGGCACCGGAGTTGACGTCGCCGATCTGCGCGCAGACGATGACCGGCCCGTCCAGGGCGGCCAGGGTGCGCTCCAGTTCGGCGGGGATCATGCGGCCCTTGTCGTCGACCGGCACGTTGCGGATGCGGGCGGTGCCGAAGCCGAGGTAGCGGGCGGCCAGGTCGATGGTCATGTGGTGCTGGGCGCCGGCGACGATGGCCACGTCGGGCGCGCCGCCCAGGCCCTCGCGCTCCACGTCCCAGCCGGCCTCGGCGAGGAGTTTGTGGCGGGCGGCGGCCAGCGAGGTCAGGTGGGCCATGGTGCAGCCGGTGGGGAAGCCGACGGAGGCGTGCGCGGGCAGACCCAGGAGTTCCAGGACCCACTGCGCGGCGACGTCCTCGGCCACGGCGATGGCCGGCGAGAGGTTGTAGAGACTGGCGGTCTGGTCGTAGGCGGCGACGAGCCAGTCGGTGGCGATGGCCACGGGCAAGGTGCCGCCGGTGACGTAGCCGAAGTAGCGGGGGCCGTTGGCGGTGGGGATGCCGCCCTCGGCGACGGCCCGGCCGATGAGTTCGATGGTGTCGGTCGCCGCACCCGGCCCGGCGGGCAGCGGGCCACCGAACATTTTCAGCAATTGTTCGGAACCGGCAGTGGCACCGACCGGCCGATCGGCGAGACCCGCCAGATATTCGGTGGCCTGCTGATAGGCCAATGCGAGAGGCGCACTGTCTGCTGTGGTCATAGTACTAACCTAGGGCGCGGGCACTGACGTACGACTGACGAATATGGCCGGAACAACCGGTTACCCGGACTCCGTGGACTTCACGGGCCGTTGGACTGTATTACTTTCTCCTGTGGCCCGGTCCGACCGGCGGGCCGCCCGTGCCGAGCCATGAGACATGAGGAGTACCGATGTCCGACGAGCAGACACGCAAGGTTATCGACCAGTTCAACCAGGCATTCCAGCAGCACGACCCCAGCCTGCTGAAAGACCTCCTCGCCGAGAACTGCCGGCTGGAGAACTCCGGCCCGGCTCCCGACGGCTCCAAGCACGTCGGGTACGACGAATGTCTGCAGTTCTGGAGCGCCATCGCGGGCAACGAGGGAATGACCTTCGAGGTGGAGGAGGTCTGGACGGCCGGCGAGCGCGCGGTGTGCCGCTGGACGCTGCGCTGGGGCGGCGGTCCGCAGGACTTCGTGCGGGGCGTGAACGTGACCCGCCTCGAAGGCGGACTGATCGTCGAGAGCTTCGGCTACGTCAAGGGCTGATCCCCGAAAAGGAGGGGGGACGGGCCGCATGCGGCCCGTCCCCCCTCCTTTCGCGCTTTCGCGCTTTCGCTCGCGTTTCCCCTCCGGTGCCGGCCTCAGCCGAGCTGGGAGACGATCATCACGCAGTCCTCCAGGGCCTTGGTGGCGTGGCCCTTGCCGTGCGTGTCCTCGACCAGCTGGGTGTTGCCGGGTACGAAGGTGCGCCAGGTCCCGTCGCTGACACCGCACTCCATCCGACCGCTGACCAGGGTCATGATCTGGCGGCGCGGCGCCGGGTGGAAGTCGCCGAACCACCCGGCCGGGATGTAGAGGTAGACGGCCTGCTTGGCCGGCACGCCCTCGGAGACGAACAGCGAGGGCGCGGGCGGGGCGAAATTCACCGCCGTCACCTCCAGCGTCTCGTCGATGAAATGCGATTCCCCGTTCTCGTCGGCGTACAGACGCGATACGGCAATCTTGGCGGTCTCGGCGCTCACGGGAACTCCCCTGGTACCAGATTCGTAGTGGCTCGATCGCCTTCGACTATCCCAGTCAGCACTGATGGCTCCCTGACCGGTGCCCGTATTTCCTTCTCAGATATCCATCAGCACGGTGTCAGCCGTCCCGTGCCAAGCTGATGTCACAGAAAGGCCGAGGAGAGGTTCCCAAAGCGGCCGAATGGGGTCCGGAATCTCGCCGGACGGGCTCTGCCCACGCAGGTTCGAATCCTGCCCTCTCCGCTGGTGCTCATCCCAGGCACGCGCATCCCGATCCGGTACCAGGGGTGCGCGTGTCTTTGGCATGAGGGGCCCCGCACCCACCCGCAGCGGTGCGCGGGGCCCCGCGAGCGCCTCCCTTCGTCCCCGGACCCGCGACGCGCGACGCGCGGAGCGGGCGCGGCCGGCCGGCATCCCGCCCGCCGGCAGCCCACCCGCCCCGGGCCCTTCCGCACGCGGGTCCCGTCGACGGATCCGCATCCACTTCCCCATCTCCGGCGCGACCCGAACAGGCGTCGTTTTCCGAGCGACCCCGAGAGACATGGAGACGCAGTTGCCCAGCACCGACAACCACACCGTGCCCACGATCCGCAGGACCGACGCCGCCGCGCTCGTGGAGGAGGTCTCCTCCTGGCTGACCGTGGACGCCGACGAGATCGACGCCAAGTTCCTGGGCGAGCGCCCGCGCGTCGTCGAGGCGGTGAGCGAGATGAACTCCGCCGCCGTCACCGGCCCCGACCGGGCCGACGCCCACTACCACCAGCAGCTCCTGCTGTCGCGCATCTACCAGACGGTGATGCAGATACCGGACCAGCCGACGGCCGAGGGCTCGGTGCTGCTGCACGAGGTCACCCGGATGCTGGAGAACGCCACCCTGGCCGCCGAGGACGCCCACCTGGAGCCCGGCCTCCTGGAGTCGGCGCCCACCGAGCCCAAGCAGTTCCTGTCCTGGCTCAAGGGACTGATCCGCACCCACCGGGCCTTCAAGCACCCCTACTACACGGACTTCATCAACCGCGAGGCGCAGCGCGAGGACCTGCGCACCTACGTCATCCAGGAGTCGCTGATCGACGGCCGCTTCGACGACTTCCTCGCGATGATGCAGATCGGCACGGCCGGCGCCAGCAAGCTGGAGATCGCCGGGAACTACTGGGACGAGATGGGCAACGGCGATCCCGAGGCCGTGCACACCCACCTCTTCAACAAGATCTACGAGGTGTTCGACGTCCGCGCCGAGGACCTCGAAGCCGCCATGACCACCACCGACCTGCACTCCGGCAACCTCGCGGTGCTGCTGTGCCGGTACCGCCACCTCTACCCGGAGGCGGTCGGCTTCCTCGGCATGACCGAGTGGCTGGCCCCCGACCGGTTCCGCAACGTCGTCCGGGCCTGGGAGCGCCTGGGCCTGCCCGAGGTCGGCATCACCTACCACCGGCTGCACATCACCATCGACTCGCAGCACGCGGCGGGCTGGTTCCACAACGTGGTCATCCCGAGCGCCGACACCGCGTACATGCGCCGCGGCATCGCCCGGGGCGCCCTGTGGCGGGCCAACTCCTCCGCCCGGCACCTCGACGAGCGCCTGGACCTGGCACGGCCCGCCACGGAACGGGCCGCCGCCGAGCGCACGCCCGTCGCCGCGGGCTGAGCCGTGCCGACGGGTGCGCACGGACTGCGCGAGCACGGCTTCGCGCCGGTCGTCCTGCCGCCGGTCCCGGCGGCGGTCACGGCGGGCTTCCGCGACCACCCGTACCGCACGCTGCGGCTGCGGATGTCCTGGACGGCGGACGACGACTGGCTCTTCCAGTACGTCCCGCCGTCCGGGGCGCCCGCGCCGGGCGGTCCGGTACGCGACCTCGCGGACCGGCGCCTGGCGGCGGGGCTCGGCTCCCTCCTGCGGCGCACGCTCAGCGGTCCGTGGCTCGACGTCCACGCCGACTGGCTGATCGGGCTGCACCGCATCCGGACCGTCGCCCCGGCGGGGACGACGGTCCGGGTGGAGCCACCGGAACCGCCCCCGGCGGACGCCACGTTCACCCTCCTCGCGCTCCTGGGCCGCCAGGGGGCGGGCAGCCTGCGCTCCCGCCTCTACGGTCCGGGCGGTGCCTCGGCGCCCCTGCTGGAGGCGGCCCCGCGGCCCGGCCAGGGCCTGCTGCTCGACCGGCGCACCGTCACCGACGACCTGCACGAACTGGTGGCCGGCCCCGGCGGCCCGGTGACCCAGGACCTCCTGACCGCCCACCTCTCCCCGGCCGCCGGCCCGGCGTCCTCGGCCCTCCGCGTCCGCCCGATGCTGGTCCGCGGCCCCTCCGGCACCCTCGTCCACACCCGCCCGGCCCTGCGCTGACGCCCCGCCGGCACGACGCCCCGTCCCGCCTCCGGGCGGGTGGGGCGTTCGTGGTTCACGGCAGATTCAGTGCCTCAAGCGCCTTGACGACCAGGGCCCGAGCGGGCGCACCGTAGACGGCCATGCCCCGCAATTGCTCGAACGCTTTCAGGTACAGCGCGATCTCGGAGGGTTGCGTGATGTTGACCTCCGCCGAGAGCAGTTCCACGGACACGAGCGTGTCGTCGTAGACGTGGAAGGTCTCCAGTGGCCATACCGTGCGGTGGGCCTCGGTGCGCGGGATCACCCCGAGGGACACAGCGGGCAGTGCCCCGGCGGTCAGCAGGTACCCGAGCTGGGCGGCCATCTCGTCCGGGTTGCCCATCCGGTAGTACAGGGCCGCCTCCTCGACCACGAGGACGGCCCGGCGGCCCGCTTCGTGAATGATCCGGGACCGGTCGACCCGTGCGCGCGCCGCTTCGTCACCCGCCTCGGGATAGCCACGGAACCGGGCGATGGTTCCCAGCAAGCCGCCCGCGTACCCCTCCGTCTGGACCAGACCGGGCACGAGCGTGGACGAGTAGATCCGGAACAGCCGCGTCTCCGCGAAGACCTGAGGCCAGGAATTCTGGAGCTTCTTGAGTTCTTGCACCTGGTGGCGCCATTCGCTGTACATGGACTCGGCGTTCATGGACCGGACGACGAGATCCGGCGCCTCATCCGGACGCCCGCAGGCCCCGCACCAGTGATGTATGTCCCGGGCCGAGGGCGCCGTGCGCGCGTTCTCGATCCGGGACGTCTTGGAGTGGTGCCACCCACAGAGCATGGCCAGCTCGGTGACCGTCAGCCCCGCGCCCTTGCGGATGTCGCGCAGTCGTGCTGCAACGACTGCGCGGGCGGCTTGCGCGGAAGACGATGGGGAGACGGGCATCGAGCGTCAGGCCGTCCTGTCAGATCTTGTACTCGGCATGCGGCGTGGCACGAGCCCAGACCGACTCGAAGGCTTCAGCGCACAGCTTCGCCGAAAGCGGATCGCTGGTGATCTCTTCTCCAAGGGACGACCCGTCACCCGCGAAGTGATTCCAGTGGACCCACTCCGCGTCGAAGAGCCAGAAGTCGTTGCCCGGCAGCGGTATGTCCGAGGCGTGGCGGCGGCCGAGCCAGCGCACGTCCTCACCCGCGGCAACGTTCGTGAACGTTCCGTCGTACAGGAAGCGGGTGTACTCGCTGACCGGCTCGGAGACGATCCGGGCCCGTCGGATCACAACTCCTCGGCCTACCGCGCGCGCCACCATGTCCAGCCAAGGGCGCCACCAAACCGCCCGGTTGGCCGGATCGTGCCGGTGGCCTTCGCGCCAGGCCGCGAACGGACCGGTCTCGTAGTCCACGGCGTACGAGTCGCGCATCTCCAGGTGAACAGCGGTGCTGCAGCCGGCCATCAGCTCATCGAACGTGGGCGTCGAGGACATCACACGCCTCCCTGATCATGTGCAGCATGCGGGCAGGAATCCGGATCACAGCTTCCCCCTCCGGGATCCCCACGCCGTGGCCCGGTACCTCGGTGGCCGCGCACTCGGCCTCCAGCTCCGGCCCTGGCTTCCACCCCTGGAGTACGAGTTCCCCATGTTCCAGGTCAGCCCAGACGGTCGGGCTCTGTTTGTCTCCGGTACTCGGGTCGATTCCCACGAACACTAGCGGCATGCCAGCCTCCCGCATCGGCCTGTGCACTTCTGTGCAACAGGATCGCGGGCCATCGCCTGAGCCGGCAAGGTGCCGATGCGGCCAAATGGGGTGGCCTGGAGCGCAGATGCACAGATCTGCACAAGGCTGGCCCTGCTACCCGTCACCCCGTCACGCTGGTGCTCACCACCCGCTGACGACGGCAGGGAGCACCGGCATGGACACCGGCGAGACGCAGGGGATCGAAGACCTCATCCGGCGGGCGATCGCGCCCTACGCGGACCGGCCGGACGCCGAGGCCGTCGCGTGCCTCATCGACGGTCTGATCACCCACGGGCAGGCGCTCCACTCCCAGGTGGCCGCGATCCCCAGCGCCCGTCGGACGGAGCGCGCCGCAGCGGCCCTGGCCGAGTGGTCGTACTTCGTCGACGCCGGCCCGACCGGGCGGGGCGACCACGCGAACTGGAACCACGCCCGGGCCCTGGCCCGGATCCTGCGCAACCTCGCCCCGGCCCCGGCCGAGCGACCCGGCACGAACCGGTGACCGAGCACCTGCGCCAGGTTCTGCTCGGCGCGCTCGCCGTCATCGTCGTCGGCAGCCGCTGACCCGCACCTTCCCGCACACGACAGAGGGAGACGCACCATGACCAGTCCTCACCCGACCCCACCACCGTGCAGCACGCGGCCCGGCAACCCCGTACCGCCCGCCGTGACATTCGAACCTCCCCGGCCACATGCCCGGGCGCTCCTCAGCGATGCCGACTTCAACGCCGTGCTGGCAACGGTCCTCGACAACAACCCGGGAATGGACATCACGACGGCGAGCCGGATCGTCGTCGAGGCACTGAAGTTCACGGCCGCCGCCGCCCGGTTCCCCACGGTGCGCATCGCCCCGTCGCGCGAGGTCGACGAGGGCTGGCACGCGCTCATCCTCCACACCCGCCTGTACGCCTCGCTGTGCCGCCGGCTCGGCCGGTTCGTCCACCATTTCCCCGAGCGGCCCGACCCGTCCCGCTTCGACGCCGACGTCCTGACGCACACCGTCGCGCTCATCGAACAGGCGGGGTACGTGGCCGACACCGAGCTGTGGACGGGCCCCGGCCGGTCCTTGGTCACCGTGGCGGCGAACTGCAACCACACCCCCGTGCCCGGCGGCTGCGGACCGATCAACCCCGGCGCATGCGCCACGCACGGTGGGGGCGGGGACGGAGAATAGGCTGCCTCGGCAACGGCGAGGGAAGGGTGAGACACATGGACGCGGACGAGGCCCGACAGCTGGACATGACACTGCGGCAGCTGCGGATCCCCGGGGTCGTGGCGCCGGAGGATCCGGAAGACCCGCAGGGTGCCTGGCGGGTCTATGACGAGGCCGACCCCGACACGCGACGGGACATCACCGCCGACGTGCTCGTGGCCGTTGCCGCCGCGCGGCGCCGACAGGGCCCCACCCGCGGGTTCATCGTCCCCCGGGCGGGCTAGAACCTCCCCCTTGCTCCGGCCGGCGCCCGTGTCCGCCGGAGCTTCGATCAGGCCCGCTCCGGCGCACGCAGCAGGGCGTCCAGGTGGGTCAGGGCCTCGTCGCAGGCTGCGGCCGCGGTCAGGTCGTCGGGGGCGGCGGCGCAGGACTGGAAGCGTTCCACGAGCAGCAGGCCCGTCGTTTCGATCTCCTCGGTCATCCCGTGACTCCCTCTCAGACCGCGTTGCAGGCGCGGAAGACGTGGACCAGCGCGGGCAGGCTGGCCCGGTGCTGGAAGGCGATGTACTCCGGCAGCACCAGGGAGGGCGCCCACTTCTGCTTGTACTCCAGCTGCGTGCGCGCCGGGTAGATGTGCGCGCCGTGCTCCCACAGGTGCTCCATGAACCAGTGGAACCCGAGGCTGTGGCCCGGGAACTGCGGGGCCGTCAGGGAGGTGAAGGGCGTGAAGCCGAAGTGCAGCCAGCGGGTGCCCTCGGCGGTGAACACGTCGATCGCCGCCTTGTTGAGGGCCTCCATCACCCCGGGCGGGGAGTCGGGCTGCCGGCGGCTCAGGTCGTGCATCCAGCCCGGCTGGGGGCCGTACACCGGGGCGTAGGAGACGTAGCCGATCAGTTCGCCGTCGCGGACGGCGGCGAAGAGGCGGCGCAGGTGCTGGTAGCGGCCACCGGTCTGGCCGACGAGGAACTCCAACGGTTTGACGCCCTCGCCCTTGGTGGAGAGCCAGGCGGTGTCGAGGGCCGCGATCCGGTCGGCGTAGTCCTCGTAGGAGACCTCCTTGATCTCCAGGCCGCTGCGCAGCGCCCGGGAGATCTTGTTGCGCAGCTGCATGAACTTCGTGCCGGCCAGGGTGAAGGTCTCCAGGTCGACGGCGTACGAGGCGCCCATCTGGTTCACCGTGAAGCCCTGGTCGACGTAGACGTCGGCGTCCGCCCCCTGGAGCTGTACGGAGACGATCTCGCGCCCCTGCTCCGCGGCGAAGGCGGTGAACCCCGCCAGCAGCCGGGCCCGGGGGCCGTCCGGTCCGGTGGGTGCGAAGGGGGCGAAGGGGCCGCCGAACTGGACCAGGTAGCGGCCCACCGGACGGTAGACGATCACCCCGGGCACGTCCGGCAGCCGGAAGTGGCTGTTCCCGTCACTGAAGGCGAAATAGGCGCTCGGATTTCCCGCGTCCGCGTACCGCCGAATGGCGTCGAGCGCGACATCCGTCTCCAGAATTGCTTCGGTCATTTCAGATCCATTCTCCCGCCGACACGTCCCCACGGCACTTCACCACTTATGGCACGGGCGCCACCGCGCCACAAGCCCACCTCGCCCTCCGGTCAGCGGCCCGTCAGGGGAAAGTCAGGTGAAAACGCAGGTCAGATGAGTGTCAGGCCTCAGTCAGACACTCAGTGAAACGATGCTTTCCGAATATTGGCTTTCGGATCGAAGGGATCACAGGAATAGCTTTCCCCGATCCGCAAGAGAATTCCCAGAGAGCCCGAGGTGAGCACGGCGATGCGTTCCCTGACGACAGCGCGCGGGATCTGCGAGCAATTCCACGCAGGTCTTCTCGACGCACTCGAAGACCTGCCGCTCAGCACCCGGGAGGGCGAGGACAGCCCGGTCCTGGAGCTGTACCGCAAGCACGGCGGCCCCGGGCTGCTGGTGCCGGCCGCGTACGGCGGCGCGGCGGCCGGCCCGCTGGAGGCGGTCCGGGTGCAGCGGGCGCTCGCCGCCGCCTCGCCCTCCCTGGGCGTGGCCACGGTGATGCACCACTTCACCGTCGCGATGCTGTTCCGGCTGGCGGAGGCCACCGGCCGGCTCACCCCGGCCCAGCTGAAGCTGTTGTCGGCGGTGGCCCCGGACGGGCTGCTGCTGGCCTCCGGCTGGGCGGAGGGGCGTACCGACCAGAACATCCTGGCCCCGTCGGTCGTCGCCGAGCGGCTCCCCGGGGGTGGCTACCGGGTCAACGGCTCCAAGAAGCCGTGCAGCCTGTCCGGTTCGATGGACGTGCTGACGGCGAGCGTCCAGGTGACGCACGACGACGGACGGTCCGGGCTGGCCCTGATGCTGATCCCGGCCTCCTCTCCCGGCATCGGGACCCGGCCCTTCTGGGCCACCCCGGTGCTCGCCGCCTCGCAGAGCCACGAGGTGCGGCTGACCGACGTGGTGGTCCCCGAGGACCTGGTCATCCACAGCACCCCCGAGGACGCCGACCGGCTCGACGACCTCCAGACGGCCGGGTTCACCTGGTTCGAGCTGCTGGCCACCTCCTCCTACGTGGGTGCCGCGTCCGCGCTGGTCGCCCAGGTGCTGGCCGGGAAGCGCGGGACGCCCGCGGAGCGCGCGCAGCTGGCCGTACGGCTGGACGCGGCGGTCTCCCTGGTGGAGGGCGCGGCCCGCTCCCTGGAGGACGGCACCGAGGGCGACGAGGCGGTGGCCGCGGTGCTCACCGCGCGCTACGCGACGCAGGACCTGCTCGCCCAGACCGTCGACCAGGCGGTGGAGATGCTCGGCGGGATGGCCTACATCCGCTCCGGCGACGTGGCCTACCTCGCCTCCGCCGTCCGCGCCCTGGCCTTCCACCCGCCGTCGCGCGCGAGCGTCGCCGCGGAACTGGCCGAGTACTTCGCCGGCGGCCCGCTGCGGCTGTCCTGACCCGCGCCACCGGTACGCACCGCCGCCCTGTCGGAAGGACACCCCTGATGGACATCAAGAACCCGGTCGAGTCACCGGTCACCTTCAACCTGCACCGAGCCGAGTACCTGGTCGCCTTCGCCGTGACGATCGGGTTCATCCTGTGGCACTTCACGGACATCAACTGGTTCGCGGCGATCGGCCTGTTCCTCTACATCGACCTCCTCGGCTACATCCCGGGCGCCATCGCCTACCGGCGCAGCGCCGACGGCCGGATCCCCAAGGCCTACTACGTCCTCTACAACACGATGCACAGCCTGCTCAGCGTGGCCGCCGTCGGCCTCCTGTGGATGTGGCTGATCGGCCCCGAATGGGCGCTGCTGGCCCTGCCGTTCCACGTCTTCGGCGACCGGGGCGTCTTCGGCAACTTCCTCAAGCCCTTCGGCCTGCCCTTCGAGCCCGAGACCACCCCGCTGGTCGACCAGGTGACGGCCATGCTCAAGCGGCGCGGCGCCACCGACGGCCCGGTCCCGCTGCCCTACGAGGAGCACCCGGCGACCCGTGCCGCCACCGGCGCCGCCCCGGCCGTCGGGGTGACCCGGTGAGCCGCTACCCGACCTGGCTCACCGACCGGTCCGCCACCGCCCCCGCCGAGGGGTACGAGGACCCCGAGGCGGCCCGCCTCGCGCTGCGCCGGCTCGCCTCCGGCGTGACCGTGCTGACGGTCAGCCGCGACGGCGTCCGGCACGGGACCACCGCCAGCGCCGTGGTCACCCTCTCCCGGGACCCGCTGGTGCTGGGCGCCTGCCTGCGGCCCACCTCCACCTTCGCCGGCATGGTCCGCCGGGCGGGCAGGTTCTCGGTGAACGTGCTCGGCTCGGCGCAGGACGACGTGGCCCGCCGCTTCGCCAACCCCGGACGCCCCCTCGGCGACGCCCAGTTCGAGGGCTTCGACTGGACCACCGACCCGCTCACCGGCGCCCCGCTGCTGGGCGGCAGCCTCGCCCACATGGCCTGCCGGGTCCTGGGCTGGCACCAGGTCGGCGACCACGACATGCTCCTCGCCGAGGTCACGGGCGGCAGCCACACCGTCGACTCCCCGATGCTCAGCTTCGCCGGCCGGATGCACAGCGCGTGCGTCACCCCGGCCGCCTCCGTGTCCGTACCCGCTTCCCCCAGTGAGGTTGTGTCATGACCAGCGTTCCGCAGATCCCCGTCGAGGCCGACTGGGACCGCGCGCCCAACCTGCTCGACGGGGCCCAGGAGATGACCCTGACCGCCGAGGAGTGCGACCTGGGGTACTGGCTGTCGGCCGTCGCCCAGGGCACCCTGCGCGGGCGGGCCGAGGCCGGCCACGACGCCGAGACCCCCGCCCACATGCGCGAGGACGGGCCGCTGCGCCAGGCCCTCGTGCTGGAGCTGGGCAACCGCTCGCTGGCGGAGACCCGCGCGGTCGAGGTGCTCTCGCACTACGTGATCGGCGCGCCCGGCGTCGTCGAGCAGGAGTTCTTCACCACCCAGGTGATCGACGAGGCCCGGCACGCGATGATCTTCCGCAAGCACCTCACCGACCTCGGGGTGCCGCAGGCCGGGCTGCTGGACTTCATCAAGGAGCAGGGCGCCGACTACACGAAGCGGGTACTGAACCCGATCGCCGAGTTCGCCACCTCCGTGGTGCGCGACGAGGGCGACTTCATCGGCGCCGTCGCGGTGTTCACCATCGTCATCGAGGGCGTCCTGGCCCCCGCCGCCGAGCTGAGCGAACGCAAGTGGACCCTGCTGGACCCGGCCGCCGCCGAGATCGCGCGCGGGGCGTCCATCGACGAGATCCGCCACCTCACCGTCGGCAGCTCCATCGTCCGCGAGCACCTGGCCCGCAACCCCTCCTACCGGCCGCGGCTGATCGAGCTGATCCGGCGCGGCCGGCGGCTGTGGGACGAGCTGCCGTCGGAGGAGTTCGTGCTGGAGCGCGAGGAGCTCTTCCAGCAGGGCATGTTCGCGCACGCCGAACTCCTGGACGGCTACGAGGTGTTCCCCGGCTGCAGGCTGCTGGAGACCACCCCGAAGCAGCGCTACGACCTCGCCGAGCAGTGGACCGACGACATGGCCGAGGTACGGCTGCCGTACATGGGCATCCCCGAGGCCGTCGACATCATCCGCAACCACCCGAGGTGACCCGGTGACCTCGACGATCCCCGCGAGAGGCACCCGCGAGTCCGCCCCGCCCGCGCTGCGCCGGACCCTGACCACCCCCCGGATCGTGTTCCTGGTGGTCGCCGCGGCGGCCCCGATGTCCGGAGTGGTGGGCTCGGTGCCCCTCGCCTACGCCATCGGCAACGGGGCGGGGGTGCCCGCCACCTTCGCCCTGGCCGGGCTGATCCTGCTGTGCTTCTCCGTCGGCTACGCGGCGATGAGCCGGCACGTGGTGGGTGCGGGCGGCTTCTACACGTACATCGGTCAGGGTCTGGGCCGGCCGCTCGCCGTCGCCGGCGGGCTGACGGCCGTCGTCGCCTACACGGCGGCGGTCGCGGGCGTCGCCGGGGCCTTCGGGTACTTCGCCGAACTGGTCTCCACCGCCCACCACCTGCCTGTTCCCTGGCCGGTGTGGACGGGCGCGGCCCTCGCGCTGACGGCGGTCATGGGCTACCGGCGGATCGACCTGAGCGCCCGGCTGCTGGCGGTGCTGATGGTCGCCGAGGTGGCCGTGCTGGGGCTGCTCGCGCTGGCCATCGGGGTGCGCCACGGGGCGGACACCCTGCCCGCGGCCTCCTTCCGTCCGGACACCGTGTTCTCCCCGGGCCTCGGGGTGGCGCTGATGTTCGCCCTGATCTCCTACGTGGGCTTCGAGGCGGCGGCGCTCTACGGCGAGGAGAGCCGCGACCCCAGGCGCAGCGTTCCCGTGGCCACCTACACCTCCGTCGTCCTGATCACCGTCTTCTTCGCGGTGATCAGCTGGGCGGCGGTCGGGGCGGTCGGCGCCGACCGGGTCACGGACCGGGCCGGGAGGGAACTGGGCGACCTGTTCTTCCACCTCTCCGACGACTACCTCGGCACCTTCGCCACGAGCGTGATGCAGGTGCTGCTCTGCACCAGCCTGTTCGGGGCCCTGCTCGGGCTGCACACCGCCGCGAACCGCTACCTGTTCGTCCTGGGCCGCGAGCGGGTCCTGCCGGCCTCCCTCGCCCGGATCCACCCGCGGCACGCCTCCCCGTACCGGGCGAGCGTGGTGCTGTCGGTGGCCACGGCCGTCGTCTGCGCCCTGTTCGCGCTCGCGGGGGCGCACCCGTACACGAACCTCGCCACCACCATGCTGGCGCTCGGCACGGTCGGGATCGTCGGCCTGCAGGCCGCCGTGGCCGTGGCGGTACTGGTCTTCTTCCGCCGGCACCCCGACGCCCACTGGTGGCGCACCCGGCTGGCCCCGGCCCTGGCCCTCGTCGGCCTGGTGGGCGCCCTGGTGCTGCTGCTGGACAACTTCCCCCTGGTCACCGGCACCACCTCCGCCTGGGTCAACCGGATCCCCTGGCTGATGGTCGGTGCCGCGCTCGGCGGGCTGGGCTACGCCGGATGGCTGCGGGCCCGGTGTCCGCAGCGGTACCGCGACCTGGCCACCGCCGCGCACGACACCGCCGACATCCCCTGAACCGAGGAGCCGTCATGCACGACCCGCACCGCCTGCTCCAGGACGAGGCCCACACCGCCCTGGCACGACGCGGACACCCGCTGGACCGGGCCGCCCTGAGCGACCTGACGGAACGGCGCGCCCGGCTCATCGCCGAACGGGACAAGCTGCGGGCCGAGCAGAACCGCTCCGCGCGCAGCGGCGTCCGCCCCGACGAGGCCGCCCGGGCCCGGATCCAGGAGGCCAAGGAACGCCTGCGGGCGGTGTCGGAGGAACTCCGGGAGGCGGAGGAGGGGCTCGGCTCGCTGCTGCTGGCCGTGCCCAACCTGCCGCACGCGGACGTCCCCGACGGGACCGAGCAGGATCCGCCGGTGGTGCGCCGGGTCTGGGGCGAGGTGCCGGGCTTCGAGTTCACCCCGCGCGACCACGTGGACATCGGCACCCGCCTCGGGATCCTGGACCAGGTGCGGGCGGCGCGGCTGTCGGGCTCGCGCTTCGCGGTGACCCGGGGCGCGGGGGCCCGGCTGGAGCGGGCGCTGGCGGCGTTCCTGCTGGACCTGCACACCACCGAGCACGGGTACACCGAGCACGGGGTGCCGCACCTGGTGACCCGGGAGACGATGACCGGCACCGGGCAGCTCCCGAAGTTCGAGGACGACCTGTTCCTGACGACCGCCGCCGACCGGGACCTGCTGCTGATCCCGACGGCGGAGGTGCCGCTGGTCAACCTGTACCGCGGGGAGACCCTCCAGGAGGGCGAACTGCCCCTGGCGCTGACCGCGTTCACGCCCTGCTACCGGGCGGAGGCCGGCTCGTACGGGCGCGACACCCGGGGGCTGGTGCGGCTGCACCAGTTCGAGAAGGTCGAGCTGGTGCGGATCTGCCGGCCCGAGCGGGCCGCCGGGGAGCTGGAGCTGCTGACCGGGCACGCGGAGACGGCGCTGCAGCGGTTGGGGCTGGCCCACCGGGTGGTGGAACTGCGGGCCGGGGAC